>NZ_JBFAVD010000022.1:0-158113 GCF_040679615.1 Streptomyces sp. NPDC052225 | reverse complement strand
CGCTCAGCAACATGCGGCTCGGCAGCGGCATCGCCCCGGTGCCGCAGATGCTGGCGGCGGGGCTCCGGGTCGGGCTCCCTCAATCGCCGGAGGGGCTTGACTGAGGCCCTACTCCACCGGCTCCACACCCGCCCGCAGCAGGCCGAAGGTGTACGCGTCCTCCAGGGCGCCCCACGACGCCGCGATCACGTTCTCGGCGACGCCGACCGTCGACCACTCACCCGTGCCGTCGGACGTCGAGATCAGGACGCGGGTCGTGGAGGACGTGCCGTGCTTGCCCTCCAGGATGCGCACCTTGTAGTCGACCAGCTCCAGCTTCGCGAGCTGCGGGTAGATGCGCTCGAGACCGACGCGGAGCGCACGGTCGAGGGCGTTGACCGGCCCGTTGCCCTCGGCCGTGGCGACGATGCGCTCGCCCTTGGCCCAGAGCTTGACCGTGGCCTCGTTGGCGTGGGTGCCGTCAGGGCGGTCCTCGACGATGGCCCGCCAGGACTCGACGCGGAAGTACTTGCGCTCCCGGCCCTCGGCCTCGGCGCGCAGCAGCAGTTCGAAGGACGCGTCGGCGGCCTCGTACGTGTAGCCCTGGAGCTCGCGCTCCTTGACCCGGTCCACGACCCGGCCGACCAGTTCGCGGTCGCCGCCGAGGTCGACGCCGAGCTCCTTGCCCTTGAGCTCGATGGAGGCGCGGCCCGCCATGTCGGAGACGAGCATCCGGATGCGGTTGCCGACCTGCTCGGGGTCGATGTGCTGGTACAGGTCCGGGTCGACCTTGATCGCGGAGGCGTGCAGGCCCGCCTTGTGCGCGAAGGCCGAGACGCCCACGTACGGCTGGTGCGTGGACGGCGTGAGGTTGACGACCTCGGCGACGGCGTGCGAGATGCGGGTCATCTCGCGGAGCTTGCCGTCGGGCAGGACCTTCTTGCCGTACTTGAGTTCCAGTGCGCCGACGACCTGGAAGAGGTTGGCGTTGCCGACGCGCTCGCCGTAGCCGTTGGCCGTGCACTGCACGTGGGTGG
This sequence comes from Streptomyces sp. NPDC052225, assembly GCF_040679615.1. Taxonomy (NCBI): domain Bacteria; kingdom Bacillati; phylum Actinomycetota; class Actinomycetes; order Kitasatosporales; family Streptomycetaceae; genus Streptomyces; species Streptomyces sp. NPDC052225. The sequence continues at coordinate 157,097 of NZ_JBFAVD010000022.1, read as the reverse complement.
CGCCCGCGTCGACGGCGGCGAGGGTGTTGGCGGTGGCGCAGCCGGTGTCGTCCTGGGCGTGGATGCCGAGCCGGGCGCCGGTGTCGTCGAGGACGGTGTGCGTGATCGCCTGGACCTGGGCGGGGAGCATGCCGCCGTTGGTGTCGCAGAGCACGACGACGGAGGCGCCGGCCTCGTGCGCGGACCGTACGACGGCCTTCGCGTACGCGGGGTTGGCGCGGTAGCCGTCGAAGAAGTGCTCGCAGTCGACGAAGACGCGGCGGCCCTGGGCGACGAGGTAGGAGACAGTGTCGCGGACCATCTCCAGGTTCTCGTCGAGGGTGGTGCGCAGGGCGAGTTCGACGTGCCGGTCGTGCGACTTGGCGACCAGCGTGATGACCGGGGCGCCGGAGTCGAGGAGGGCCTTGACCTGCGGGTCCTCGCTCGCCTTGGCGTTGGCGCGGCGCGTGGAGCCGAAGGCGACGAGCTGCGCGTGCTTGAAGTCGATCTCCTGCTGCGCGCGGGCGAAGAACTCGGTGTCGCGGGGGTTGGCGCCGGGCCAGCCGCCCTCGATGAAGCCCACGCCGAAGTCGTCCAGATGCCGTGCGATGGTCAGCTTGTCCGCGACGGTGAGGTTGATGCCCTCACGCTGCGCGCCGTCGCGCAGCGTCGTGTCGAAGACGTGGAAGGAATCGTCGAGTTCGCCGGATGCGCCGGAGGGGGTCTCGCTACGTTCGCTCGGGCTGCTGCTCATGCTGATCTGGCTCCTGTATGGGATCTCGGTCTACCGGAATGACCGGCTCCACCGTCCTTCAATGATCCCTCGCGCTCTTGGTCCGGCTGCGGATGGGCCGGAAACAGAAAAACCTCTCGCGGGTGCGAGAGGTCTGCGCGCGGGTCGAGGACGACGGTGTCCACCTGTACCGGGTCGTACGGGGTGGTCACTGCGGACCGGCGCGCCTGCTGCCAATAATCATGGCGAACGAGAGCACGCCCGCAGTTTGCCACAGCCCGGGCGGGGCCCGGGCTGTGGTCTCACGATGCGGTCAGGCGACCTGCTTCGCGGCGTGCGTCACGTTTTCCGCCGTCTTCACCCGGTTCAGGTCGATGTCGCGGGTCTCGCGCATCGTCAGGTAGACGATCAACGACACGGCCGCGCATCCGGCGACGTACCAGTAGAAGCCCGACTCGATGCCGCCGTCCTTGAACCAGAGGGCGACGTACTCGGCGGTGCCGCCGAACAGCGCGTTGGCGATGGCGTACGGGAGCGCGACTCCGAGGGCGCGGATGCCGGTCGGGAAGAGCTCGGCCTTCACGCAGGCGTTGATGGAGGTGTAGCCGGTGACGACGACGAGGGCGAGCAGGGACAGGCCGAGGGCCGGCCAGAACGAGCCCGCGTGCTGGAGCAGCGTCATGATCGGGACCGTCAGGAAGGTGGAGCCCACCGCGAAGGTGATCAGCAGCGGGCGGCGCCCGATCCGGTCGGAGAGCGCGCCGGCCAGCGGCTGGAGGCAGGCGAAGACGATGAGCGCGCAGAAGGAGACGAGGGTCGCGGTCTGCTTGCTCAACCCGGCGGAGTTCGACAGGTACTTGGTGAGGTACGTGGTGTACGTGTAGTAGGCGACGGTGCCGCCCATGGTGAGCGCCATGACGAGGAACGCCTCGCGCTTGTGCGCCAGCAGCGCCTTGATGGTGCCCTTGTCGTCGCCGCCCACGGTGGCGTCGGCGTCGGCGGACTCCTCGTAGACCTCGGTCTCCAGCATGTTGCGGCGCAGGTAGAAGATGACCGCCGCGCCGAGGGCGCCCACGATGAACGGGATGCGCCAGCCCCAGCTGTGCAGGGCGTCGTCGGACAGGGTGCGCTGCAGGACGATCTGGAGGCCGAGCCCGACGATCTGTCCTGCCGTCATCGACACGTACTGGAAGCTGGAGGCGAAGCCGCGCTTCTCCGGGGCCGCCGCCTCGGTGAGGTACGTCGCGCTGGCCGCGTACTCGCCGCCGACCGAAAGTCCTTGCAGGAGGCGGGCGACGAGCAGGACGACCGCGCCGCCGTATCCGGCGACGGCGTAGGTCGGGGCGACCGCGATGAGGACGGCCGACGCGGACATCAGGGTGACGGTGAGGGTGAGCGCCGCTTTGCGCCCCTTGCGGTCACCGACCCGGCCGAGCAGCCAGCCGCCGACGGGGCGCATGAAGAAGCCGACGGCGAAGATGCCGGCGGTGTTCATCAGCTGGGCGGTCGGGTTGCCGTCGGGGAAGAAGGCCCCCGCGAAGTACGTCGCGAAGCTCGCGTACACGAACCAGTCGAACCACTCGACCATGTTCCCGGCCGAGCCGACCAGGATCTTCTTCCATTGCTCTCGTCCCATGGGGCGCCACGATGCGGGAGCGCTCCGCTCAGTGACAAGGGTGTAACGGGCAACGATCGGGCGTACTTGCGTTCATTGTGTTCATGATCGCGGGCAGGCCTCGGCAGCAAGGCGCACCCTTGTCGGATCGTTCAACAATCGCTTACGTTGGAGAGGTGACCCAGGACGTGATCGACCTCAACGCGGACCTCGGCGAAGGCTTCGGCCGCTGGACCCTCACGGACGACGACGCCCTGCTGTCCGTCGTGACCAGCGCCAACGTCGCCTGCGGCTTTCACGCGGGCGACCCGAGCGTGATGCGCAAGGTCTGCGACGCGGCCGCCGCGCGCGGGGTGCGGATCGGGGCGCAGGTGTCGTACCGGGACCTCGCCGGTTTCGGACGGCGCGCGATGGACGTGCCGCCGGACGAGCTCGCGGCCGAAGTGGCGTACCAGATCGGGGCGTTGAGGGTCTTCGCGCAGGCCGCCGGGGCCGAGGTGACGTATGTGAAGCCGCACGGCGCGCTCTACAACCGGACCGTGCGCGACGCCGAACAGGCGCGGGCCGTCGTCGCCGGGGTGCTGCTCGCGGGCGGGGCGCTTCCGGTGCTCGGGCTGCCCGGGTCGGAGCTGCTCGCCGCCGCCGATGAGGCGGGGCTGGGTTCTGTGCGGGAGGCGTTCGCCGATCGCGCTTATACGCCCGAGGGGACGCTCGTGTCGCGGCGGGAGGCCGGGGCCGTGGTCGAGGACGCGGGTGCTGTGGTGCGGCGGGCTGTCGGGTTCGCCGTGGGCGGGGGTGTCGAAGCGGTCGACGGTACGTATGTCGCCGTCGCGGCGCGGTCGTTGTGCGTGCACGGCGACACCCCGGGCGCGGCGGCGATCGCGGCACGGGTGCGGGAGGCGCTGGAGGGCGCGGGGGTCGTGGTGGAGGCGTTCGCGTGAGTACGGGGATGGAGGTGCGGGTCGCCGGGCGGCGGGCCCTGCTCGTGGAGCTGGCGGACGGGGAGCGGGCCGGGGCGTTCCACGCGGAGGTGCTGCGGCGGCGGGCGGCGGGGATGTTGCCGGGGGTGGGCGAGATCGTGCCCGGGGCGCGGACGGTGCTGCTCGACGGGGTCGAGGATCCGGCCGCGCTGGGACGTCGGGTGAGGTTGTGGGACGTGCCGTCGGCTCCGCCGGCCGAGGGGGACGTGGTGACCGTTTCCGTGGTGTACGACGGGCCCGATCTGGGGGAGGTCGCCGCGATGTGGGGGGTCGGGGAGGACGAAGTGGGCGCCCTGCACGCCTCGTTCGCGTATCGCGTGGCGTTCTGCGGGTTCGCGCCCGGGTTCGGGTATCTCACCGGGTTGCCTGAGGAGTTGCATGTGCCGCGGCGGGCTACTCCGCGTACGCGGGTGCCGGTGGGGGCGGTTGCCCTGGCCGGGCCGTACTCGGCGGTGTATCCGCGGGCTACGCCTGGGGGGTGGCGGATCATCGGGACGATGGTGGGGGCGGGGGTGCTGTGGGATCCCGGGCGGGAGTCGGCCGCGCTGTTGTCGCCGGGGACGCGGGTGCGGTTCTCCGGGGCGGGTGTGGGGTTCTCGGGGTCGCGGGGCTCTGCCCCGGACCCCGCTCCTCAATCGCCGGAGGGGCTTGATGTGCCGGAGTCGCTCCGTGAAGCCAAGGGGCTTGATGTGGCCGAGGGGCTTGAACAGTCATGACCGGCAAGGTCGTCGTCGTACGGGCCGGGGCCCTCACCAGCGTTCAGGACGAGGGGCGAACGGGCCACGCGCATCTGGGAGTTCCCCGGTCCGGGGCGCTCGACGCGCCCGCGATGCGGCTCGCCAACCGGCTCGTCGGGAACGCGGGCGGCGCTGCCGTTCTGGAGACCACGCTCAGCGGCTGCGCCCTGCGGCCCGATCGTCCGGTGACCATCGTCGTGGGCGGGGCGCCGTGCGCGGTCACCGTCGACGGGCGGCCCGCGCCATGGGGTGCGCCGGTACGCGTGCCCGGCGGAGCCGTGCTCGACGCCGGCCCCGCCGAGCGCGGTGTCCGTTCGTACATCGCCGTCGCCGGAGGCATCGCCGTGGACCCGGTCCTCGACAGCCGCTCCACCGACCTCCTGTCGGGGCTCGGCCCCGCGCCGCTCACCGAGGGGGACCTGCTGCCGCTCGGCACCGCGCCGGGCGGCCCGGTCGCGCTCCCGGTGGCGGCGCCCTGGCCCGCGCCGCCCGCCGAACTCGTCCTCCCGGCCCGCCCGGGACCGCGGGCCGACTGGTTCACGGCGGCGGCCCTGCGCACGCTCTTCACCGCCGGGTACACGGTGTCCGCGCAGAGCAACCGGATCGGCCTGCGTACCGAAGGGCCGTCGCTGGAACGGGAGTTGGCGGGCGAACTGCCGAGCGAGGGCATGCTGCTCGGGGCGGTCCAGGTGCCGCCCGACGGCCGCCCGGTGGTCTTCCTACACGACCACCCGACGACCGGCGGCTACCCGGTGATCGCCGTCGTCCCGGAGGAGGCGCTGGCCGCGGCGGCGCAGGCGGTGCCGGGGACGCCGGTGCGGTTCGTCGTGGCTTAGCGCAGGCGGCGGACGAAGGCGTCGCGGTGGCCGTTGGTGTCGTCGGCGACCAGCTGGGCGGATGCCGAGCCGAGGCCGACGGTGCGGCCGTGGGCGTCGAGGGACGAGGAGTACGCGCCCTCGTCGGTGAGCGGGCCGCCGTCCGTGCCGGGGCCCGCCAGGGTGGTCGCGCCGGTGCGCAGGTCGCGGACGAACACGTTGACGGCGGGGCCGACCTTGATGTCGTAGGCGACGTGGCGTCCGTCGGCGCTCAGCACGCCGTTGGAGTACACCCCCGACCCCTCCCCCTCGTGCGTGATACGGCGCGTGGTGCCGGTGCGCAGATCGCGGATGTAGATGTTGGTCGCGGCGGGGCCCTCGCTGCCCGGCACCAGGTCCGTCGCCCAGGAGCCGAACTTGACGGTGTGCCCGTCGTCCGAGATCTCGGGGGCCGAGCCGCCCATCGCGGAGGGCTTGCCGTCCGGGGTGACGTTGACCTGCTCCTCGGCGCCGGTGCGCAGGTCCTTGACGTAGACGAAGCCGTCGCCGGAGCGCACGCCGTTCTGGCCGTAGGCGAGATAGCGGCCGTTGCCGCTCAGGTCGAAGTTGTACCCGGCGAGGGTGGGGTGTTCGCGGTTGCTGACGCGCCGCGTGGTGCCGGTCTCGCGGTCGTGGAGGTAGACGGCCGGGTTGATGTTGTTCTCGCCCTCCATCTGGTATGGGCGGGCGTTGAAGGCGACGTAGCGGCCGTCGTCGGAGATGTCGGCGCTCCAGTTCGCGTACGCGGAGACGCCGTCCGGGGCGCCGCTGACCAGCTCGGTCGTGCCGGTGCGGCGGTCGTGGACGTACACGTCGTACGCCCACTGGGGTCCGCGGGGGTCCTGGGGCACGAGGTTCGTGGCGGTGGAGCGGAAGACGACGTAACGGCCGTCGGCGCTGATCCCGGCGGCCTCCGACTGGCCGTCGGCCGGCGTGCCGTCGGAGGCGACGCTGACCCGCTCCAGGGTTCCGGTGCGCAGGTCGCGTACGAAGACGTCGTCGGTGTCGGTGGTGTCGTCGGGCACGAGATTCGTGGCGTACGAGCTGAAGACGGCGTAGCGGCCGGTCCTGCTGAGCAGCGGGCCGCCGGAGTCGGCGTCGCCCTGCTCCCCCGCGGCCGAGACGGAGATCCGCTCGGTGCGGGGCGCGGGCGGCGCGGCGAGGGCGGGCCCGGCGGCGAGCGCGACAGCGGTGGCGGCCAGGAGTGCGGGCAGGGCGGTACGACGCATGCGGTGATTCCCCCGTGGTGTGCGAAACGGGCGCCCCGGTCCGGCACCAGGGGCCCGCGCCGATACAAGCGCACCATCCACAACGGGAGCAATCCGCCGGATGACGTACAACCTGGACGCGACCTCAGACGTCGGCCGCCATGAGTCCGTCCTCGATGAACTCCCCTACGTGAGCGATCACTTGATCCCGGTCGACCCCTCTGAGCCCGATCGCGACATGGATGGAGAACCCGTCGAGCAGTGCCCGCAGCCGCGCCGCGAACCGGTCGGGGTCCACGCCCGACCGGAACTCGCCGCGCGAGATCCCCTCCGCGAGCAGCGCGACCAGGTCCCGGTGCCAGGCGCCCTCGATGGCGGCCTGCCGGGCGCGGCCGTCGTCGTCGGCGTTCTGCGAGCGGTTCCACACCTCCAGCCAGAGCGTCCAGTGCGGGTCGCGGTGCCCGTCGGGCACGTACAGATCGACGTACGCGTCGAGCCGTTCCCGCACCGGCCCCCCGGAGTCCAGCAACTGCCGCCGCTGAAGGCCGAGTTGTCCCTCGCTCCACTCCAGCGTGCGCAGCAGCAGCTCGTCCTTGGACTTGAAGTGGTAGGCCACGTGCCCGCTGCTCATGCCCACTTCCCGGCCGAGCCCCGCCATGGTGAGCCGCTCGAGACCGCTCTCGGCGATCATCGCCATGGCGGCGGCGAGCACCTGCTCCCGGGGCGGGGCCGGCGTGTGACGGCGCGGGGTCCCGGTCATCGGGCCGGCTGCTGCTGCGTGATGCAGTGGATGCCGCCGCCCGCCGCGAAGACCGTGCGGGCGTCGACGAGGGTGACGGTGCGTGGCGGGAACAGGCGGCGGAAGATTGCCGCCGCCTTCTCGTCGTTGGGGTCGTCGAAGGCGCACAGGACGACGCCGTCGTTGCAGAGGTAGTGGTTGATGTAGGAGTAGTCGACCCAGGAGCCGTCGTCGGCGTCGGTGAGGACCGTCGGGGCGGGGACCTCGACGATCTCCAGGGAGCGGCCCTGTGCGTCGGTCTGTCCGGTCAGTACGCCGATGATCTCGCGGCTGACCTCGAAGTCCGGGTGGGCCGGGTCCTCCTGCGCGTGGACGAGGACGACGCCGGGCGCCGCGAACGCCGCGACGATGTCGACGTGGCCGCGCGTGCCGAACTGGCCGTAGTCGCCGGTGAGTCCGCGCGGCAGCCAGATCGCCTTCGACGTGCCGATGCGGGCGTGGATCTCGGCCTCGACGCCGGCCTTCGACCAGCCCTGGTTGCGGTCGGGGTCGAGTTGGACCGTCTCGGTGAGGAGCACCGTGCCCTCGCCGTCGACGTGGATGCCACCGCCCTCGTTGACCAGGTTCGTGGAGTGCACGGGCACCCCGGTGAGGTCGGCGACATGGCGGGCGATCTTGGAGTCGTGCTCCCAGCGGGCCCAGTCCTGGGCGCCCCAGCCGTTGAACGTCCAGTCCACGGCGGCCAGTTCACCGGTCGCGGCGTGCTTCACGAACGTCGGGCCGATGTCCCGCATCCACGCGTCGTCCAGGTCCCGCTCCGCCAACTCGACGGCGGGGTCGAGGAGTTCGCGCGCCGATGCCTCCTGACCCGGGCCGACGACCATCGTCACCGGCTCGAAGGCGCGGACGGCGTTGGCGACCGACGCCCAGGCGGCGCGCGCGTCGGCGAGTTCCCGGTCGTCGGCGAAGGTCGGATTCGGGCTCGGCCACGCCATCCAGGTGCGCTCGTGCGGGGCCCACTCGGGCGGCATCACGTACGTCATGACAGACAACCTCAGAGGAAGTAGAGACGGTTGAGGGAGACGGAGTCGGCCGGTTCGGAGCGCAGCGGTTCTCCGTCGAGGGTGACCAGGCCGGTGCGCTGGTCCACGTCGACCGCGCCCGTACGGGAGTTGCGGCGCAGGTCCGCCGGGCCGATGCCGCGGGCGCCGCGCACGGCGACCCGGCGCCGCCGCGTGGGCATCGTGTCGTGGCCGTCGTCGACGGCGGCCTGGGCGACGAAGGCGACGGAGAGCTCGGCGGCGGTGGCGCCGTGCGCGCCGAACTGCGGTCCCAGGACGAGGGGTTCGCAGGTGTCGGTGGCCGCGTTCGGGTCGCCGACGACCCCGTACGCGGGGAAGCCGGACTTCAGCACCAGCTGCGGCTTCGCGCCGAAGAACTCGGGGCGCCACAGCACGATGTCGGCCATCTTGCCGACCTCGATGGAGCCGATCTCGTGGGAGAGGCCGTGGGCGACGGCGGGGTTGATGGTCAGTTTCGCCATGTAGCGCAGGACGCGGTCGTTGTCGTGGCCGACGCCCGGGTCGCCCAGCTCGGCCTTCATCTTCCCGGCCATGGCGAAGGTGCGCCGGACCGTCTCCCCCGCGCGGCCCATGCCCTGCGCGTCCGACGACGTGATGCCGATCGCGCCCAGATCGTGCAGCACGTCCTCGGCGCCCATCGTCCCGGCGCGGATCCGGTCGCGGGCCATGGCGGCGTCGCCGGGCAGGTCGGGCTTGAGGTCGTGGACGGAGACGATCATGCCGTAGTGCTCGGCGACGGCGTCCCGCCCGAAGGGAAGGGTGGGGTTGGTCGACGAGCCGATGACGTTGGCGACGCCCGCCATCTTCAGGACGTTCGGTACGTGACCGCCGCCGCAGCCCTCGATGTGGAAGGCGTGGATGGTGCGGCCTTCGAGGACGCGCAGGGTGTCCTCGACCGACAGGCACTCGTTCAACCCGTCGCTGTGCAGGGCGACTTGGACGTCGTACTCCTCGGCGACGCGCAGCGCCGTGTCGAGCGCGCGGGTGTGCGCGCCCATGTCCTCGTGCACCTTGAACCCGCAGGCGCCGCCCTCGGCAAGGGCCTCCACCAAAGGTGCCCCGTGCGAGGACGAACCCCGGCCCAGGAAGCCGATGTTGACCGGCCAGGCGTCGAACGCGGAGAAGGCGTGCTTGAGCGCCCAGGGCGAGTTGACGCCGACGCCCCAGACCGGGCCGAACTCCTGCCCGATGATCGTGGTGACACCGGAGGCGAGCGAGGCCTCCATGATGCGCGGCGAGAGCAGGTGGACGTGGGTGTCGACGGCCCCCGCGGTGGCGATCAGCCCCTCGCCGGACACGATCGACGTGCCGGTGCCGACGACGACGTCGACCCCGTCGAGGGTGTCCGGGTTGCCGGCCCGCCCGATGGCGTGGATCCGGCCCTCCCGGATGCCGATGGACACCTTGCGGATGCCCAGCTCGGCGTCGATCACCACGACGTTGCTGATCACGACGTCGCAGGTCTCGCGGACCGCCGCGGCCTTCAGGTGCAGTCCGTCGCGGGCCGTCTTGCCGAACCCGGCGAGGAACTCGTCCCCGTACGCCTGCGAGTCCGACTCGACCTCGATCGTGAGCCCGGAGTCGCCGAGCCGGATCCGGTCACCGGCGCGCGGGCCGTGCGTGGCCGCGTACTCGTGCGGGGTGAGGCGGCGCGCCTCGGCGGGGTGGCCTCCCGGGCGGCTCATCGGCCGTCCTCCTTCTCGCTGGTTCCGAGGTATCCGCAGGCGGCGGCGCGGCGCAGCGCTTCCTCGCGGGCTCCGGGCGCGTCCAGCGGCCCGTCGACGAGCCCCGCGAAACCGATGGCGATCCGCTCGCCGCCGATCGGCACGAGCCCGACCTCGGCGGACTCCCCCGGCCCGAACCGCACGGACGACCCGGCGGGCACCGCGAGCCGCATCCCGTACGCCTTCTCCCGTACGAAGTCGAGCCGCGGGTTCGCCTCGAAGAAGTGGAAGTGCGAGGTGACGGAGACCGGGACGGACGCGGTGTTGGTGACGGTGAGCGTCAACTGCGGTGCGGGGTCGCGGTGTTCGGGCCCGGGCAGCAGCGCGCCCGGCGCCTCGTCGCCGAGCCCGCCGCCCGCGATCGGGGCGCTCACGATCGCGAGCCGGGAGCCGTCGTCGAAGACCGCCTCGACATGCACCTCGGTGACGACGTCGGCGACGCCCGGCAGCACGTCGTCGGGGCCGAGCACGGACCGTGCCGCCTCGATCGCCTCGGCGAGCCGCCGCCCGTCGCGGGCCGCCTCGCAGACGGTGTCGGCGATCAGCGCGGTCGCCTCCGGCACGTTGAGCCGCAGCCCGCGGGCCTTGCGGGCGCGCGCCAGTTCGGCCGCGCCGAAGAGGAGCAGCCGGTCGCGTTCGGTGGGCGTCAGTCTCAAGGTGGGGCTCCGATCAATTTGAGCGCCGTTCTAAAGGGAGTGTACGTGGATGTGGGGCTGTCCTTGTTGTGGGGAGCGCCATATTTGAGTGTCGCTCTAATGGCAGGGTCCGCAGACGCGGAACGGGCCGCACCCCGGCCGGGGTGCGGCCCGTGACCGGACCGGTGTCGGACTCAGCCGAGCCGGTGCATCCAGCCGTGCGTGTCCTCGGTCTTGCCGCGCTGGATGTCGAGGAGCGCGTTGCGGAGCTTCATCGTGACCTCGCCGGCCTCGCCGCCGGACTGCTGCCACTCGGCGCTCGCGCGCTTGACCGTGCCGACCGGGGTGATGACCGCGGCCGTGCCGCACGCGAAGACCTCGGTCAGCTCGCCGGAGGCCGTGTCGGCCTGCCACTGCTCGATGGAGACGCGGGCCTCCTGCGACTTGTAGCCGAGGTCGCGGGCGACCTGGAGGAGCGAGTCACGGGTGACGCCCGCGAGCAGGGAGCCGGTCAGGGTCGGCGTGACGATCGTGTCGCCGTACACGAAGTACAGGTTCATGCCGCCGAGCTCCTCGACCCACTTGTGCTCGACCGCGTCGAGGTAGGCGACCTGGTCGCAGCCCTTGGCGGCGGCCTCGGCCTGCGCGAGCAGGGAGGCCGCGTAGTTGCCGCCGGTCTTGGCGTCGCCGACGCCGCCGGGGACGGCGCGGACGCGGTCCTCGGAGAGCCAGATGGAGACGGGCTTCACGCCGCCGGGGAAGTACGCGCCCGCGGGCGAGGCGATCACGATGAAGAGGTACTCGTTGGCGGGCTTCACGCCCAGGCCGACCTCGGTCGCGATCATGAACGGGCGCAGGTAGAGCGACTCCTCGCCGCCGTGCGCCGGGACCCAGTCCTTGTCCTGCTGGACGAGGAGGTCACAGGCCTCGATGAACGTCTCGACCGGCAGCTCGGGCATGCCGAGACGCCAGGCCGAGTGCTGGAAACGCTTGGCGTTCATGTCGGGGCGGAACGTGGCGACCGTGCCGTCGGGCTGGCGGTAGGCCTTGAGGCCCTCGAAGATCTCCTGCGCGTAGTGCAGGACGTTCGTCGCCGGGTCGAGGGAGAGCGGGCCGTAGGGCACGAGCTGCCCGTCGTGCCAGCCGCGCCCCTCGGTCCACTTGACGGTGACCATGTGGTCGGTGAAGTGGCGGCCGAATCCGGGGTTGGCCAGGATCGCCTCGCGCTCCGCGGCGGACAGCGGGGTCGAGGAGGGCTTGAGCTCGATCGTGGGCGTCGTCATGGTTGCGTGTCCTTCACCGTTGGTTGTGACGGACCGCGCTCACGTCTGCACTCCTTGTACTAGGACGTCCGAGCTTTCGTGTACACATCGCGGCCCCACGTTCGATTATCGCGCGCGGGGAGGTGTGCTCGGAACGGTCCTTGTGGTGCGCCAGAGGTGATGCGGCCCGGGGTCGATGGTGGCACCCGGGGCCGCGACATGAGAAGCCGCCGGGTGCGGAGTGCGACCCGGCGGCTTCTCTTACGTGGATGAGCGCCGGGTCAGCCGGCTACTACTCGGGCGACGAGGGCGTCGCCGATCTCGTCGGTGGAGCGGACCGCGTCCCCGCGCTCGCCGAGGTCGGCGGAGACCGCGGTCTCGATGCGGGCGGCCTGCTCCTCGTAGCCGAGGTGACGCAGGAGGAGGGCGACCGAGAGGACCGTGGCGGTCGGGTCGGCCTTGCCCTGGCCCGCGATGTCCGGCGCCGAGCCGTGGACGGGCTCGAACATCGACGGGAACTCGCGGCCCGGGTTGATGTTCCCGGAGGCCGCGACGCCGATGCCGCCGGAGACGGCCGCGGCGAGGTCGGTGATGATGTCGCCGAAGAGGTTGTCGGTGACGATCACGTCGAACCGGGCCGGGTCGGTGACCAGGTAGATGGTCGCGGCGTCGACGTGGATGTAGTCGGTGGTGACGTCGGGGAACTCCTCGGCCACCTTGTTGAAGATGTTGGTCCACAGGTGGCCCGCGAAGGTCAGCACGTTGTTCTTGTGGACCAGCGTGAGCTTCTTGCGGGGCCGGGCCTGGGCGCGGGCGAACGCGTCACGGACCACACGCTCCACACCGAACGCGGTGTTGACGGAGACCTCGGTGGCGACCTCGTGGGGCGTGCCCTTGCGGATGACGCCGCCGTTGCCCGTGTACGGGCCTTCCGTGCCCTCGCGGACGACGACGAAGTCGATCTCCGGCTGGCCGGCCAGCGGGGTCGAGACACCGGGGAGGAGCTTCGACGGACGCAGGTTCACGTGGTGGTCGAAGGCGAAGCGGAGCTTGAGCAGGAAGCCGCGCTCCAGGACACCGGACGGCACCGACGGGTCGCCGATGGCGCCGAGCAGGATGGCGTCGTGCTTCTTGAGGGAGTCGAGGTCGGCGTCGGTGAGCGTCTCACCGGTCGCGTGGTAGCGCTTGGCGCCGAAGTCGTACTCCTCGGTCTCCAGCTTCACATCCTGCGGAAGGACGGCGGAGAGGACCTTGAGACCCTGGGCCACGACCTCCTGGCCGATGCCGTCACCGGGGATCACTGCGAGATTGATGCTGCGAGACATGTCCCGCACGGTACCCCTTGTCCCATGGGATGACACACGATGTCCACGATGCGGACAGGGTGCCGGGTGCCTGCGGGGGCTCCCCTCGGCGTACGGTCGCCTGCTGTTCACCCGTGGGTATGGCGGGAGTTGGGAACCGCTGGGAAGTTCTCTGCCATGGAGACCCCGGACGTCGGCATCCCGCCGCAGCTCGCGCGGCGGATGAGCATGCCCGAGCAGTACGAGTACCTGCGGACGAGGTTCAGCAGGCGGCGTGCGCTGGTGTCGGCCGGCGCGGTGGCGGGCGGGCTGCTCACCGGCTGCTCGCAGGGCACGGCGCCGGGGACGCGGACCTCGGGGTCACCGTCGCCGGCCACGACCGCGCACGGCTCCGGCGTCCCGCCCTTCGGCCGCCATCTCGCCTTCGGCGCCGACCCGATGACACAGATGCGGATCTCGTGGCAGGTGCCGCTCGCGGTGCGAAAGCCGTACGTCCGGATCGGTCTGCGCCCCGACGACCTGGGCCGCAGGATCCCGGCGGAGGTGCGCGCCCTGCACACCCCGGGCGTCAGCGGCGTACGACTCGCGCTCGACCAGTTCTACGTCCATGCCGCACTGGACCGGCTCGCCCCGGGCACGACGTACTACTACGGCGTCGGCCACGACGGCTTCGACCCGGCCGCGCCCGCGCACCGCTCGACGATCTCCCGCTTCCGCACGGCGCCGGCCGCCCCGAAGTCGTTCACGTTCACGGCCTTCGGCGACCAGGGGGTGGGGGACGCGGCGGCGGCGAGCGACCGCCTGATGCTGGCCCAGAACCCGGCGTTCCACCTGCACGCCGGCGACCTCTGCTACGCGGACGGCACAGGACACGGCGAGAAGTCCGACGGCTACGACCCCGGCGCCTGGGACCTGTTCCTCAAGCAGAACGAGCAGGTCGCGCGGACCGTGCCGTGGATGGTGACGACCGGCAACCACGACATGGAGGCCTGGTACTCCCCCGACGGCTACGGCGGCCAGCTGGCCCGCTGGTCACTGCCGGACAGCGGCTTCGACCCGCGGTCGACGCCGGGCGCGTACGCGTTCACGTACGGCAATGTCGGCGTGGTGGCGCTGGACGCGAACGACGTGAGTTACGAGATCAGGGCGAACCTGGGGCACAGCGACGGCCGTCAGACGGCGTGGCTGGAACGCACGCTGGGGCGACTCCGTGCCACGGCGCACATCGACTTCGTCGTCGTGTTCTTCCACCACTGCGCGTACTCGACCTCGGCCCACGCCTCGGACGGCGGGGTGCGCAAGGCGTGGGTACCGCTGTTCGACAAGCACCGGGTGGACCTGGTCGTCAACGGGCACAACCACGTCTACGAGCGCACCGACGCGGTGCGCGGCTCGGCGGTGGGCCGGGCCGTGCCGATCGGCGGCACGGCGGATCCCGTGCGCGACGGCGTCGTGTACGTCACCGCGGGCGGCGGCGGCCGTGACCTGTACGGCTTCCAGCCCGGCAGCAAGGAGAGCTACGAGGGGCACGAGCGCCGGCACCGGCCGGTCGACAGCGTGGTCTGGGCGTCGGCCTCGGGGCAGGCGAAGAAGGAGACCGCCGACTGGTCACGGGTGCGCTATCGCGGATTCTCGCTGCTCAAGGTCGAGGCGGAGTCCGGGGCGCACCCGCGCCTCAGGGTGTCGGCGCTGGCCCGCGGGGGCGAACGCGTCGACCACTTCGAGGTGCGTCGGAGCGGTGCTCAGCTCAGGTCTCAGTGACCGGTCTCGCCGCCGTTGTCCCTGCGGTCGAGGGCGCGCTGAAGGGCCGCGGCGGCGGTCTTCGCGGCCTGCCGGTCGGCTTCGCTGGACGGGGAGACGTGACGGACTCGGCGGCGGACGGGCGTCGCAGTGGCCATGATGATCGACTCCTTGAGATCACGGATCACATGAGGACGCGCGCAACTGCGCGCGTCTGTGCGGGATTTCGAGGCGCCGGAAGAGGCGGGGAGCGAGAGCCGCAGGGGTTGCCTGCGCGGTGCTCAGCTCACGGCCGCCATTCGCCGGATCGGGCGAGACGTTCGGCTTCTACAAAGCTAGGACAGGACTCTGCTTCTGTCTCCACAATTACTCGGACTTCCTACTATCTGAGACGGGACTCACTTCATCGGCCCCGTCAGCGGGTACGGCGGGGGCCCGGCGGGCCTAGAGGATGTCGCCGTCCCGCCAGTCGAAGAGCAGGGGCAGCGCCGGGTCCAGGGCGTGGGCCGCCTCGACCGGGAAGAGGAACGGGGCCTCCTCGCCGGGGAGCCGAACGGTGCCGCTCGGGCCGTACGCGGCGAACGGGCCGGCCCACCGGACCCAGCCCCGGGCCGCGTACAGCTTCGCCCCGTCGGCGGACGCGGAGAGCGCGCCGAGGTCGTACGCCGCCCCGATCACCCGCTCCAGGGCGCCCATCACCTGCCCGCCGAGCCCGGTGCGGCGCGCGTCGGCGCGGACCGCGACGGCCTCCACGTAGCCGACGCGCAGGGTACGGCCGCGGTGGACGGCGTGGCGCTGGGCCACAGAGCCGTGCGCGAGGAGGTCCCCGGCGCCGTCGTGGACGAGGGCGTGGACGCCGCCGAGGGTGTGCGCCCAGTCCGCGTCGGAGAAGTCGCCGTCGAAGGCGTCGTCCAACAGGGCGCGGGCGGCGGCGAGTTCGGCGCGGGTGAGGTCGGCGGTGTGAGCGGTGCGCAACGTGGTCACCGGGCCACGGTACTCACGGCCTACTTGAGTACGCGCCCCGATTCGCGCCCGGCGTCGCGGGAGCAGAGTCGGGGGCATGAACGGCCTCTACTCCCTGAAGCCCTGGTACGCGGACCGCCTCGCCGGCCTCCGCGCCGGGTGCGCGGCGCGTGGCGTCTCGCCGGACACGCTGACCTGGGCGGGGGTGGCGTGCGGCGCGGCGGCGGGCGCGGCCCTCGCGTTCCTGCCCGCGCCGCTCGCCGCGCTGCCGGTGGCGGTGCTGCTCGCGGCGCGGCTCGGCTTCGCCAACCTGGACGGCGCGCTGGCCCGTGACACGGGGCGCACCACCCGGCGCGGCGCCGTCCTCAACGAACTCGGCGACCGGGCGGCCGACTTGGCGATGCTCGCCGGGTTCCTGGCCGTGGCCCCGCTGTGGCTGGTGGCGACGGCGGCGCTCGCGGCGACGCTGCCCTCCTGGCTCGCGCTCGCGGGCGCGGCGGCGGGCGCCCCGCGCCGCAACGGCGGCCCGCTCGGCAAGACCGAGCGGTGTCTGCTGGCCGTGATCGCCGCCGCGTCGGGGTGGTACGCGCCGGTGCTCGGGGTCGTGGCGGTGGGCTCCGTGGTCACCGCCGGGGTCCGACTCCACTGGATCTGGCGGGAGTTGGGGCGATGAGCACGATGTTCGTCGCCACGGAGGCGGTCGCGCGGGCGGTGCCCGTGGTGGGCGGGGTGCTCGGCGCCGGCGGCGTGGCCGTGGCGGCGCTGCCCGCGCGGGTACGGATGCGGGCCGAGTTGCGCCGCCGGTGGCGGAGCTGGGCGCTGGCCGCGCCGGTGTTCCTCGGCGCGTTCTTCCTCGGCCGCGCCGGGACGTTCGCGCTCGCGGCAGGGCTCGGGGTCGTCGCGGTGGGCGAGTACGCGCGGATGGCGGGGCTGGGGCGCGGGGAGCGGGTCGTGCTGACCGTGGCGGCCGTCGCGGTGCCGGGTCTCGCCTGGGCGGCGCCGGGTGTGGACGCGGTGCGGGCGGCGGGGGCGCTGCTGGGGGCGGCGGTGCTCGTGGCCGTCGTCGCCGGGGACGCGGCGGGCGGCTTCACGCGGGCGTGCCGGACGCTGTTCGGGCTCGTCTGGATCCCGGTGGCGCTCGCCGGCCTGGTCGCCCTGGACGCGGGCACGGCGCTCGCCGTGGGCGTCGCGGTGGCCTTCGGGGACGTCGGGGCGTGGTGCGGCGGGACCGCGCTGGGCCGCAGCGGGCCGCTCTCCCGCCCGCTGTCGCCGCTCTCCCCGAACAAGACGTGGGCGGGCGTCGCGGGCGCCGCCGTCGCGACGGCCGCCGCGCTCGCGTCGGTCGGCGCCTTCGGCGTCGCCCTGTGGGCGGCGGTCCTGACGGGGGCGGTCCTCGGTGACCTGGTGGAGTCGATGGTGAAGCGGGAGGCGGGCGTGAAGGACGCGGGAACCTGGCTGCCGGGGTTCGGCGGCCTCCTGGACCGCATCGACTCGCTGCTGGTGGCGCTGCTCCTGGTGATGGCGGCGGGGGTGGGGTTGTGACGAGGCGACGCCCCGGCTCGCCGGGCCCCGATCACCAGCGGTGCGGCGACCACCGAGACCCCGCACACGCCCCTGCCCTGCCGGGCCTCGACCACAGCGACGGCTGTGGCGACGCCGACGGCTGTGGCGACAGCGAACCGGCGACCCCGCGGCTCCCCCACGCACCCGCACCGGCACCGGCACCCACGTCCGTCGGCGCCCGCTCGGCGCGGACCACCGTGTCCGCCCGGCTCCGCCGCGTCCTGTGGCGTACCGCCCTGACCCTCACCGGTGGTGTCGAGACGCGGGGCCGCCTGCCGCGCGGGGGCTGTGTGGTGGTCGCCAATCACTCCTCGCACGCCGACACCGCCGCCCTGCTCGCCGCGCTCGACGCGCGGCACGGTCCGGCGATCGGCGCGGCCGCCGACTACTGGTTCGCGTCTCCGTACCGGGCGCGGATCTGCCGCCGTCTCGCCGCCGGGTTCCCGGTGCGGCGGTCCGGCGGCGGGACGGACGATCTGCTCGCGCATGTGCCGTCCCTGCGGGCGGGTGGCGCGGTCGTGCTGTTCCCGGAGGGGACGCGGGGGCGCGACGGCGCGCTCGGCACGTTCCACCGGGGCGCGCTGGTGCTCGCGGAGGCCGCGGGCGTGCCCGTCGTGCCGGTCGGCATCGCGGGCACGGACCGGCTGCTGCCCAAGCACGGCCGGCTCCGTCCTTCGCTGGTCCGCGTCCGCATCGGCGATCCGCTGCCCGCGTCGGCGACCCCGGACCAGGCGCGTGCCGCGGTGGCCGCGCTCCACGACCGTACGGTCGCCGAACCGCTCGCGGACTCGCGGGTGCGCAAGCGGATCGCGCGCGTCGTCGGTTCCCCGTTCGGGCCGCCGCTCGCCTTCGCGTGGGCGGGCGCGGAGGCGCTCAGCTGGCCGCTGATGCCCGAACTGCTGCTCGCGGTCGCGTGCGTGGCACTCCCGCGCCGCTCCCTGAAACTCTCCCTCGCCGCGCTCGCGGGCAGCATGGCGGGCGGCCTGCTCGCCCTCCAACTCGCCGCGTCCGGCGTCCAGTTGCCCGCCCCGCTCACCACCGACCGGATGCGCGCCGAGGTGCGGCACGAACTGTCCGCCGAGGGCGCGGCCGCCGTCCGCCACCAGCCGTGGAACGGCATCCCCTTCAAGGTCTACGCCCATGAGGCCGGCCGTGCGGACGTCCCCGCCGGCGACTTCCTCGCCGCGGCCGTCCGCGCCCGCGGCACCCGCACCCTCGCGGTCGGGCTCGCCTTCGGCGCGTTCGGGTTCCTCGCGCACCGGATGCGGCGCCGCTACGGCACGTATCTGGCGCTGCTCGGAACGGGGTTCGCGGTGGGCCTCTCGCTGATCGTGGCGGGCTGGTCGTAGTCGTCACGGTCGCCCCGCCCGTACCACCCGACTCCCCTTCCCCCAGGGGGAGTTGACGTCAGCCGCGGACCCCGCACGATGGAACCCGAACCGACCGGCCGGCGAGGGAGACCCATCATGAGCTCCACCATGCGCGTCATCAGCCAGCGCCGCCTCGGCGGCCCCGAGGTGCTCGAAGTGGCGACCGTGGAGCGGCCCGAGCCGCGCGAGGGCGAGGTGCTCGTACGGGTGCACGCCGTGGGGGTCAACCCGGTGGACTGGCTGGCGCGTTCGGGCGCGGCGCCGCTCTTCGGCGATCCGCCGTTCACGCTCGGCTGGGACGTCTCCGGGGTCGTCGAGGCGGCCGGTCAGGACGTCACCGAGTTCCGTCCCGGCGACGAGGTGTTCGGCATGATCCGGGGCGGCGGCTACGCCGAGTACGTGGTCATCCGCACCGAGCACCTGGCGCCGAAGCCGGCCTCCGTGGACCACGCGCACGCGGCGGCGGTCCCGGCGGCGGCGCTCACCTCCTGGCAGGCGCTGGTCGAGACGGCGCAGATCGGCCCCGGGCGGCGGGTGTTGGTGCACGCGGCGGCGGGCGGCGTCGGCCACATCGCCGTCCAGATCGCCAAGGCCGAGGGCGCGTACGTCATCGGGACGGCCCGCGCCGACAAGCACGACTTCCTGCGCGACCTGGGCGTCGACGAGCCGGTCGACTACACGACGACCGATTTCGCCCGGGCGGTACGGGATGTCGACGTGGCCTTCGACCTGGTCGGCGGCGACTACGGGCCGCGCACCCTGGCCACGCTGCGCCCCGGCGGCCTGCTGGTCTCGGCGGCCCTCGCCGACCCGGGCGTCACTCCGGAGGACGCGGAGGCGCGGGGCGTGCGGTTCGCGCCGGTGGCGGTGCAGCCGTCGGGCGGCACGCTGCGCAAGGTGTCCGCTCTGCTGGCGGCGGGCCGGATCCGCCCGCAGGTCGCGGCGCTGCTGCCCCTGGAGGAGGTGGCGAAGGCGCACGAGATGGGAGCGGCGGGCCGCACCCAGGGCAAGATCGTCCTGACCGTGGCCGCCGACTGAGACGGCCGGCGCTCACCCCGCGACGACGGTCAGGCCCAGGGCGAGGGCGACCGTCTCGTCCAGGCCGAGGCCACTGCCGCGCTCGAACGCCGCCGCGTAGCCCTGGTCGCCGAGACCTTCGCGGGCGAGGACGACGGCCGTGTCGTGCGGAGCGTTGAAGTACACGGAGCCGAACAGGGGCAGGCCGACCCGGTCCCAGATCCGCCGCGCCGCGCCGTGCAGCGCGGCGGCCTGTTCGTGGTCGCCGCGCGACGCCCACAGCAGGGCGATGACCTCGACGGGCAGCACGGTCCCGACGAGGTCGCGGAACTCGTAGTTGATCACCAGGCACTCCCGGGCGAGGCGGGCCGCCTCCTCGCCGCGGTCGCCGGCCCAGGCGGCGAAGGCGAGGACGTAGAGGGCGTAGGCCTTGGCCCAGCGCTCGCCATGCGTCTCGCAGGTGGCGCGGGCCTCTTCGCACAGGGCGACGGCCGCCGTGAGGTCGCCCTGGAACGCGAGCGCCATGGCCAGTTCGATCCGGGCCATCATGACGTTGCTGTCGAGTTCGCCGAGGGCGGCGTAGCTGGCCAGGGAGGCCCTGAAGTGCCGCTCCGCCGTGGCGTGTTCGTCGCGCATGAGGGCGGCGCAGCCCATGCGGTGGGTGGCGTACGCGTACGCGGTGTCGTCGTCGCCGCGCAGCGCCCCTGCCCTGCACCGCGTGAGCAGCGACTCCGCGGCCCGGGCGTCGCCCTGGAGGATGGCGACGTAGCCGTTGACCCACAGGGCCTTGAGCCGGTCGCGGTGGAGCCCTGAGGTGACGGTGAGCGCGCGGTCGAGCCAGAAGCGTCCGTCGCCGAGCAGGCCGCAGCCGACCCAGTAGAACCAGAGCGTCCCGGCGAGCCGGGCGCCGGCCCGCTCCTGCCCGGGGGTCGACAGGGCGAAGTCGAGGGCGGCGACGAGCTGGGCGTGCGCGCTCCTGGTGGCGCGGAAGACGGCTGCCTGCCCGGGACCGAACCAGGCGGCCTCGCCGCGCTCCGCGAACGTCTGGCACCAGGCGAGGTGGCGTACGCGCGCGGCGTGCTCGTCGCCGAGCCTGCGCAGCCATTCGGCTCCGTAGGCGCGGACGGTGTCGAGCTGCCTGAACTGCTCGCCGTCGGGGCCGTGTTCGCGTACGAGGAGGGACTTGTCGGCGAGCGCCGTGAGCAGCCGGGGGACGTCGGCCCGGTCCAGGGCGTCGTCGGCGCAGACCTCCTCGGCGGCCTGTACGTGGAAGCTGCCCGCGAAGACGGAGAGCCGGGCCCACAGCAACCGCTCGGCGGGCGGGCAGAGTTCGTGGCTCCAGCCGATGGTGGTGCGCAGGGTGCTGTGCCTGCTGGTGTGCCTGCTGCTGTGCCGCGGTTCGGCGGCGGCGAGCTGGAAGCGGTCGTCGAGGAGGGCGAGGAGTTCCTCGGGGCGCTCGCCGCGCAGCCGTCCCGCGGCGAGTTCGATGGCGAGGGGGATGCCGTCGAGGCGGGCGCAGATCCGCTCCGCCGTGGGCCGGGTGCGCGCGGTGAGCTCGAAGCCCGGGTCGGCCGCGCGGGCGCGCTGCGCGAAGAGCTGGACCGCGTCCTCGTGCACGGACATCGGCGCGACGGTGAGGATCTTCTCGCCGCGCACGCCGAGGGGCTGCCTGCTGGTGGCGAGGATGTGCAGGCCGGGGGCTGCGGCCAGGAGGCGCCCGGCGAGCCGTGCGCACGCCTCGACGAGGTGCTCGCAGGTGTCGAGGACGAGCAGGACCCGCCGGTCGGCGAGGTGGTCGGCGAGCACCTCGTGCTGGGGGCGGGTGGTGTGGTCGGTGACGTGCACGGACGTGGCGACGGCCTGGACGAGCAGGTCGGCGTCCTGGAGCCCGTGCAGTTCGACGAGGTGGACGCCGTCGTCGAAGCCGTCCGCGACGGCGGCCGCCGCGTGCAGGGCGATGCGGGTCTTGCCGATGCCGCCGAGGCCGGTCACGGTGACGAGCCGGGAGCGTGCGCACAGGTGCCGCAGCGCGGCGAGTTCATCGCGCCGCCCGATGAAAGGAGTGGGGTGCACGGGCAGCTGGTCGGCCACGGTGACGAGCCTTTCGATCGGGTCGATCGGGGCGATCGGGACGCCGCTGTCAATTGTCGGGGCTGCGGATCACGTCCGGCCGGGGAGACCGAATTTGCGCATCGCCGGTTCGGACATCTCCGTAATCGACCAGCAGGAGAGCGGCATCGTCTTTTATTCTTCCTTTTGTGTGCCGCACCAGATCGGCGGAGATACCGTCGAGGAAAATCCCGGGGTCCTTGTCGTAAAGGGCCGTCACCCGGTCGGCGAGCGGATAGAAAGCGCCGCAGCCGTCGCGCGCCTCGGTGACGCCGTCGGTGTACAGGAGCAGCCGGTCCCCCGCGACGAGCGACACCGTGCTCCCCCGGCACCACTCGTCCTGCAACCCGAACAGGCCGAGGGGCGGCGCCGGCGGCAGGGCGTCCACGAAGGTGGCGCGGCGCCCGCGGATCAGCAGGGGCGGCGGGTGCCCGCAGCAGACCAGCTCGGCGTGCCCCTCGTCGGCGGCCGTGCCGATCAGCAGCGCCGTGACGAAGTCCTCCCGGTCGGCGCGGCGGGCCAGCATCGCGTCCAGGCGCTGCGCCACCATGGTCAACCGGGCCTCGCACTGGGCCAGTTCACGGAAGGCGCCGACCGTGTCGAGGGCCGTGCCGACGGCGGGCATCCCGCTGCCCATGACGTCGCCGATCAGGATGCGCACGCCGTACGGGGTGCTGCTGACGTCGTAGATGTCCCCGCCGATGCCGGCCTCGGGCTGCGCCGCCAGATAGCGCACCTCGGTGCGCAGTCCGCCGACGTGGCTCGGCAGCGGGCGCAGGATGCCGTCCTGGAGGGTCCGCGTCACCGCCCGCAGCGCGCCGACCGTCCTCGTCTGCCGGTGGAGCCCGACGACACAGCCGCCGATCACCAGCATCAGGAAAGCGCAGAAGGGAACGCCTGCGCCACCGTTCATGAGTTCCATGGACATTCCGGGGAAGCGCGAAGGAACGGCGGAGACCGCCCCTCCCGAAGAGAACCACATGCTTTCCGCCGGAATCATCATCTCTGCGCCAGCCTGTCGACGATGGCGTGCCTCCGGATTTTAGGACACAACCCGGCGCCCCACAGGGAGTACGGCATATTCGAGACGCATGACGAGAAGGAAAAGGCACGCGCCCGAATATGCGCTCCGCTATTGCGTCACATCCCCATGCCGCCGTCGACCGGGAGGCCCGCGCCGGTGATGAAGCGGGCGGCGTCGGAGGCGAGGAAGACCACGGCGTCGGCCATGTCGGTGGCGTCACCGAGCCGCCCGAGCGGGGTCCGCGCGACGACGTCCTGGACGGCGGCCTGTGCGCTCGGCCACAGGCCGAGGGTCTCCATGTCCTGGGCGAGCCCGGCCCCCATCCGCGTCGGGACCAGGCCCGGGTAGAGGCAGTTGACCCGCACCCCGTAGCCGAGCTTGCCGGACTCCAGGGCGGCGACCCGGGTCAGCCGGTCGACCGCGGACTTGGTGGCGGCGTACCCGGCGATGCCGGGGAACGGGATGGTGGCGGCCACCGACGAGATGTTGACGACGGCGCCGCCCCGGCCTGCCGCGCCGCCGGGGCGCATCGCGCGGAAGGCATGCTTGAGGCCGAGCGCGACGCCGAGGACGTTGACGTCCAGCATCCGGCGGACCTCACCCGGGTCGAGGTCGACGACCAGGCCGGAGATCTCGATCCCGGCGTTGTTGACGACGACGTCCAGGCCGCCGAGTTCGGCCACGGCCGCGGCGACCGCGGACTCCCAGCTCGCGTCGTCGGTGACGTCGAGCGGCACGAACCCTGCCGTGCCGCCCCGCTTGCGCAGCGCCTCGACCTCCGCACGGCCCGCCTCCTCGTCGACGTCGCCGACGACGACGGCGGCGCCCGCGCGCACGAGCGCCTCGGCCATCGCCGCCCCGAGCCCCTGCGCGCCTCCTGTCACCAGCGCGGTGCGCCCTGTCAGGTCATACACGTCCATGGGTGTCCCCCTTCGCGCCACATCCTGCGGAAGGGGCCCAGGCTAGGGACTTCGCCCTCCGCGCCCACCCTGTTGCGCAACAACTCCCCCGAACGGGACGGAAGTTGGTAAGGCGACTGACGTCCCTAACCAGTAAAAGACACTTGACAGGTTAGCCCCGCGCGCGCTCTACTTCACCCGTCACGACATAACTGTCTTAACGAACTTGAGGGGTTAGGCATCATGGCGACTGTCACCGTCCGCGGCCACGAGATCCACTACGTGGAGGCCGGCCCCGCCGACGCCCCCGCCCTGCTGCTCCTGCACGGCTTCCCGACCAGCTCCCGGATGTTCCGCGACCTGATCCCGCGCCTCGCCGGGCGGTACCGCGTCGTCGCCCCCGACCACCTGGGCTTCGGCCGCTCGGCGACGCCGGACGCGTCCTCGTTCCCGTACACCTTCGCCGAACTGGCCGAGCTGACCGCCGAGTTCACGACCGCGGTGGGCCTCGACCGGTTCGCGGTCTACGTCCAGGACTACGGCGCCCCGATCGGGCTGCGCCTCGCGCTCGCCCACCCGGAGCGCGTCACGGCGATCGTCACGCAGAACGGCAACGCCTACGAGGAGGGGCTCGGCGCCGAGGCCTGGGCGCCGGTGCTCGCGTACCTCGCGGACCCGGGCGAGAAGACCGCCGGCCCGGTCCGTGAGATCCGCTCCCTCGAGGGCATCAGGTGGCAGTACGAGAACGGGGTACCGGACGCCTACCGCGACCGGCTCGACCCGGCGGCCTGGGAACAGGACGCGGCGGACATGGCGCGCGAGGGGCAGGACGCGATCCAGCTCGCGCTGATGGGCGACTACGGCAGCAACATCGAGCTGTATCCCGCGTTCCACGCCTACTTCCGCGCGTCACAGGTGCCGCTGCTCGCGGTGTGGGGCGCGCACGACGAGGTGTTCGTCCGGGCGGGGGCGACGGCGTTCCTGCGGGACCTGCCGGAGGCGGAGGTCCACCTGCTGCCCACCGGCCACTTCGCGCTGGAGACGCACGCGGAGCAGATAGCGGCGCTGATGGACGACTTCCTCCAGCGGCACATCTAGCCGGGCCCCGGACGGCCGGGGCCCCGGAGAGCACGACACCGCCCCCGGCCGGGGTGGGGCCCAGGCCGGGGGCGGGATCCAGGGGGGCGTCAGCCCATGTGCGGGTACGTGTAGTCGGTCGGCGGGACCAGCGTCTCCTTGATGGCGCGGGTCAGCGTCCAGCGCATCAGGTTCTGCGGAGCACCGGCCTTGTCGTTCGTACCGGAGGCGCGACCGCCACCGAAGGGCTGCTGCCCGACGACGGCACCGGTCGACTTGTCGTTGATGTAGAAGTTGCCCGCGGCGTAGCGCAGCTTCTCCATCGTGTGGGCGGCGGCGGCACGGTCGTTGGAGATGACCGAGCCGGTCAGCGCGTAGTCGGAGACCGACTCCATCTGCTCCAGCATGGCGTCGTACTGGTCGTCCTCGTAGACGTGCACGGCGAGGATCGGGCCGAAGTACTCGGTCGTGAAGACCTCGTTGGCCGGGTCGGTGCACTCGATGACCGTCGGGCGCACGAAGTAGCCGGTCGAGTCGTCGTACGTGCCGCCGGCGACGATCGTGCAGGAGTCGTCCGACTTCGCACGGTCGATCGCGGCCTTGTTCTTCGCGAAGGAGCGCTCGTCGATGACGGCGCCGATGAAGTTCGACAGGTCGGTGACGTCACCCATGGTGATGCCGTCGACCTCGGCCGCGAACTCCTCCTTGAACCCGTCGTTCCAGATGGAGGCCGGGATGTACGCACGCGAGGACGCGGAGCACTTCTGGCCCTGGAACTCGAAGGAACCGCGGGTCAGGGCCGTCTTGAGGACGGCGCGGTCGGCGCTCGGGTGGGCGACGACGAAGTCCTTGCCGCCGGTCTCGCCGACGAGACGCGGGTAGGTGCGGTACTTCTCGATGTTCGTACCGACGGTCTTCCACAGGTGCTGGAAGGTCTTGGTCGAACCGGTGAAGTGGATGCCGGCGAGGTCGCGGTGGTTGAGGGCGACCTCCGAGACGGCGAGGCCGTCACCCGTCACCAGGTTGATGACGCCCTTGGGCAGACCGGCCTCTTCCAGGAGCTGCATGAGCAGCACGGCGGCGTGCGTCTGCGTCGGCGACGGCTTCCACACGACGACGTTGCCCATGAGGGCGGGCGCGGTGGGGAGGTTGCCCGCGATGGCCGTGAAGTTGAACGGCGTGATCGCGTAGACGAAGCCCTCGAGCGGGCGGTGGTCCATGCGGTTCCACACGCCGGTGGAGTTGGCCGGCGGCTGCTCGGCGAGCAGGTTGCGGGCGTAGTGGACGTTGAAGCGCCAGAAGTCGACGAGCTCGCACGGGGTGTCGATCTCGGCCTGCTGGGCGGTCTTCGACTGGCCGAGCATGGTGGAGGCGGCCAGCGTCTCGCGCCACGTCGTGGAGAGCAGCTCGGCGGCGCGCAGGATGATCGCGGCGCGGTCGTCGAACGACATCGCGCGCCAGGCCGGGGCGGCGGCCAGGGCGGCGTCGACCGCGTCCTGGGCGTCCTGCTCGGTGGCATTGGCGTACGTACCGATGACGGCCTTGTGGTTGTGCGGCTGCACGACGTCGAAGCGCTCGCCGCCACCCATCCGACGCACACCGCCGATGGTGCAGGGCAGCTCGATCGGGTTCTCGGCCAGCTCCTTGAGCTTGGCCTCCAGGCGGGCGCGCTCCGGCGAACCGGGGGCGTAGCCGTGCACCGGCTCGTTGACCGGGGCGGGGACCTGGGTCACGGCGTCCAGCGTCATGGGTCCGTATCTCCTTTGGCTGATGGCTTGTCTGGAGGGGGTGGGGCTCAGCCCTTGGTGAGGATCGAGCGGGCGAAGAAGAGCAGGTTGGCCGGCTTCTCCGCGAGGCGGCGCATGAAGTATCCGTACCAGTCGGTGCCGTACGCGGTGTAGACACGCATCCGGTGGCCCTCGGCGGCGAGCCGCAGGTGCTCGTCGCTGCGGATCCCGTAGAGCATCTGGAACTCGTACTCGTCCAGCTTGCGCCCGGCCTTGCGGGCGAGCTCCTGGGCGATGGAGATCAGGCGGGGGTCGTGGGACCCGATCATCGGGTACCCGTCGCCCTCCATGAGGATGCGCGTGATGCGCACGTACGCCTTGTCGATCTCGGCCTTGTCCTGGTACGCGACCTCGGCGGGCTCCTTGTAGGCGCCCTTCACGATGCGGACGCGGCTGCCGGCGGCGGCCAGGCGGCGGGCGTCGTCCTCGGTGCGGAAGAGGTAGGACTGGATGACGCAGCCGGTCTGCGGGAAGTCCTTCCGCAGCTCCTCGTGGATGGCGAACATCGAGTCGAGGGTGGTGTGGTCCTCGGCGTCGAGGGTGACCGTGGTGCCGATCTCGGCGGCGGCCTCGACGACCGGGCGGACGTTGGCGAGGGCCAGCTCGTGGCCGCCTTCCAGCGCCTGGCCGAACATCGAGAGCTTGACGGACATCTCGGCCTTGGTGCCGAGGCCGAGCTCCTTGAGGCGGCCGATCAGCTCCAGGTAGGCGTCGCGGGCCGCGTGGGACTGCTCGACGGTGGTGATGTCCTCACCCACGACGTCGAGGGTGACTTCGAGGCCCTTGTCCGTGGCGTCCCGCACGATCGGGATCACCTGGTCGACCGTCTCACCGGCGATGAACCGGTCGACGACCTGCTTGGTGCCCGGCGCCGCCGACACGAAAGCACGCATCTTGTCGCTGCGCGACGCGGCGAGGATCAGGGGAGCCAGCACGGGGCACCTCCAAGGAGCAGGAGTGGTGAACGTCAATAAATGGCCACAACCCGCGCTTAACGGGAACGGCACGGAGAACCACCGTGAAATCTAAGGATCCCTCCGATCCTGTGCCATCGACAGCTGTCACGCATCTGTGGCCGCCACCTCAGACATCTGTATGAAGGAACGCGTGAGGTGCGGGAGAATGGCGGGGTGAAGGGCGACTACCAGGAACTGGTCGACGAGATCTCTGCGCTGCTCGGCGCGCCCGCGACGCTGGAGAACCGGGACTTCCGGCTGATCGCGTTCGGCGCGCAGCTCAGCGACGCGGACGCCGACTCCGGCTTCGACGCGTCGACGCTCGACCCGGTGCGCACCCGCTCGATCCTCACGCGCAGCTCGACGCCGCAGGTCCGCGCCTGGTTCGAGGGGTTCGGCATCGCCCGCGCGACGGAGCCGGTCCGGATCCCGGCGACCCCCGAGGCCGGGGTCTACCGCGGCCGGATCTGTCTGCCCGTACGTCACCGGGGCATCGTCCTCGGCTACGTATGGCTCCTCGACGACGAGCCGGGTCCCACGCGGGAGCAGCTGGACGCGGCGATGCAGGTGGCGGGCCGGATCGGGGCGCAGCTCGCCGACGAGGCGCAGGCCGGCGCCGATCTGACCCGGGAGTTCCACTCGGTCCTGACCGCCGAGCGGGGCTGGCAGCGGGACATGGCGGTGGCGGCCCTGCGCACGGCGCTCGGCGCGCGGGCCGACGGCCTGCACACGGTGGTCTGCGTCGCGCCCTGGCCGTCGGCCGACCCGGACGACGCCCCTTCGGTGCGGACCATCGCGGCGGCGGACGCGCTGTGCACGGTGCCGTGGGGCGCGACGGGGCAGGCCCTCGCCCTCCTCGTACGGCTGCGCTCGGCGGAGGTGCTCGCGCCCGCGCTGACCGCGGCGGCGAAGCTGCGCGCGCGGGCCGGGACCGGTGGGGTGGCCGCGGGGATCGGGGCCCCGCGCTCCGACCTCGCGGAGCTGGCGACGGCGTGGCAGGAGGCGACGGCCGCGGCCCGCACGGCGCTGGCCGACCCGCGCCTGGGCCCCGACACGCAGTGGTCGGCGATCGGCCCGTACCGGCTGCTCACGGCGCTGCCCGCGGAGGCGGCGCACGACCCGGCGGTGGCCCCGCTGCTCGCGCCGGCCCACCGCCAGCTGGCGCGCACCGCCGAGGTGTTCCTCGACTGCGCCGGCCAGGCGGGCCGCACGGCGGCGGCCCTCGGCATCCACCGCCAGACCCTGTACTACCGCCTGTCGCGCGTCGAGCAGCTCACGGGCCTCGACCTGGACGAGGGCGAGGACCGGCTGCTCCTGCACATGGCGCTCAAGGCCTCAGCCCTGTGACGTCTTCGCCGCGGACTGCATCAACTGCCGCAGCCCGGTGGCGAGTTCGTCCGCGCTCGGCGAGAACTCGGGGTCGAAGGTGTGCTGCGAGATGAGGCCGAGCACCAGGACCGAGAAGAATTTCCCCAGGGTGTCCACGCTCGGGTCGTCGGCGGGCGGCTCCTCGCCCATGATCAGGCCGATGAAGCCGCGCCCGGCCTCCCGCTGAGCCGCCGACATGTGCTCCCGCAGGGCCGGCAGCTTGTCGCCCATCGTGACCAGTTCCACGCTCAGATGCCAGATGGACCCGGGCTTGCCGAGGGTGTCGATGATGCCCGCCATCACTGCCTGGAACCGCTCCAACGACCCGTCGTCGCCGGGCAGTTCACCGACCTCGCCCCACCCTTCGGACGCCCCTTCGGCCAGTGACACATAGGCCTGCGCGAGCAGCGCGTCCTTCGAGCCGTAGTGGTAGCCGATGGACGCCAGGTTGGTCCCCGACTCCTTGACGATGTCGCGCGCGGTCGTGCGCACGAACCCCTTCTCCAGCAGGCAGCGCTTGGCGCCTTCGAGCAGATCCTCACGGTGTCCCATGCCGCCACCCTACCCAGGATCCAGACAGCCGTACCAGACAGATGTCTTACACATTCGTTCTAGACAAGCGTCTAAGACGTCCGTACAGTCCCTGTCATGACGAACTCGCCGAGCACCACCCAGCAGGCACCCGGCCCCGCCAACTCCCGTGCGGGGCGCAAGGAATGGATCGCGATGGCGGTCCTCATGCTTCCGCTGCTCCTCGTCTCCATGGACGTCTCGGTCCTCTACTTCGCGGTCCCCTCGATCACCGCGGACCTGGAGCCGACCGGCACCCAGCAGCTGTGGATCTTCGACATCTACGGGTTCGTGCTCGCGGGCCTGCTGATGACGATGGGTGCGCTCGGCGACCGCATCGGGCGGCGCAGGCTGCTGCTGGTCGGCGCGACGGCGTTCGGCGCGGCGTCGGTGTGCGCCGCGTACGCGAACAGCGCGGAGATGCTGATCGCGGCCCGCGCGGTCCTGGGCATCGGCGGCGCGACCCTGATGCCGTCCACGATGGCGCTGATCCGCAACATGTTCCACGACGCGAAGCAGCGCGCGAAGGCCATCGGCATCTGGTCCGGCGTGATGACCGGCGGCGTCGCGCTCGGTTCGGTCATGAGCGGCATCCTGGTCGAGCACTTCTGGTGGGGCTCGGTGTTCCTGGTGAACCTGCCCGCGATGCTGCTGCTCCTCGTCCTCGCGCCGCTGCTCCTGCCGGAGTCGAAGGACCCGCGTCCGGGCCGGTTCGACCTGCTGAGCGTGCCGCTGTCGATGGCCGCCGTGCTGCCGCTCGTCTACGGCATCAAGGAGATCCCGTCCGAGGGCTTCGAGGTGCGCTACGTCGTCGCGGTCGTCGTCGGTCTCGCCTTCGCCGTCCTCTTCGTACGCCGCCAGCGCACCACCGAGTCCCCGCTCATCTCCCCCGCCCTGTTCCAGGGGCGCGGCTTCGGTCCCGCGGTGGCCCTCAACCTCGTCTCGGCGTTCACGATGATGGGCTCGGCCTTCTTCACCACGCAGTACCTTCAGGCGGTCCTCGGCAAGAGCGCCCTGGAGGCCGCGCTGTGGGCCCTGCTGCCGAGCGTGCTCATCGGGTTCGCGGCGCCGGTCGCCGGGCAGCTGGTGCAGCGCGGGGTGCGGCGCGGGACGGTCGTCGCCATCGGCTTCCTGGTCACCGCGGCCGGTTACGGCCTTCTGACGCTGACCGGCACCGACTCGCTCTGGCTGATCCTGGCCGCCGCGGGCGTCCTGGCCTGCGGCGCGGTGATCGTGATGTCGCAGCTGACGGACCTGGCGCTCGGCACCGTGGCCCCGGAGAAGGCGGGCTCGGCGTCCTCCCTCCTGGAGACGGGCCAGGAGTTCGGCGGGGCCCTCGGCATGGCGGTGCTCGGCTCGATCGGCACGGCGGTCTACCGCCACGACCTGGCCGGCGCCCCCGCCGAGGCCCGCGAGACCCTGGGCGGGGCGCTCGCGGTGGCACAGCACCTGCCGGGCCGGGCCGGTGACGTTCTGCTGGCGCAGGCCAGGGAGGCGTTCACCAGCGGGATGCACATGGCCGCGGTGGCGGGCATCGTGGTCCTGCTCGGGGCGGCGCTGCTGGCGCGGCGCATCTGACCCGACCCGGGCACGGGTCCGAGGGCGGCCACTCGTTGGACGGGTGGCCGCGCTTGGCGTGGGGGGCGGATGAGGCTGCGGCGGAGCCGCGCCTCAGGGGCGCGGGGAACTGCGCGACCAGCCCCCACCGAGCGGCACCCGGCGACGAAGGCAACCGCACCGAGCCGGACGCCGGTCGGAAGCGCTCACCCCGCGCCGGGGTGCCGCCCTGCCCACCCTGCCGCCCCAGGCGGCAGACCGCCCAAGGCGGGGGCGACCGGAGGCATCGTCACCACCCGGTGCGCGAACGACTCCACCACCCCCATGTCATGGCAGATGAACACGTACCCGAGCCCCAACTCCCGTTGCAGCGAGGCCAGAAGGTCAAGAACCCCCGCACGCACCGTCGGGTCGAGCCCGGACACCGGCTCGTCAAGGAGCAGCACCTCCGGCTCACCGGCCAGCGCCCGGGCGATACCGACCCGCTGACACTGCCCGCCGGACAACTCCCCGGGCCGCCGCCCACCGAGCGCCGGGTCGAGCCCCACCTGCCGCAGCAACGCGTCGACCCGCGCGGGCCCGCCCGCACCCCACCGCCCCCGGACCCGCAACGGCTCAGCGACAGCGTCCCGCACCCGCTGCCGAGGGCTGAGCGAGCCGAACGGGTCCTGGAACACGGGCTGGATCCGCGGCCGCAGCCCCCGCATCTCCCGCTCCCCGAGCCCGAGCAGCTCGCGCCCGCCGAACCGCACGGAACCGGACGCGGCGGGCCGCAGCCGCAGCACCGCCTCCACCGTCGACGACTTCCCCGACCCCGAGGGCCCGACGAGGGCCACGGTCTCCCCGCGCGCCACGTCGAAGGAGACCCCGTCGACCGCGACCAGGGGCCCCTCGCCGCGCCGTCGCCCGGGGTACTCCACCCTCAAGTCCCTTACGGACAGCACTGGTTCACCGGGCAGGCCACCGACCGGCTCGCGCGGCTCCCGCCGCACCGCCGCCACCAGTTCCTTCGTGTACGAGGACGAGGGCGCCGTCAGCACGGCCGCCGCGGGCCCCGACTCCCGCACCCGGCCCTCCCGCAGCACGGTCACCCGGTCCGCGTACCGCTCGACGAGCGGCAGGTCGTGGGTGATCAGGAGCAGCGCCACGCCGGCCGCGGCCCGCTGTTCGGCGAGCACGTCGAGGACCTGCTCCTGGACGTCCGGGTCGAGCGCGCTGGTGGGTTCGTCGGCGACGAGCAGCCGGGGCCGGTGCAGGGTGGCCATCGCGATGACGGCCCGCTGGCGCATGCCGCCGGAGAACTCGTGCGGATGCGCGCGGGCCCGCCGCGCCGCGTCCGGGATGCCCACGGCTTCGAGGGCGGCGACGGCGACGGCCTGCGCCTCCTTCTTCGACACACGCCGCACCGACCGTACGGACGCGGCGAGTTGGGCCCCGACGGAGTGCACGGGCGAGAGCACCGACAGTGCGTCCTGCGGCACGAACCCGATCTCCCGCCCCCACAGCTCGCGCATGGCGCCGCGCCCGATGTCCCGCCCGCCGAACCGCACGGAACCGCCGACCCGGGCGCCGTGCGGCAGCATCCCGAGCACGGCCCGCGCGGTCATGCTCTTCCCGGCCCCGGACTCCCCGACGAGGGCGTGCGCCTCACCGGCGGCGATGTCGAGATCGAGCCCGCGCACGGGCTCGACCCCGTCGCCGGGCAGGGTGATGGTCAACTCCCGCACGGAGAGCAGGGGTTCGACGGCGTCAGACGGCACGGGACACTCCTTCATGAACTCCCTGAACTCCGTGGACTCCGTGGACTCCGTGGACTCCCTGGACTTCCTGCCCCTCATGAACACCGGCGGCAAGGGCCGGTCGACGCCGCCCTCCTTCCCGTAGTCCGCCCAAGGACGACACCGACACCGCCACACCGGCCATCGCCGCCAGCGCCGACGCAGGCGCGAGCGCCGCCCAAGGAGCCCGTTCCAGATAACCGCGGGACTCGTCGAGGAGGAGGCCCCACTCCGGCGCCGGCGCCTGCGCGCCGAGGCCGAGGAAGCCGAGCGAGGCCAGGGCGAGGGCCGTGCCGGGCAGGCGCAGCGCAGCGTGCCGGGCCACGGGCCCGGCTACGGCGGGCAGCACATGCCGGGTCAGGATCCGGCCGCGCGTCGCACCGAGCGCCCGCTGCGCCACGAGGAACCGGGACGCCCGCACCTCGCCGACCAGCGTCGCGGCGTGCGCGGCGAGCGGCGGCCAGGCCGTGAGGGCGACGGCGAGGGCCGCTCCCCCGCCGCCGGGCCCCAGGGCACCGGCGACGAGGATGCCGACGATCACCGGCGGCAGCGCGTTCGCGACGTCGGCGAGGCCCGCCGAGAGCGCGGGCAGGAAGCCGAGCGCGAGCCCGGCGAGCGCACTCGCCGCGGTGACCGCGGCGGCCGTCCCGATCGTGGTCGCGGCTCCGTGCCCGAGCCGGGCGAGGACGTCGCGGCCGAGCCCGTCGGTGCCCAGCGGATGCGCGGTGGACGGCGCCGCGAGCCGGGCCGCGGTCTCCACGGTGTACGGGTCCCGCAGCAGACCCCATCCGACGACACCGAGCAACAGTGCGCCAAGGAGCACGGGCACGGCGAGACGCCCCCACGACGGCGCCGCCAACCTCACGTCGGGCAACTGGAGTTGGGCGTCGCGCAGCCCCGGCCCGAGCAGCAAGCGCCGCACCAGGTGCGCCACCACCCCGGCCGCAAGCCCCCACAACAACAGCGCCAGCACGCACGCCTGGAGCAGCGGCACGTCCTGCGACTTGGCCGCGCCGAGGGCGGTCCGCCCGATCCCAGGGATCGCGAACACGGTCTCGGCGGCCACGGCCCCGCCCGTCAACCCGACGGCCACGAGCCCGAGTTGAGGCACGACGGCAGGCATCGCACGCCGCAGCCCCGCCGCGGCGATCCGCCACGCGGAGACCCCCGAGGCCCGCCACAGGGCGGCCCAGCGCTCGGCGAACGCCCCGGGCAGCGCGTCCGCGACGAGCCGCCCGAGCAGTCCGCCCGCGGGGACGCCCAGGGCGAGCGCCGGCAGCACCATGTCCGCGGGGCCGCTCCACCCGGAGGTGGGCAGCCACCCGAGCCAGACGCCGAGCACCAGCAACCCCACGGTGGCCAGCAGGAATTCGGGCACGGACGCCAGCATCGCCGCCCCCGCGCCGGCACTCCCCGCCGACGTGCCCCGCGCACCCCGCACCACGGTCCGCGCGCACAGCGCGCCGGCGAGCACGGCCGCCACGGCGAGGGAGGCCCCCATCAGCGCGAGGGACACGACGAGCGCGTCCCCCACGCCGGGGCCGACCCGCGCCCCCGACACCCACGAGGTGCCGAGGTCACCGCGCACCAACCCGCCGAGCCAGGACCCGAATTGGGCGAGCGGCCCGGCATCGAGGCCGAGGTCCTCTCGTACGGCGGCCAGCGCCTCGGGCGTCGGCTCCTGTTCGGCGGATCGTGCCCGCAGCACGCTCAGCGCCGGATCCTTCCCCGACAGCCACGGCAGCAGCCCGACCGCCACGACGACGGCGACGAGGGCGAGCCCCCGCCCCGCGGCACCGGCGACAGCGGGGCCGCGCCCCCGGACTCGTATCACCACAACCTCACTTCACGTGCGTGTCGATGCCGACGAGCTCCCGCTCGCGCGGGTCCTTCAGCGATCCGACGACCCCCGGGGCGTCGCCCTGGATCACGCGCTCGTGCAGCAGGGGAACCACGGCGTCGGTGCGCAGCACGGCCGCCTCGGCGGCGACGGCCGCCCGGCGGCGCGCGTCGCCGACCGGGGTCTCGCCGGCCTTGTCGAGTGCGGTGTCGACCCGGGCGTCGGCCAGTCGGGCGAGGTTGAAGGAGCCGTCGGAGGCGAAGTCGCTGTAGAGGTAGGCGGCCGGGTCGCCGGAGTCGAGGACGGTCGCCCGCGACAGCAGGAACGCGTCGAACTTCCCGGCGAGCGCGTCGGCCTCGATGTTGGCGTACTCGCGGATCTCCAACGTCACCTCGAAACCGGCCTGTTGGAGCTGCTGTTGCAGGACGGCGGCGACCTCGGGCAGTTCGGCGCGGTCGGTGAACGTCCCGATGGTGATCCGCGCGCCGTCGGGGTCCGCGGCCGCGGCCCGCCCGGGGATGTCCTTGCGCAGCCCGTCGGCCCACGGCAGCGCGGGCCCGAGCAGCCCCTGCGCGGCGTCGGCCCGGCCCTCGTACACGCCCTTCACGATCGAGGACACGTCGATCGCCTCGCGCGCGGCGGCCCGCAGCCCGGCGGCACGGAACGGGCCCGACTCCGTATTCAGATAAAGGGTGTTGGTGCGCGGCATCGGCACCTCGGTGATCTGCCGCTCGTCGAGGAGCGAGGCCTGCGCGACGGGCACCGCCTCGACGATGTCGGCCTCGCCGCTGCGCAGCGCGGCCGCGCGGGCGGTGCCGTCGGGTATGTACGTCACGTCGATCCCGGCGGCCTTGGCGCGCCCGCCCCAGTAGCCGTCGTAGCGGTCGAGGGTCGCGGAGCTGGTGCCGCGCGCCGCGGTCAGCACGAAGGGGCCGGTCCCGGCGCCGACCGGGTTCACCGTCTTCTTGCCGTACGCGGACGCCGCGAGGACCGACAGCTGCGGCGAGGAGAGCCGCTGCGGGAGGAGCGGGTCGGCCTCGGCGGTGGTGACCTTCACGGCCCGCTCGCCGTCGGCGCGCACCGTGAGGTCGACGCCGTCCAGGATGCGCGGCTTGGGCGAGGCGCCGGCCGCGCGCCGCAGGGAGCGCACGACGTCGGCGGCGGTCAGCGGCGTCCCGTCGTGGAAGGTGACGCCGGAGCGCAGGGTGAAGGTCCAGGTCGCGCCGGACTGCCGCCAGCCGGTGGCGAGCATCGGCTGCGCGTCCCCGTCGGCGTCGAGGCGTACGAGCGTCTCGGCGGTCGACCACCGGGAGAGCTTGAAGGCGTCGTCGCTGAGCGGCGAGAGCCCGGAGCGGGGCGGCTGCATCATCGCGACGCGCAGTCGGCTGTCCCCGCCGCCCCCTTTGTCGGCGGGGACGAAGCAGCCGGTCAGGCCGGTCATGAGGGGCACCGCGAGCGCGGCGGCCAGCACGCCGCGGCGGCGCGGCGGGCGGAGGGCAGGGCGGAGCTGAGGCACGGAACGTCCAAGTAATGGGCAGGCAAAGTGACGAGGCAAGGAAACTAGCAGATGACAATCATTTTCATCAATCGGTTCCGCGGGTCGCCCGCCGGTCTCGGCCTCGGAGCGGGCGGGACACGCGTGCCAGGATGGGCGCGTGGCACAGATATCCGGAACGCCGTTCATCGGCCGGTCAGCCGAACTCGACCGGCTCACCAGCGTTCTCGCACGCGCGGCGGGCGGCGACCCGCGCGCCGTTCTCGTCGCCGGGGACGCGGGCGTCGGCAAGACCCGCATCCTGACGGAGGCCGCCGCCCACGCCGCCGCGGCCGGCACGACCGTGCTCACCGGACACTGCGTGGACCTGGGGGACGTGGGCCTGCCGTACCTGCCGTTCACGGAGATCCTCGGCGCGGCGGCGGCCGACGAGCGGCTCGCCCCGGCGTTCGCCGCCCACCCCGCGGTGGACCGGCTGCTCGGCTCGGCCCCGGGGACCGCCGCCGACCCCGGCAGCCGCCTCCAGCTCTTCGAGGGCGTCGCGGGGCTCCTCGCCGACCTCTGTGCCCTGACGCCGCTCCTCCTCGTCATCGAGGACCTGCACTGGGCCGACCAGTCGTCGCGCGACCTGCTCCGCTTCCTGCTCAGCCGCGGCTTCCTCCAGCGGCCCGCCCCCGGCGCCCCCGCCCGCCGCCTCGCGCTCCTCGCCTCGTACCGTACGGACGACCTGCACCGCCGCCATCCCCTGCGCCCGCTGCTCGCCGAGCTGATCCGGCTGCCCGTCGTCGACCGGCTCGACCTGCGCCCCATGGCGGACGCGGACATGGACCGGCTCGTGCGCGCGCTCGGCACCGGCCCCGTCGCCGACAGCACGGTCCGGCGGATCGTGGAGCGCGCGGAGGGCAACGCGTTCTACGCCGAGGAACTGCTCGCCGCGCTGCCCGGCGACACCGACCCCGACTCCCCCGGCGACATCGGCGGCCTCGGCGGCCTCGGCGGCCTCGCCGACGTGCTGCTCATCAGGATCGAGCAACTCACCGACACCGCCCAGCGGGTGCTGCGCACGGCGGCCGTCGCGGGCCGCAGCGTCGGGCACGACCTGCTGCGGGACGCCGTCCAACTCCCGCCGCAGGAACTGGAGTCGGCACTGCGCGAGGCCGTCGAGCGCCAACTGCTGCTGCCCGAGGGCGACACGACGTACGTGTTCCGGCACGCCCTCACCCGGGAGGCGGTGTACGGGGACCTGCTGCCCGGCGAGCGGGTCAGGCTGCACGGCGTCTTCGCCGCGCTCCTGCGGGGCACAGGCCACTCGGCGGCGACCGCGGCCGAGCGCGCCCACCACTCGCGCGAGAGCCACGACCTGGCCGACGCGCTGGCCGCGTCGCTCGAAGCCGCCGATCACGCGCGCAGCGTCGGCGCGCCCGCCGAGGAACTGCGTCACCTGGAGTCCGCGCTCGAACTGTGGGCGGTCACCGACCCGTCCGACCGCCCCGCCGACGGCGACCCGGTCACCGTCACGCTGCGCGCGTCGGCCGCCGCCGCCCGCGCCGGCGAACCCCACCGCGCGCTCCAGCTCACCCGCTCCGCGCTCGACCGGGTCGGCTCGGACGCCGACTCCGAGCTCGCGGCGCGGGTGCGCTACACCCTCGCGGACAACCTGATGCGGGTCGACAACCTGGAAGCCGCGTACACGTACAGCAGCGAGGCGCTCGCCCTCATCCCGGCCGAGCCGCCCTCGCCCACCTGGGTGTGGGCGGCCGCGACGTATGTCATGGCCGCCCGCTACGTGGGGCGCCACGAGGACGCCGGGCGGGTCGCCCGGCAGGCGCTCGACGTCGCCGAGCAGCTGCGACTGGCCGACGCCCAGGCCGACCTGACGATCTCGCTCGTCGGCATGGAGGAGCACAACCGGCGTACCGGCCAGGGCCGGGAGAGGCTGCTGGCCGCCCGCGATCTGGCCCGTACCGCCGGGAACATCCCGGTGGAGATGCGGGCGCTGTACAACCTCGCCGTCGGGAGCTACAAGTCCGGGGAACTCGACCCGTGTCTGGCCTGGATCGGCGAGGGCCTCGACCGCGCCCGCCGCTCCGGCCTGGCCTCCTCCCCGTACGCGCTGGAACTGCGCTACCTCCAGTCCCTCCTGCTGTACACGCTGGGCCGCTGGGACGAGTGCGTGCGGGCCGCCGCCGCCGACGCCGAACTGCTCCCGGCCGCGGGCGGATTCGCGACCGCGCCCGCGCTGTACGTCGTACTGGCGCGCGGCGAGCTGGACGCCGCGGTCGCCCAGGCCCGCGCGGTGCAGGACAGCGGTGACGCCGACTGGATGGCGATGCTCGTCACCAGCCTCGTCCTGACCGACGCGGCGGCGCAGCGCGGCGACGCCGAGGACTGTGTACGGCAGATGCGCACCTCGGTCGCCTGGCTCACGGAGTCCCTGGGCGCGGTGCCGGACGCCGTGGTCCGGTTCGCCGCGCTGGCCCTGGCGGCGGTCGCGGACGCGGCCGAGGAAGCCCGGCTGACCGGCGACGCGACGGGCGCGGAGGCCTGGGCGCGGACGGCCGCCGAACTGGTCGAGACGGCCCGCGGCCGTGTGGCCCGGGGCGAGGACGGCACCGAGCACGGGCCCGAGGGCCTGGCCTGGATGGCCCGCGTCGAGGCGGAGGCGGCGCGCGCCACCAGCGGTCCCGATGTCGCCGCCTGGGAGCGTGCGGTGAGGGCGTTCGGCTATGGCGAACCGTACGAAATGGCGCGCTGCCAAAGGCGGTTGGCCGAGGCGCTGCTCACCGCCGACCGCCGCGATGAGGCCGCCACCCAGGCCCGCGCGGCCCGCGACACCGCCGTCCGCCTCGGCGCGGTCCCGCTGCGCGACGCCGTGGACGCCCTGGTGCGCCGGGGCCGCCTGTTCGACACCGAGGCCGCCGACGGCCCCATCGCGGCGCTCACCGCCCGCGAGAGCGACGTTCTGCGACTGCTCGGCCGGGGGCGCACCAACCGGCAGATCGGCGAGGAGCTGTTCATCAGCGGCAAGACGGCGAGCGTCCACGTCTCGAACATCCTCGCCAAACTGGGCGCCGCGAGCCGCACCGAGGCGGTCGGCATCGCGTACCGCGAGGGCCTGATCGAGCCCGCGAACAAGACCACCTGACGATCGTCCCCGCCCCCGCCTCGCCCACAGCCTCGCCCCCACGCCAACGGGCCGGACCACCCGAAGGTGATCCGGCCCTCAACTGCCCACGTATCAGGCGAGGTTGACGGAACGGGCCGACGTGGCACCGATCTCCGCCGCCAGCTCGTTCAGCACGGCCTGCGGCACCGTGTCGTCGACGGTGAGCACCGCAAGGGCCTCGCCGCCGACGTCCGCACGCGCGACCTGCATCCCGGCGATGTTGATCCCGGCCTCGCCGAGCACGCGGCCGACGGTGCCGACGACGCCCGGGCGGTCCTCGTAGCGCAGCACGACCATGTGGTCGGCGAGCGCGAGGTCCACGTCGTACTCGCCGACGGCGACGATCTTCTGGAGGTGCTTCGGGCCGGCGAGCGTGCCGGAGACCGAGACCTCCTGGCCGTCGCCGAGGGTGCCGCGCACCGTCACCACGTTGCGGTGGTCGGGCGACTCGGAGGAGGTCGTCAGGCGGACCTCGACGCCGCGCTCCTGCGCGAACAGCGGGGCGTTGACGTAGGAGACCGTCTCGTCGACGACGTCCTCGAACACGCCCTTGAGCGCGGAGAGTTCGAGCACCTTCACGTCGTGCTGGGTGATCTCGCCGTACACCTCGACGTCGAGGCGGACCGCGACCTCACCGGCGAGCGCGGTGAAGATCCGGCCGAGGCGCTCCGCGAGGGGCAGGCCCGGCTTGACGTCCTCGGCGATGACGCCGCCCTGGACGTTCACCGCGTCCGGCACCAGCTCACCGGCGAGGGCGAGCCGCACCGAGCGGGCGACGGCGATACCGGCCTTCTCCTGCGCCTCGTCCGTGGAGGCGCCGAGGTGCGGGGTGCAGACGACCTGGTCGAACTGGAAGAGCGGGGAGTCCGTGCAGGGCTCCTTCGCGTACACGTCGAGGCCGGCGCCGGCGACGCGGCCCTCCTTGAGCGCCGAGTACAGCGCCTCCTCGTCGACGATGCCACCCCGCGCGGCGTTCACGATGCGCACGGTCGGCTTGACCTTGTGCAGCGCCTCGTCGCCGATGAGACCGAGGGTCTCGGGGGTCTTCGGGAGGTGGACGGTGATGAAGTCCGACACCTCGAGCAGCTCGTCGAGGGACAGGACCTTCACGCCCATCTGCGCGGCGCGCGCGGGCTGCACGTACGGGTCGTACGCGACGACCTTCATGCCGAAGGCGGACATCCGCTGCGCGACGAGGGCGCCGATGCGGCCGAGGCCCACGACGCCGAGCGTCTTCTCCGCGAGCTCGACGCCCGTGTACTTCGAGCGCTTCCACTCGCCGCCCTTGAGGGCCTGGCTGCCCTGCGGGATGTTGCGCGCGGTGGCGAGGAGCAGACCGCAGGCGAGCTCGGCGGCGGTCACGATGTTCGACGTCGGGGCGTTGACGACCATGACGCCGGCCTTGGTGGCGCTGGACACGTCGACGTTGTCGAGGCCGACGCCGGCTCGTGCGACGACCTTCAGCTTCTTGGCGGCGGCGATCGCCTCGGCGTCGACCTTGGTGGCCGAGCGGATCAGGATCGCGTCGACGTCGGCGATGGCGGGCAGCAGCTCGGCGCGGTCCGCGCCGTTGCAGTGGCGGATCTCGAAGTCCGGGCCCAGCGCGTCGACGGTCGCGGGCGACAGCTCTTCAGCGATGAGTACGACGGGTTTGCCGTTGGCAGCAGTGCTCACGTGAGTCCTCACAAGTCCCAATGCGGACGGCCGTCCCGACGGCCGCATGCGGTGGAGGTGGGTAGCCGCGTGAAAGACGCACGACGCTGTGGGCCCGACGCGAATGTGTTCAGCAGTGTAGTGGCGCGCGGGGGGCGGTCTTACGCCTCCCTGGAAGGATCACCCGTCCGTGGCTGGACGGGATGGACAACGGGCCGCGGCATCCGCCGCGGCCCGTCGCCTCGAGGCTTACGCCTCCTCGTTGTCCACCCAGCTCATGAGCTTGCGCAGCTCCTTGCCGGTGGTCTCCAGGAGGTGGTTCTCGTCCTGGGTCTTGTACTCGTTGTACTTCTTCAGGCCCGAGTGGTACTCGTCCATCCAGTTCTTGGCGAAGGTGCCGTCCTGGATCTCGGCGAGGACCTTCTTCATCTCGGCCTTGGTGGCGTCCGTGATGATCCGCGGGCCGGTGACGTAGTCGCCCCACTCGGCGGTCTCGGAGATCGACCAGCGCATCTTCTCCAGGCCGCCCTCGTACATGAGGTCGACGATGAGCTTCAGCTCGTGCAGGCACTCGAAGTACGCGATCTCCGGCTGGTAGCCGGCCTCGGTCAGCGTCTCGAAACCGGCCTTCACCAGGGCGGCGGTGCCACCGCAGAGAACGGCCTGCTCGCCGAAGAGGTCGGTCTCGGTCTCCTCGGTGAAGGTCGTCTTGATGACGCCGGCGCGGGTGCCGCCGATGCCCTTCGCGTACGACAGGGCCAGCTCGAAGGCCTTGCCCGTGGCGTCCTGCTCGACGGCCGCGATGCACGGAACGCCGCGGCCCTCCTCGTACTGGCGGCGCACCAGGTGACCCGGGCCCTTGGGGGCGACCATGCAGACGTCCACGCCGGCCGGGGGCTTGATGAAGTCGTAGCGGATGTTGAGGCCGTGACCGAAGAACAGCGCGTCGCCGTCCTTCAGGTTGTCCTTGATGGACTCCTCGTAGACCTTGGCCTGGATCGGGTCCGGGACCAGGATCATGATGACGTCGGCCTCGGCCGCGGCCTCCGACGGGGTGACCACGCGCAGGCCCTGCTCCTCGGCCTTCGCCTTGGACTTGGAGCCCTCGTGCAGACCGACGCGCACGTC
Source organism: Streptomyces sp. NPDC052225 (assembly GCF_040679615.1). Classification (NCBI taxonomy): domain Bacteria; kingdom Bacillati; phylum Actinomycetota; class Actinomycetes; order Kitasatosporales; family Streptomycetaceae; genus Streptomyces; species Streptomyces sp. NPDC052225. The sequence continues at coordinate 115,185 of NZ_JBFAVD010000022.1, read as the reverse complement.
GACGCCCGAGTCACGCAGGGACAGCGCGTGCGCGTGACCCTGGGAGCCGTATCCGATCACCGCGACCTTGCGGTTCTGGATGATGGACAGGTCAGCGTCGTCGTCGTAGAACAGCTCGGCCACTGGGGTTCTCCTATGTGTGCTGGTGTTGCGTCCCACCGTACGGCGGGGTGCGGAAGGAAAGTTTTCAGGTCTCGGTATGCGAGAGGGCGCGAAGGGGCTTACGCGCTGCGGTCGAGGGCGCGCAGGCTCCGGTCCGTGATGGAGCGCGAGCCGCGGCCGATCGCGATGGTGCCGGACTGGACGAGTTCCTTGATGCCGAAGGGTTCCAGCATCTTGAGCATCGCCTCCAGCTTGTCGCTCGATCCGGTGGCCTCGATGGTGACGGCCTCGGGCGAGACGTCGACCGTCTTCGCGCGGAACAGCTGGACGATCTCGACGATCTGCGAGCGCGTCTCGTTGTCGGCGCGGACCTTGGCGAGGACGAGCTCGCGCTGGACGGCGGCGCCCGGCTCGAGTTCGACGATCTTCAGGACGTTGACCAGCTTGTTGAGCTGCTTGGTGACCTGTTCGAGCGGGAGGTCCTCGACGTTCACGACGATGGTGATGCGCGAGATGTCGGGGTGCTCGGTGATGCCGACGGCGAGCGAGTCGATGTTGAAGCCGCGGCGCGAGAACAGGGCGGTGATCCGGGCGAGGACACCGGGCTTGTTCTCGACGAGGACGGAGAGCGTGTGCTTGGTGGACATGGTGCGTGTTCCCTCTTCCTGACAGCTCTCAGTCGTCTTCGTTGTCGCCGAAGTCGGGGCGGACGCCGCGCGCGGCCATGACCTCGTCGTTCGAGGTGCCGGCGGCGACCATCGGCCAGACCATGGCGTCCTCGTGGACGATGAAGTCGACCACGACCGGGCGGTCGTTGATCGAGTTCGCCTCCTCGATGCACTTGTCGAGGTCCTCGGGGCGCTCACAGCGGATGGCGTAGCAGCCCATGGCCTCGGACAGCTTCACGAAGTCCGGGACCCGCGTGCCCTTGTTGGGCGGGGTCTCGCCGTCGGGGCCCGCGTGCAGCACGGTGTTCGAGTAGCGCTGGTTGTAGAACAGCGTCTGCCACTGGCGGACCATCCCGAGGGCGCCGTTGTTGATGACGGCGACCTTGATCGGGATGTTGTTCAGGGCGCAGGTGGTCAGCTCCTGATTGGTCATCTGGAAGCAGCCGTCGCCGTCGATCGCCCAGACCGTGCGGTCCGCGGCCCCGGCCTTGGCGCCCATCGCGGCGGGCACCGCGTAGCCCATGGTGCCGGCGCCGCCGGAGTTGAGCCACGTGGCCGGCTTCTCGTACTGGATGTAGTGCGCGGCCCACATCTGGTGCTGGCCGACGCCCGCGGCGAAGATCGTGTCCTCGGGGGCGAGTTGGCCGATGCGCTCGATGACCTGCTGCGGGGACAGGGACCCGTCCTCGGGGTGGTCGTAGCCGAGCGGGTAGGTGTCGCGCCAGCGGTTGAGGTCCTTCCACCAGGCGCTGTAGTCGCCCTCGTGGCCCTCGCTGTGCTCCTTCTGGACGGCCTGGATCAGGTCGGCGATGACCTCGCGGGCGTCACCGACGATCGGCACGTCGGCGGCGCGGTTCTTGCCGATCTCGGCCGGGTCGATGTCCGCGTGCACGATCTTGGCGAACGGCGCGAAGCTGTCCAGGTTGCCGGTGACCCGGTCGTCGAAGCGGGCGCCGAGGGCGACGATCAGGTCGGCCTTCTGCAACGCGGTGACGGCGGTGACCGCACCGTGCATGCCGGGCATCCCCACGTGCAGCGGGTGGCTGTCGGGGAACGAGCCGAGCGCCATCAGCGTGGTGGTGACGGGCGCGCCGGTCAGCTCGGCCAGGACCTTCAACTCCGCGGTGGCGCGCGCCTTCATGACGCCGCCGCCCACGTAGAGGACGGGCCGCTTCGCACTCGTGATCAGCTTCGCGGCCTCGCGGATCTGCTTGGCGTGCGGCTTGGTCACCGGGCGGTAGCCGGGCAGGTCCTGCTGCGGCGGCCAGGTGAACGTCGTCTGCGCCTGGAGGATGTCCTTCGGGATGTCCACGAGGACCGGGCCCGGACGCCCTGTCGAGGCGATGTGGAACGCCTGGGCGATCGCCTGCGGGATCTCCTCGGCCTTGGTCACCAGGAAGCTGTGCTTGGTGATCGGCATCGTGATGCCGACGATGTCCGCCTCCTGGAAGGCGTCCGTACCGATCGACTTGGAGACGACCTGCCCGGTGATCGCGACGAGCGGGACCGAGTCCATCATCGCGTCGGCGATCGGCGTCACCAGGTTGGTGGCGCCGGGACCGCTGGTCGCCATGCAGACACCGACCTTGCCGGTGGCCTGCGCGTAACCGGTGGCCGCGTGGCCCGCGCCCTGCTCGTGGCGGACCAGCACGTGGCGCACCCGGCTCGAGTCCATCATCGGGTCGTACGCGGGAAGGATCGTGCCGCCGGGGATGCCGAATACGGTGTCGACCCCGACCTCCTCAAGCGAGCGAATGAGGGACTTCGCACCCGTGACGTGCTCGACGGGGGCGGACTGCTGTCCTCCGGAACGGGGCCGCGGCTGCGGATGGTGGGCCCCGGTGGCCTGCTCGGTCATCGGCATTCTCTTCTCGATGCTGAGGGTTTTTGCGAGGGTTGTGCAGGGTTCTTACGCGGTGTGCTGTGGGTCGCGTCCTGTACCGGTGCAACAAAAAACCCCTCGTGCCGTGAGGCAAGCGAGGGGAGCGCGCCGGGTGCGGTCGCCGGGTGTTCCGGTTGTCCCAACCGGTGGTCCCAGCTTCAGCCGACGCGCTTTCCAAGTACGAGAATTCGGGTGCGCATGGCATTGACCCTCCCCCCGGCACGCAGTCGGTGTCAAGTGGGTGGGACGGGAGTCTCATTATGTGAGCGCAGGGCGGGTGCACCCGCGAACACCGGCTCGGCCGGACCGTGGGGCACGGGGTACTCCCCCGAGGCCAGCGCGCGCCGCAGCCGGTACTCGTCGAGCGGCCCGGAGAACGCCATCCCCTGCCCGTGCGTGCACCCCATCGACCGGAGCGCGACCACCTGCTCGGGCAGGTCCACGCCGTCGGCCACGGAGGTGAGCCCGAGGTCCCCGGCGATCCTGAGCAGCCCGCTGGTGATCTTGTGCAGGCGTGCGGACTCGACGACGCCCTCGACGAGCGAGCGGTCCAGTTTCAGTACGTCGACGGGGAGGCGGCGCAGGGCGGTGATGGCCGCATAGCCGCTGCCGAACCCGTCCAGGGCGATCCGGACACCGAGGCGGCGCAGCGCCGTCAGACGCCGCTCCAGCTCGTCCAGCGGCACCCGGGGGTCGCTGTCGGCCAGCTCGATGATCAGCGCGCCGGACGGCAGCCCGTGCCGCGTCAGGAGGGCCTCGATGGAGCCGAGCGGCATCGCGCGGTCCAGGAGTCTGCGGGCGCTGATCCGTACGGCGACCGGCGTCGCGTGTCCGCTGTGCCCGCGCTCGGCGGCCTGCTCCACGGCCTCCTCCAGCATCCAGCGCCCGAGCTCCGCGGTGCGCTCGCTGTCGTCGGCCACGCGCAGGAACTCGGCGGGCGTGAAGAGGATGCCCTGCGCCGAGCGCCAGCGGGCCTGCGCGGCGACCGCCGTGATCCGGCCGTCGTCGAGGGAGACGACCGGCTGGTGCAGCAGCGCGAACTCCCCGTCGTGCAGCGCGGAGCGCAGCCGGGTCGCCAGCTCCGCCTTCCGTACGACGTCGGCCTGCATCTGCGGCGCGTACAGCTCGACGCGGCCCTTGCCGGCGGCCTTGGCGCGGTACATCGCCAGGTCCGCGTTGCGCAGCAGTTCGCCCGCGCTGACGTCGGGCTCGGCGAAGGCGACGCCGATGGAGGCGGCGACGCGTACGTCCTCGTGCCCGTCGATGGTGTAGGGCTGGGAGAGGGTGATTCTCAGCCGGTCGGCCAGTTCGTAGATGTGCTGCTCCCGGGCGGACTGGTCCCGGCCGCCGTCTCCGACGATCAGTGCCGCGAACTCGTCTCCGCCCAGACGGGCCGCGGTGTCCGAGGACCGTACGGAGTCGGCCAGCCTTCTTGCCGCCTGCACGAGCAGTTCGTCGCCCGCCTGGTGGCCGATCGTGTCGTTGACCTGCTTGAAGCCGTCGAGGTCGATGAAGAGCACGGCGGTGCCCCGGTCGGTGGCCCGTCGTCCGGTCAGGGCCTGGCCGACCCGCTTGGTGAACAGCGCCCGGTTGGGCAGATCGGTGAGCGGGTCGTGCTCGGCGTTGTGCTGCAACTGGGCCTGGAGGCGCACCCGTTCGGTGACGTCTCTGCTGTTGAGGATCAGGCCGCCGTGGTGGCGGTTGATCGTGGACTCCACGTTCAGCCAGGCCCCGGTGCCGGACCGGAAGCGACATTCGATACGGGTGGTGGGCTCCTCGATCTGGCTCGCCGCGAGGAACCTGCGCACCTCGTGCACCACCCGCCCGAGGTCCTCGGGGTGGATGATCGAGGCGAGTTCGGACCCGACGAGTTCGTCCGCGTCGCGTCCGTAGACCCCGGCGGCGGCCGGGCTGACATATCTCAGGATCCCGTTCGGAGCGGCGATCATGATGACGTCGCTGGAGCCCTGGACCAGGGACCTGAAGTGGTTCTCCTTCTGGGCCAGCTCCTGGGTGAGCGTGATGTTGTCGAGGAGCATGATGCCCTGGCGCACCACGAGGGCCAGGACGACGGTGCAGGCCGTGAAGAGCACGACCCGGTCGACACTGTGCCCGTTCAGGACGTTGTAGAGGATGCCCAGGGTGCAGACCGCCGCCGCCAGATAGGGCGTGAGCGCGGCGAGCGAGCCGGAGATCGGGCGGGTGTGGCTGACCTGGTAGCGGCCGACGGGCAGCGGGCCCTGGTCGTAGGGGCGCGCGCCGCGCCGGGCGCCCACCCAGGGCGCGTACGCGAGGAGCAGCGATCCGGCGAACCAGCCCGCGTCGAGGATCTCGCCCGAGTGGTAACTGGCGTGCAGCAGGGGCGAGGTGAACAGGGCGTCGCACATCACGGTGAGGGCGAGCGCGCCGATCGCCGTGTTCACCGCCGTGCGGTTGCCGGGCGAGCGCCGGAAGTGCAGCGCGAGGACCATGCTGACGAGGGCGATGTCGAGCAGCGGGTACGCGAGCGAGAGCGCGGTGCGGGTGACGCTCTGCCCCTCGAACTCGGCGGTGTGCGCGAGGGCGAGGCTCCAGGAGAGCGTGATCAGGGAGCCGGCGATCAGCCACGCGTCGAGCGCGAGGCAGATCCAGCCGGCCTTCGTCACCGGCCGCTTGGCGAGCACGAGGAGGCCGATGATCGCGGGCGGCGCGAAGCAGAGGAAGAACAGGTCGGCGAGGCTCGGGCTCGGGACGGCGACGCGCAGGACGACCTCGTACCAGCCCCACACCCCGTTACCGAGCGCCGCCATGAGGGAGGAGAGCGCGAAGAGGAGCCAGGCGGGTCGAAAACGGCTGCGGCTGCTGCGCGCGTACACGAAGTTGGAGACGGCGGCGGTGGCGGCGGCGATGCTCAGGCCGAAGTCGCCCATGAACAGCGCGACCTGCTCGCTTCCCCAGCCGAGCACGGACCCCGTGGCGTACCCACCGCACAGCAGGACGAGCACCATCTGCGGGCCCAGGCCGCCGCGCTCGGGGCTGCGGGCGGGGACCGTCCCGCCGTGGCGCATCACCCGCAACGCGGCGCCCGGGGCGGTGGTCGGCGTCGGTTGGGTGGTCACCGGGCCGCCTCGGTCCGTCGGGCCGCCCCCGTGTCCTGCTTGCCCTGCCCGGTGTGCTGATGCCTCCTGCGGCCGGCGCGGGCGCCGCTCCGGTGCGCATGACTCCTGCGGCAGCCGGGACTTCGCCCGTGCAGCGGTGAGCGGGTCGCCGTACAAGACGGCCGTCGGCGGCCCCGCCGCGTCGGATCGTTCACCCATAGGCCGTGCATCGCCCGTCGCCCCCCTCGCAGTCCGTCACTCATCCCCGGCGCCGCATATCGAGCGGCGCTGCCCCAGTCGGGACGATACACCAGTCTCGTCACTCAGGGACATAGTTCCTCTACTCTCCGTGACGACCAGCGGCGATGCAGGCACTGGGTGCACTCGGGCGGGAGCGGAGCGTGCGCACCCAACGGCGGGCGGCCGCACGGGAATTGCCCGTGGGGCCGAAGTGACGTCGGTCAGCCGGTGGTGAGCACGACGTTGTCGAGCGGCTGCCCGGCCGCGAACCGGGTGAGCTGGGCGGCGAGCAGACGCTTGGCCCGCGGCATGAAGGCGGATGTGGGGCCGCCCACGTGCGGGCTGATGAGTACCCCACGAGCCTGCCACAACGGGTGCTCCTGGGGCAGGGGTTCAGGATCGGTGACGTCGAGGGCGGCGGTGATGCGGCCGCTGTCGAGCTCGGCGAGCAGGGCCTTGGTGTCGACGACGGGGCCGCGGCCGACGTTCACGAGCAGCGCGCCGTCCTTCATGCCCGCGAGGAACTCGGCGTCCGCGAGGCCCCGGGTGTCCTCGGTGAGCGGGGTGACGAGGACGACGACGTCGGCCTCGGGCAGCAGCCGCGGCAGATCGGCGAGCGGGTGCACCGGGCCGCGCTCCGTCGTGCGTGCGGAGCGCGCGACGCGCGCCACCCGCGCGACCTCGAAGGGCACGAGCCGGTCCTCGATGGCCGAGCCGATGGCACCGTAGCCGACGATGAGCACGTTCTTGTCGGCGAGCGCGGGCCGGAATCCGGAGCGCCACTCGCCGCGGTCCTGGCCGCGGACGAAGTCGGGGATGCCGCGCAGCGAGGCGAGGATCAGGGTGAGGGCGAGCTCGGCGGTGCTGGCGTCGTGGACCCCGCGGGCGTTGCACAACTGCACGCCGGGGGCGAGGTACTTGAGCCCGTCCTGTACGTGGTCGACCCCGGCCGAGAGCGTCTGCACGGCGCGGACGGACGTCATCCGCTCCATCGGGCGCACGCCGACGCCCGGCGGCTTCATGTAGGGGACGACGTAGTACGCGCAGTCGGCCGGGTCCGCCGGAAAGTCCGGCTCACCGTTCCAGAAACGGTAGTTGAGCCCGTCGGGCAGGCCCGGGATCTCGTCGGCGCGGAAGGGCAGCCACACATCACCAGTCATGGTCAGGAGGCTATGTCAGAGCCGTCGGGACGCAGAGGTTAGGTTGTAGGCCCCAGACAAGTGGGGCCAGGGAGGGTCACGGGCACGTGGAGCCAGGAGGTATGCGCAGGGCGATCGGCGCCGCGGCGCTCGAGGTGGGGGCTGTCGGGCTCGGATGCATGCCGATGAGCTGGGCGTACACCGGATCGAGACAGCGCGGCGAGGAGTCCCTGCGGACCGTGCACGCCGCACTGGACCGGGGCTGCTCGCTCCTGGACACCGCGGACATGTACGGGCCCTTCACCAATGAGCTGCTGCTCGGCCGGGTCCTGAAGGAGCGGCGGGCGGACGCGTTCGTGTCGACCAAGGTGGGGCTGCTCGTCGGCGAGCAGCACATCGTCGCCAACGGCCGCCCCGGGTATGTGAAGCGGGCCTGCGACGCGTCGCTGCGACGGCTTCAGACGGACGTCATCGACCTGTACCAGCTGCACCGCGCCGACCCCGAGGTGCCCGTGGAGGAGACCTGGGGCGCGATGGCGGAGCTGGTGAGCGCGGGCAAGGTGCGCTCCCTCGGACTGTGCGCGGTGGGCGCGCGGGCCGCCCGGCGCGGGGAGCGGTCCGCGCTGCATGCCGGAACGATCCGCCAGTTGGAGCGCATCCAGCAGGTGTTCCCGGTGAGTTCGGTGATGGCGGAGCTGTCCGTGTGGTCGCCCGAGCCGCTGGCCGAGCTGCTGCCCTGGTGCGAGGCGCGGGGCGTCGGGTTCCTGGCGGCGATGCCGCTGGGCAACGGCTTCCTGACCGGGACGCTGACGCCGGGCGGGGGCTTCGAGCGGGACGACGTGCGCGCCCGGCACCCGCGGTTCACCGCGGAGATGATGGCCGCGAACCAGCCGCTCGTGGTGGGCCTGCGCCGGGTCGCGGCCCGGCACGGCGAGGACGTGACCCCGGCGCAGGTGGCGCTCGCCTGGGTCCTCTCGCGCGGGCGCGGCGTGGTGCCGGTGCCCGGCGCCAAGCACGAGCGGTGGGCGCGGGAGAACGCGGCGGCGGCCGAACTCCGGCTCACCGACGAGGACTTGGCGGAGATCGCGGCGCTGCCGCCGGCCCAGGGGTCCTGGGACTGACGGCGCCCGTGAGGCACAGTAGAAGACCGCGCAGGAGTAAGACGGCGCAGCAGAAACCGTGGCGAAGGGACCCTGATCGTGCGAAGTCCAGCTGTGCGGCCCGCGTGGGCCGTCGTGGCCTGTGCCGCGCTCCTGCTCACGGCCGGCTGCTCCTCGGACGACGGAGGGGACCCGCCGCGGGCCGCGACGTCCGCACCGGGTTCGGGCGGCACGGGATCGGCCTCGCCCACGTCCGGTGACGTGCCGCCCGCGAAGGGTTCGGTGAGCGTGGTGCGCACGGTCACCGAGGACCTCAAGTCGCCCTGGGGGCTTGCCCCGTTGCCCGAGAAGGGCCTGCTCGTCTCGTCGCGCGACGAGGGGACGATCACCCGGGTCGACACGGAGACCGGCAAGAAGACGGTCCTCGGCGAGGTGCCCGGGGTGGCCCCGGGCGGCGAGGGCGGACTGCTCGGCCTCGCGCTCTCCCCCGAGTACGCCTCCGACCACATGGTCTACGCGTACTTCACCACCGCGTCGGACAACCGCATCGCGCGGATGCAGTACGACGAGAAGAGGCCGGCCGGTGAGCAACTGGGCGCGCCCGACACGGTGTTCAAGGGCATCCCGAAGGGCACGAACCACAACGGCGGGCGGATCGCGTTCGGCCCCGACGGGCTGCTCTACGTCGGGACGGGCGAGACGTACAGGACGGAGCTGGCCCAGGACAAGAAGTCCACGGGCGGCAAGATCCTGCGGCTGACGCCGGAGGGCGAGCCGGCCCCGGGCAACCCGTTCGGCGACTCCCCCGTGTACTCGTACGGGCATCGCAACGTACAAGGCCTGGCCTGGGACAAGGACAAGCGGCTGTGGGCCTCGGAGTTCGGCCAGGACACCTGGGACGAGCTGAACAACATCGTGGCGGGCGACGACTACGGCTGGCCCGACGCGGAAGGCAAGAGCGGCGACGCGAAGTACCACGACCCCGTCGCCCAGTGGCACACGCAGGACGCCTCCCCCAGCGGGATCGCGTACGCGAAGGGGTCGGTCTGGATGGCGGGGCTGCGCGGCGAGCGGCTGTGGCGGATCCCGCTAGGGGACACCTCCCGGACGGAGTCTGGGGGAGGCACGAAGCCGGCGCACGATCCGCAGGACTTCCTGAAGGGGAAGTACGGGCGGCTGCGCACCGTCGTGGCGGCGGGCGGCGACAAGCTGTGGCTGGTGACCAGCGAGACGGACACGCGCGGTACGCCGGGCAGCGGTGACGACCGGATTCTCGAGCTGAAGGTCAGCTGACCTCGTCGTCGGCTTCCTCGGCCGGCTCCGGCTCCGGGGCGCGCACCACGACCTTGCCGGACGTGAGGTCTATCGGGCCGCGCCCCGGGTCGCCGTCGTTCAGGTCGACCCGGGTCAGCTCCAGGCGCTTGCGCTCGTCGTTCGTGTGCTTGCGGCCGGGCGCGAACAGGTCCTCGAACATGTTGAACATCGCGCCTCCAGGCGGGTGGCCGGGCCGAGCCCTTTCCCTCAGCGTACGGGAGGGGTCCCCACCGCCGGGAAAAGGTGCAGGCGGTGGGCCAGGGCCGCCGCCTCACCGCGGCCCGCCACCCCCAGCTTGGCCAGGATGTTCGAGACGTGGACGCTCGCGGTCTTCGGGGAGATGAACAGCTGCTCCGCGATCTGCCGGTTGCTGCGGCCCTCGGTGACCAGGCGCAGTACGTCGCGCTCGCGGCTGGTGAGGCCGAACTCCTCGGCGGGCTCGGCCGGGGCGCTGCGGCGCGGCACGTCGCGGGACAGGCTGAGCCGGCCGCGCTGGGCGAGCAGGGCGACGGACTCGGCGAGCGGCCGGGCGCCGAGGTGCTCGGCGGCGGCGCCGGCGAGCCGGAGCAGTTCGGTGGCACGGTCGCGATCGTCGTCACCGGCCTCGACGAGCAGTGCCTCGGCGAGGCGCAGCCGGACCCGGGCCAGGTCGTAGGGCCGGCCGAGGGGTTCGAACGCGGTGACCGTCGCCGACCAGTCGTCGGCCGTGTCCCGGTCCTGCGCGCGCAGCAGCTCGCAGCGCACCCACTGGTCGTACGCGCGCCAGACCGGGGCCGGGGTGGCCTGCTGCTTGGCGGCGTCCCTGATCCGCTCGACGGCCTCGGCGCGGCCCGCGTCGGCCGCGGGCAGCCCGCGGGCGTCGGCCTCGACCGTCGCGGCGGTGCACAGCAGCGGCCATATGTAGCGGTGCTCGGCGGGCGGCAGCCCTTCCCCGACGAGCCGCTCAAGCTCGGCGCGGGCGTCGAGGACGCGGCCCTGCGCGGCGGCGAGCGCGAGGGTCAGGTGGACGACGGGCAGGGTGTGCTGCGGCTGCGGGTCGTGCGTGCCGTACTGCTCGTGGGCGGCGGCCAGGTGCGCGGCCGCCTCCTGGAGGGCACCGCGGCCGAGGGCGACGGTGGCGAGGTGCGCGCAGGCGCCGGCCATCGGCTTGTCGCTCTGCGCGGAGCGGCGGGTCCAGTCGGCGGCCTTGACGGCCTCGTCCCAGCGGCCGAGGGAGATCAGCGACTCCGCCTTGTTGGCACGGACCCAGCCCTTGGTGTCGGTCAGGCCGTAGCGGCGGCACAGCTCGATGCCCTCGTCGGCGACGCGGACGGCTTCCTCGGAGCGGCCGACGCTCTCCAGCGTGGAGGGCAGGTTCACGTTGACGTTGTTGATCCGGGCGATGAGGCCCAGCTCCAGGGAGCGGTCGCGGGCGGTGTACATCTCGGCGAGGCCCCGCTCCACGTCACCGGAGTCGACGAGCAGGCCGCCGAGGATGAGGCGGGCGTGCAGCTCGGTCTCGACGGCGCCGACCATGTGCGCGTACTGCAGGGCGCGCTCGGCCGCGGCGAGGGTCTCGGCGCCGGGGCTGTGCAGCATGCCCCAGGCGGCGGCGTGGGTGAGGACCTCGGCGTGCACCTCCGACGGGGGCAGGCCCCGGACCAGGTCCTGGGCGGTGGCGATCTCGGCCCAGCCGTCGCCCCTGCGCAGGTGGGAGACGATGCGGGAGCGCTGGATCCAGAACCAGGCGGCGCGCAGCGGGTCGCCCTCGCCGTTCGCCGCCATCTCGTCGAGGATGCGCAGGGCGCGCTTGCCGATCTTCATGGCGCGCTCGCGCTCTCCGCACAGCCGTCCCGCTGTGGCGGCCTCGGCCATCAGGTCGAGGTAACCGAGCGTGGTCTCGGCGGGGTCGCAGCCGCAGGCCGGGTAGGCGTCGGAGTAGTGGCCGAGGCGCAGGGTGGCACGGATGTCCTGGGGCGTCGCGTCCCACAGCTCCATCGCCCGCTCCAGGAGCCGCAGTTGCTCGGAGTAGGCGTGCCGGCGGCGGGCCTCGACGGAGGCGTCGAGGACGGCGGGCAGCGCCTTGGCCGGGTCGTGGGCCTGGTACCAGTACGTGGCCAGGCGCATCACGCGGGCGTCGGCGGGGACGAGCGTCGGGTCGGCTTCGAGGGCTTCGGCGTAGCGGCGGTTGAGGCGGGAGCGCTCGCCGGGCAGCAGGTCGTCGCTGACGGCCTCGCGGACCAGGGAGTGGCGGAAGCGGTAGCCGTCGCCCTCCGGGGACGCGAGCAGGATGTTGGCGCCGACGGCGGCGCGCAGGGCCTCGATCAGCTCGTCCTCGCCGAGCCCGGCGACGGCGGCGAGCAGCGGGTACTCGACGGTGGAGCCGGCCTCGGCGCAGATCCGGGCGACGCGCTGGGCGGACTCGGGCAGCGATTCGACGCGTACGAGGAGGACGTCGCGCAGCGAGTCGGTCAGGCCCGTGGCGCAGCCCTCGGCGGCGGAGACGGCGAGTTCCTCCACGAAGAACGCGTTCCCGTCCGAGCGGCGGTAGATGTCGTCGACGAGGGCGCGGTCGGGCTCGGCTGCCATGATGCCGGCGACCTGGCGGCTCACTTCCTCGCGGCTGAGGCGGCCGAGTTCGACCCGGGTGACGGTGCGCAGCCGGTCGAGTTCGGCGAGCAGGGGGCGCAGCGGGTGGCGACGGTGCACGTCGTCGGCGCGGTAGGTGGCGACGACGGCGAGACGGCCGCTGCGCAGCGTGCGGAAGAGGTACGACAGCAGGTGCCGGGTGGAGGCGTCGGCCCAGTGCAGGTCTTCGAGGACGACCACGACGGTGTGCTCGGCGGCGACCCGCTCCAGGAGCCGGGCGGTGAGCTCGAAGAGGCGCGCGGTGGCGCTCTCGTCGCCCCGCCCTTCGAAACCGGGTGCGGCGTGCATGCCCAACTCGGGCAGCACGCGCGCGAGTTCGTCCTCGCGGCCGGCCGCCGCCGCGTCGAACTCGTCCGGCAGCTTGCGGCGCAGGGCGCGCAGGGCGGTGGAGAACGGGGCGAAGGGCAGCCCGTCGGCCCCGATCTCCACACAGCCGCCGGTGACGACGACCGCGTCCCGGTCGCACGCCGCCCCGGCGAACTCCTCGACGAGCCGGGTCTTGCCGACCCCGGCCTCGCCGCCGAGGAGCAGCGCCTGGGGTTCGCCGGCGGCGGCGCGCTCGAGCGCGGTGTTCAATACGCCCAGTTCGTCGGCTCGGCCGACGAACACCGGGCTGACGGACCTGGTCTCCACGCCGTTGAGCATCGCACACGGGTCCGACAGCGGGGCGGGTATTTCAGGGGCCGTGAGGGCCGGGGTGCTCATGCGGTGCGCGGCGCACGGTGCCGGCGCGGGCTGTCCGTACTCACCCGCCCCTCCGCTTCGTCGCGCCGTGAACGGCGCTCGGCACGGCGGGCCTTGAGGGCGGCGCGGACCAGGCGGTCGTTGTCGGCCTCGCGGATGAGTTCGGCGGAGCGGAGCTGGTGGGTCTCGTAGGCGAACATGGTGTCTGACTCCCTGGTGTCTTCTTGTTGCGGTGTTCGCGGTTTCCGTTCTCCGCGATGCCTCAACTCTCGTTTCCCAGGGGGGTCCGCCACATCGGGCGAGTGCCGCATGTTGGCGGGCGGCGCCGCCTTATGCGGGGCCTCAGGCGCCTTAGACACGGCTAAGGCACCCCGTTCGGGGTGCCTTAGGAAGCGATACGAGGGGCCTCAGCTGGTCTTGGGCAGGCCCAGGAGCAGGTCCGAGTACTTGGCGACGGCGAGCAGCAGGCCGAGGACGCCGAGCGTGACGCCGGCCCACGCGGTCGACTTGATCCAGACCGCCTGCCCCTTGCCGGGGACGCCGAACGCGGGCTTGACCAGCACGAACGCGCCGACGAGCAGGGCGACGAGGGAGAAGGCCCCGCCGACCAGGGCGGCGGCGTGCCACGCGTCGCCGTAGACCTCGGAGACCTGCTTGGCGACGCCGGCGGTCTGGGCGGTGTTGAGCTGGCCGATGAGGGACTCACGGGCGGAGGCGATGGTGCCGAGCCAGCCGCCGCTGAGCGCCACGACGCCGAGGGCCACGGAGACGATGGCGCCCGCGCCGAGGCCGACGCCGGAGGACGTGGCCTCGGCGGACTCCTTGAGGGCGGCGAGTTCGGCCTCTGCGGCGGCCTCCGCCGGGTCGTCGAACTCGTCGGCGTCGTCGGTGTCCCGCGCCTCGACGGCCTCGGCCGCCTTCTCGTCCTTCTCCAGGGTGTCGGTCTCGGCGTCGCGCTGCGCTTCGGTCTTCGTAGTCATGCTGCGCACCGTACGGACGCTGTCTGAGAGGTCTCTTAACGTTTCCTGTGCGCGTCGCGTGCGCTGCGCCACTCCGGCGCGAGGACCGACCAGACCTCCAGGTCATGGCGGACTCCGCGCCACGGATGCGCCTCGCGGCGGATTCCGTCGCGGGTGAATCCGAGCCGCTTGGCGACGTTCAGACTCGGGAGGTTTCCGGACGCGGCCACCCATTCCACCCGGTGGATGCCGCGGTCCTCGACGGCCCAGTCGATGAGGTGCCGCATCGCGCGCGTGACGAGGCCGCGCCCCGCCGCGGCGGGCTCCAGCCAGCAGCCGACCTCGCAGTTGCCGTTCGCCGCGTCGAAGCCCAGGGTGAGCACACCCCCGACGAGCGTCCCGTCGCTCCAGATGCCGTGGTACGAGGCCGTGTCGGCGGCGCGCATGTCGGCGTAGCGCTGGAGCGTGGCCCGCGCGGAGTCCACGTCCGTCGCCTGCGACCCGAACGGGATGAACTGCCCGATGAACTCACGCCCCCGGTCCAGGTGCGCCAGGAACTCCTCGGCGTGCCAGGGCTCCAGGGGGCGCAGTTCGGCGCCGGTGTCATCCAGCGGGATCGCGTACATCGGGCTCCTTCGGGAAGGGGTCTGCCGTGAGGGTGGCGGGCAGCATGGTGCGCTGCCCCGGGATCCTCGCATCCGCCGCCGCGCGGCACTCCGGCGGCTCGATGCTGAGGCGGGGCAGGCGCCGGTCGAGCCACTTCGGGAGCCACCAGTTGGCGCCGCCGAGCAGGTGCATCAGGGCGGGGACCAGGAGTGTGCGGAGCACGAAGGCGTCGAGGGCGACGGCGGCGGCGAGGGCGATGCCGAACATCGCGATCACCCGGTCCCCGCTGAGCACGAAGGCCAGGAAGACCGAAATCATGATCACCGCGGCCGAGTTGATCACGCGGCTGGTCTCGGCGAGCCCGACCCGTACGGCCCGCCGGTTGTCACCGGTCTCCAGCCACTCCTCGTACATCCGGCTCACGAGGAACACCTGGTAGTCCATGGAGAGCCCGAAGAGGACCGAGACCATGATCACGGGCAGGAACGGTTCGATGGGACCTGCGGCCCCGAGGCCGAGCAGGTCGCTGCCCCAGCCCCACTGGAAGACCGCGACGACGACACCGAAGGCGGCGGCGACCGCCGCGACGTTCATCGCGGCGGCCTTCAGCGGGATGCCGATCGAGCGGAACGCGAGCAGCAGGAGCAGACAGCCGAGCCCGATCACGGCGCCCACGAACAGGGGCAGCTTGCCGATGATGACCTCGGCGAAGTCGTCGTAGCTCGCGGTGACGCCGCCGACCTGGACGTCGAGGCCGGTCTCGGGGACGACGTCCGTGCGCAGCCGGTCGACGAGTTCGCTGGTCTGCTGGGACTGCGGTGCGGAGGTCGGGACGACGGTCAGGTGGGCGGCGCTGTCGTCCGCGTTGTACGTGACCGGGGAGACGGTGGCGACGCCTTCCGTCGTGCGCAACTGGCTCGCCAGGTCGCCGAGCGCGAGCTTGTCGCTCGCGCCGTCGACGTCGGTGACGAGGGTGAGCGGCCCGTTCACGCCGGGTCCGAAGCCGTCGGCGAGCAGGTCGTACGCCTGTCGTGTCGTCGCCGACCTGGGGTTGTTGCCCTGGTCGGAGGTGCCCAGATGCAGGGACATCACGGGCAGCGCGAGGACGGTGATCACGGCGAGGGCGAGCCCGCCGAGCAGCTTGGGGTGGCGCTCGACGAAGGCGGCCCAGCGGGCGGCGAGGCCGGTCGGCAGCTCGGGTTCGGGCCCGTGCTCGGCGAGCCGGCGCCGCTCGCGCCGGGACAGGGCGCGCATCCCGATGAGGGAGAGCAGCCCCGGCAGCAGCGTCACGGACGCGGCGACGGTGAGCAGCACGGTCACGGACGCGGCGATGGCGACGCCGTTGAGGAAGCTGAGCCGCAGGATGAGCATGCCGAGCAGCGCGATGCAGACGGTGGCGCCCGCGAAGACGACGGCGCGCCCGGTGGTGGCGACGGCCCGCTCGGCGGCGACGGCCACCGGCAGGCCCCGCTTCAGCCCCTTCCTGTGCCGGGTCACGATGAACAGCGCGTAGTCGATGCCGACGCCGAGCCCGACGAGCATGCCGAGCATCGGCGCGAAGTCCGCGACGGTCATCGCGTGGCCGAGCAGCACGATGCCCGCGTACGCGGTGCCCACGCTGACCAGCGCGGTGGCGATGGGCAGCGCGGCGGCGGCGAGCGACCCGAACGCGAGGAAGAGGACGACGGCCGCGACGACGACGCCGATGACCTCGGACAGATGGGCGGAGGCCGACTCGGTGAGCGCGACGGCGCTGCCGCCGAGCTCGACCTGGAGTCCGTCGGGTCCGTGCTCCTCGGCGTCGAGCGCGGTGTCGACGACGGCCTGCGCCTGGCTCCGCGGGATGTCGTCGGCCTGCTCGTCGAAGGTGACGGTGGCGTACGCGGTGTGCCCGTCCGCGCTGATCTGGGCGGCGCCGGCCGTCCCGTACGGCGAGACGACGGACGAGACGCCGGGCAGCTTCGCGATCTGTCCGAGCGCGTTGCTCATCGCCGTCTCGACGTCGGCGGCGCGCACCGTGGAGTCGTCGATGTGCCAGACGACGGTGTCGCTGTCGCCGCCGAGACCGGCGAAGTTGTCGTTCAGGAGCTGGGTCGCGCGGCCCGATTCGGTGCCGGACGCCTCGTAGTCGTTCGAGTACGCGGATCCGGCGACCGCCGCGGCCGCGCTGGTGCCGCCCAGCGCGAGGAGCCACAGCAGAACGACGACCAGCCGATGCCTGACACACCAACGCGCGAGTGCGGCCACGGGCGTGCTCCCTGGATGTTTCGTGGATCTTTATCGGGAACAGCCATGGAACAGCCCGCAAAGAACACATGAGCAATGGCCTGTCACTCTTGCAGCCAGAAGTGATCCTTTGTCGCTTTCGTGGCCTTACTCACAAGAGCCGGGACGGGGTGGCGATCAGCCCGAGACGCTGGGCCTGCCGTTCTCGATGTGCCCCATGAGACGCCGCCGGAAGGCCTCGCCGCAGGTCACCTCGGTGTCGTACCAGCCGTGCTCCTCGTTCGTCCCGTGCACGACGGTGACGGTCCGCCCCGGCCGGACGGTGACGGTCCGCTTTCCTACGGTGAACGTCCGTGCCGTGTCCCCGGTGGTGCGCAGCCGGATCCGCAGCACGCGCGTGCGGGCGTCCACGGTCGTCGTGACGTCGACGCCGGCGTCCGTACGCCCCTGGAACTCGCGCCGGAAGCCACCGGGTCCGGTCACGACGAAGTCGTACGCGCCCTCGCGTACCGGCACGGTCACGGCCGTCTCCCGTACGACGTCGAAGTGCTGCGGAATCGCGTACTCACCGGCGTACGGGTAGAGCGCGAAGTGGGCGCTGGAGCGGCCGGTGTTGGTGAGGTTCAGGGTCAGCACCCCGTCGTGCACGCGCACGGAGGCGTCCGGCTGGTAGGGCAGGGCGCGGGCGGGCCGGGTGCCCGGCTCCTGCACGGGCATCGACTGCTTCAGGGGCGGCTGCGGCGCCCAGCGGCCGCTGAACTGCGGTATCGCGCCCGGCTGTTCGACGGACGGCTGCCGCGCGGTGTGCGTGAAGTCGAAGGCGCCGGTGAGGTCGCCGGTGACCTGGCGGCGCCAGGCCCCGATGTTGGGCTCGCGCACCCCGGTCCACAGCTCCAGGAACCGGATGACGGACGTGTGGTCGAAGACCTCCGAGCAGACGTACCCGCCGACCGTCCACGGCGAGACGACGAGCATCGGCACGCGCGCGCCGAGCCCGGTCGGCAGCCCCTGCCAGCGCTCCTCGGTCACGTCGGGGGCCGGGACGGGCGGCGGCACGTGGTCGAAGAAGCCGTCGTTCTCGTCGTAGTTGATGAAGACGGCGGTCTTCTTCCACACCTCGGGGTGCGAGGCGAGCGCGTCGAGCACCTTGTAGACGATCGTCGCGCTGTGGACCGGCGAGGAGACGGAGGGGTGCTCGGAGTCGACGGCGGACGGCACGAGGTAGGAGACGCGGGCCAGCTTCCCGTCCGCCACGTCGCGCGCGAACGCCGACGCGAGCTCGCCCGTGGGCACGCGCCGCAGCGCCCGCTCGAACAGCGACCGCTCGCTCGCGCTCAGCGTCGCGACACCCTTCTCCAGGGTGGCCAGCAACGCGTCCCGTTCGCCCGCGTCCTTGGCGTCGCGGACCTTCGCGTAGAAGGCCTCCATGTACGTCAGTCCGGTCCCGGAGAGGACCTTCCTGGCGATGGCCTTGAAGGTGGTGAAGAACTCGATCTGGTTGTCGGTGAAGTTCTCCCACTCGGTGTACGTCTGCCAGCTCACGCCCGCCTTCTCCAGGCGCTCGGCGTACGTGCCCCAGTCGTATCCGGGGTGGGTGTCCTCGTCGTAGGCGTCGTTGCCGACGGCCCGCTTGCCGTTCGCCTCGTAGCCCGTCCTCCCGCTCCACAGGTGGTTGCGGTTGGGGCTGGTGGAGCTGTGGATGGAGGAGTGGTAGGCGTCGCAGACGGTGAACGTGTCGGCGAGTTCGTAGTGCAGGGGGATGTCCTCGCGCGTGTAGTACGCCATCGTGGCGGCGGTCTTCGCGGTGATCCACCCGTCGTGCCAGCCGTCGTGCCAGGCCTTGGCGCCGCCGGACCAGGAGTGGTCGAGGGCGCCGATGTACTGGAGGTCCTTCTTCTGCGTCTCGGCGGCCTCGCGCACGGGGAACGGCAGCACGGTGCGCAGCACGCCCGGCTGCTCGAAGACGCTCTTCCCGTTCGGCAGCCTGATCGCGTTGCGGTCGCCGAAGCCGCGCACCCCGCGCAGGGCGCCGAAGTAGTGGTCGAAGGACCGGTTCTCCTGCATCAGGATCACGACGTGCTCGATGGCGTCGAGCCCGCCCTTGGGCGGCGCTCCCTCACTGACCTGGGCCGCGACGGCCTGCTGGAGCGAGGGCGGCAGAAAGGAGAGGGCCGCGGCCGCGCCGAGCGCACCGCCGCCGACGGCCATGAGGCGTCTACGGGACATCTCCGGGGACTCCGAGGACCCAGTGGGCACAGCGGCCTCCGCACGTAATGGTCTGCATCAGACCCATTGAGTGATTCGGCGGGGACGGTAGCGAGGCCAGATGACCCTGGGAAGTACGAGAACCAGCCGAAACGTAAACGTCCAAGCCCTCGTGACAAAGGTCCAACTGCCGCCTGCGGCTTAGCTGGAACCGAACCAGCGAGACGCCGTACGCCGCTGCCAGAGCTCCGAGGGATTTCCCCCGCACGGTGGCGCTGCGCAGTTCCTCGTCCCGCAGTCGGCGCAGCCCGTCGACCGGCAGCTCGACCGGCCGTGCTCCGCATCGACCGGCGCCCCCGGCCGCGCAGTACGTACGAGATGAGCCTGGTGTGCGGCTGGTCGCAGCAGGCCGGAGCCGATCCGCGCAGGCCTGCCGTACCACCGGCCGCAGCAAGTGCCGTTGTACGGGTGTACACCCGCCCCGATCCGAGAGGTACGGCCCTCACCCTGGCTGAGCGCAATGAACTAGCCCGCGCGCGCACCCCTGCTCCCGAATGAGCAGCGCGAGGAAGGGACCTCCGCCGGGTCGTACCCGTCCGGAGCTCACCAGGTTGCTCTGGCTCGCCAGCCGTCACCGGAGCGGCGAGATTCGCACATCTGCGAAATCCCGTGTTGACGGCTCCACCAGTTCTCTGTACTGTTTGGTACACACTGAACCGAACGGTACACACCAAACCGAGCGGTACAGACGGAACCAGGCAACGTGAACCTTGCTCTCGAAAGGCACCGAAATGTCCCGTCCTCCGCTTCCCCCGTTCACCGAGGCCACCGCGATCCAGAAGGTCCGCGCCGCCGAAGACGCGTGGAACACGCGTGACCCCGAGCGCATCTCCCTCGCGTACAGCGAGGACAGCTGGTGGCGTAACCGCTCGACCTTCGTGCAGGGCCGCGCCGCCATCGTCGACTTCCTCACCGGCAAGTGGGACCGGGAGCTCGACTACCGCCTGATCAAGGAGCTGTGGGCGTTCACCGGCGACGTGATCGCCGTGCGCTTCGCCTACGAGTACCATGACGCTGCCGGTCAGTGGTTCCGCGCCTACGGCAACGAGAACTGGCACTTCGACGAGGACGGCCTGATGACCCACCGCCACGCGAGCATCAACGACGTCGCCATCGATGAGTCCGAGTGCAAGTTCTTCTGGGACGCGTCCGGCCCCCGCCCGGCCGACCACCCCGGCCTGAGCGAACTCGGCCTGTAATGGCACGCACCGTCCTCGACCGCTCGGACGTTGTCCGCGCCCTCGCCGGCGTCTTCCGCAAGCGAGGCTTCGAAGGCGGCTCCCTGTCGGTCATCCAGCAGGAGACCGGCGTTGGCCGCGGCAGCCTGTACCACTTCTTCCCCCAGGGGAAGACAGACATGGCCGCTGCCGTCCTCGAACAGGTCAGTGAGTGGTTCGAGGAACGCATCTTCACCCCCCTGCGCACCGCCCATGACGCCACCGAGGCGATCGGAGCGATGTCGCGGGAGGTGGCGCAGTACTTCACCTCGCGCGAGCGCGTGTGTCTGTTCGCCGCGATGACCTTGGGTGAAGAGCAGGACACATTCGCCGACGCGGTGCGGACCTACTTCACCGACTGGGTCGACGCCCTCGCCGGAGCGCTGCGCACCGGCGGTCTCCCACCTCAGGAAGCGGCAGACCGCGCGCTGGACGCGGTCGCGGCCATACAGGGCGGGCTGATCCTGGCCCGTGCATACGGCGACGACGCGACGTTCCTCGGAATCGTCGCCCGCACCGAGCAACGCCTGCTCGGTCCCGCTCGCTGAGCCGACACCTCAAACCGGCGTCGGCCAGGCGAACGGTCCGGTCCGCCCCGCACTTCACAGCACCAGCACGCCGCTGCATGCCGCCCCACCTCTGATCGGCCGGCGCCCCTGGCCGGCCTCCACTTCCCACCGGCCGCCGTCCCCGGCCGACACACCTCACCGTCGCGGCGAAACCGCCGAGACGCCATGCGTGCCGCCCTATCGCGGCGGCGCAGACAAGGAGAGACACATGCCGTTCGTCACCACGCAAGATGGCACCGAGATCTTCTACAAGGACTGGGGCCCGCGCGACGCCCAGCCCATCATGTTCCACCACGGTTGGCCGCTGTCCTCGGACGACTGGGACGCCCAGATGCTGTACTTCCTCACCAACGGCTACCGCGTGATCGCCAGCGACCGCCGCGGACACGGGCGTTCCTCCGACATCGGCTCCGGTCACGACATGGACCACTACGCCAGCGACGTCGACGCCGTCGTGCAGCATCTGGACCTGCGCAACGTCGTGCACGTCGGACACTCCACCGGCGGCGGACAGGTAGCGCGGTACGTGGCGAAGTTCGGCCAGCCCCAGGGCCGCGTCGCCAAGGCGGTGCTCGTCGCGGCGGTACCCCCACTGATGGTGCAGACCACCGAGCACCCCGACGGTGTTCCCATCTCGGTCTTCGACGGCTTCCGCGACGCTCTCGCGGCCAACCGGGCAGAGTTCTTCCACGCGGTGGCCTCCGGCCCCTTCTACGGGTTCAACCGTGACGGCGTCCCGCTGTCGCAGCAGGTCGTGGACAACTGGTGGCGCCAGGGAATGACCGGAAGCGCCCTTGCCCACTACGAGGGCATCAAGGCGTTCTCGGAAACCGACCAGACCGCAGACCTCAAGGCCATCACCGTGCCGGTGCTCGTCCTGCAAGGCGACGACGACCAGGTCGTCCCGTACCAGGAGGCCGCCCTCAAGCAGGCGGAACTCCTACAGGATGCGACCTTGAAGATCTACGAGGGCCTGTCGCACGGAATGCTCACCGTGAATGCCAGCGACATCAACCCTGACATCCTCGCGTTCGTCCAGCAGCCCTGACTGCACGGGAGCCGAGACGTCCACGATCAACCACCGCCAAACGCCCGGTGACCGTGAACGTCTCGGCTCGGCTCGGCTCGGCTCGACTGGAGGGCAAGTGGACAGGCGAACCGATATAGATGCCCTGCAGCGGATCCTGCACCACGATTGGGGTGCGGACGAGCAGGTGGACTGGACGTCAGTTGAAACCCACCTGAGTACTTCTCTCCCTGCCGACTATCGCGATTTCATGGCTGTTTACGGTGGCGGCTGCATCGATGACCTGATCGTCCTGCCGCCTCTGCCGACCGGGAACGGATGGGATGCATCAATCACCGGCCACACAGCCGGTTTTCGCGAGTTGTGGACTTCGGAGGGTGGAGTGCCCGGAGTTGACCTGGGTGCTGATCGAGTGCTGCCCTGGGGTAGCGGATGCAACGCAAACGAACTCGGTTGGCTGATGACCGGGTCGGACCCCGACCAGTGGCCTGTGATCGTCTGGAGGCGGCACGACAGTCCGCACTGGGCCCTCTTCGACTGCGGGATGGCTGCGTTTCTGCGACGCCTCATGACTGCTGACTTCGACACGTGCCCGCTGAGCGACCTATCGCTGTGGGGGCGAGTGGGCACCTTCGTTCACCACGAGGAACAGGAACGCCGTTTCCATGCGGGTCTGGACCCGATGACCGGCGAACCGGACCCGTACGCGGGCATGTTCGACTGACAGTCAGGGTCCCGGATCAAGGAGACAGGCCCTAGCCGAGGACGAGGAGTCCCGCCCAGAGCGCCACGGTGGAGGCGAGCAGTGTGGCGGGCACGGTGAGCAGCCCTAGCCGGGTGAACTCCCCCAGCTCCGGCTCGGTGCCGTGCGCGTGCACGATCCGCCGCCACAGCAGGGTCGCCAGCGAGCCCACGTACGTGAGGTTCGGGCCGAGGTTGACGCCGACCAGCGCGGCGAGCACCGGGCCGGGTCCGGCGGGGGCGACGACCGGGAGCAGGGCGAGGATCGCGGGCAGGTTGTTGATGAGGTTGGAGAGCAGCGCGGCGATCCCGGCGACGGCGAGCAGGGCCGGCAGCGAGGATCCGTCCGGCAGGACGTGGCCCAGGGCGTCGCCGAGCCCGTTGTCGACGACGGCCTTCACGACGACGCCGAGCGCGAGGACGAAGACGCAGAACGGCAGGTTGGCCGCCTTGACCAGCTCGCCGGGGGTGCTGTGGCGCCGGGCGAGGGCCCGGACCCCGAGCACGAGCGCGCCCGCGAGCGCCGCCCACAGCGGCTCGATCCCGGCGAACGACGTGACGACGAACCCGGCGAGGGTCAGCGCGAGGACGACGAGGGTGAACACGGGGACGTCCGTGGGCTCGGCGTCGTCGGGCTCGTGCGCGGGGGCGGCCAGGTCGTCGGCGAAGTACCGCCGGAACACCGCGTACTCGACGCCGATCGCGACGAGCCAGGGCAGCGCCATCAGCCCCGCGAACCGGCTGAAGGTGAGCCCGCTCGCGGCGAAGGCCAGCAGGTTCGTCAGGTTGGAGACGGGGAGAAGCAGCGACGCCGAGTTGGCGAGGTGGGCGCTCGCGTACACGTGCGGGCGGGGGCTCGCGCCGATCCGCGCGGCGGTGGCGAAGACGACCGGGGTGAGCAGGACGACGGTGGCGTCCAGGCTCAGTACGGCGGTGATGGCGGCGGCCACGGCGAACACCCCGCCGAGCATCCGCCCGGGACTCCCGTGGCAGGCCCGCGCGACGGCGTCACCGGCGGCCCTGAACAGCCCTTCGTCGGCGCAGAGTTGAGCAAGCAGCAGGATCGCGGCGAGGAACCCGACGACGGGGAGCAGCTCTTGGATCTCGTCCCAGGCATGGGCGGGAGAGACGGCGCCGAGGGCGATGGCCGCGCCGGCGGCGGGCACGGCGACGACCGCCTCCGGCCAGTTGCGGGGGCGTTTTACCGCGAAGGCCAGTGTCACCAGGAGAAGGCCGAGGGCCAGGGTCGTACTCAGTGTGCTGCTCCGTTCCACGGGGCTCCGCCCCGGACCCCGCTCCTCAAACGCCGGAGGGGCTGGATATATCCAGCCCCTCCGAAAAAAACAGGCTCAGCCTTCGCTGACGCCCAGCTTCTCCAGGATCAGCTCCTTGACGCGGGCCGCGTCGGCCTGACCCCGGGTCGCCTTCATCACGGCACCCACGAGCGCACCGGCGGCCGCGACCTTGCCGCCGCGGATCTTGTCGGCGACCCCCGGGTTACCGGCGATGGCCTCGTCCACGGCAGTGGTGAGCGCACCCTCGTCCGAGACGACCTTCAGGCCGCGCTTCTCGACGACCTCGTCCGGCGTGCCCTCGCCCTTGAGGACGCCGTCGATGACCTGACGGGCCAGCTTGTCGTTCAGGTCGCCGGAGGCCACGAGCTCCGAGACGCGCGCCACGTGCTCGGGCGTGATCGGCAGCGCGCCGATCTCGACACCCTGCTCGTTGGCGTTGCGCGCCAGCTCGCCCATCCACCACTTCCGCGCGGACGCGGAGTCCGCACCGGCGTTGATCGTGGCGACGATCGGGCCGATGGCACCGGCGTTGCGGATCGACTGCATGTCGTGGGCGGTGATGCCCCACTCCTCGATCAGCCGGTTGCGCTGCGCGAGCGGCAGCTCCGGCAGACCGGCGCGCAGTTCCTCGACCCACTCGCGGGAGGGGGCCACCGGCACCAGGTCCGGCTCGGGGAAGTAGCGGTAGTCCTCGGCGTTGTCCTTGATGCGGCCCGACGTGGTGGAGCCGTCCTCCTCGTGGAAGTGACGGGTCTCCTGCACGATCGTTCCGCCCGAGGACAGCACGGCGGCGTGGCGCTGGATCTCGTAGCGAGCGGCGCGCTCCACGGAACGCAGCGAGTTGACGTTCTTCGTCTCGCTGCGCGTACCGAACTCTTTGGTCCCGTTCGGGCGCAGGGAGAGGTTCACGTCGCAGCGCATCTGGCCCTTGTCCATCCGGGCCTCGGAGACATCAAGGGACTTGATGACCTCGCGCAGCTCGGCGACGTACGCCTTGGCGACCTCGGGGGCCCGCTCGCCCGCGCCCTCGATGGGCTTGGTGACGATCTCGATGAGCGGGATGCCGGCGCGGTTGTAGTCGAGCAGCGAGTGCGAGGCGCCGTGGATACGACCGGTCGCGCCACCCACGTGGGTGGACTTGCCGGTGTCCTCCTCCATGTGGGCGCGCTCGATCTCCACGCGGAAGACCTCACCGTCCTCCAGCTGTACGTCGAGGTAGCCGTTGAAGGCGATCGGCTCGTCGTACTGGGAGGTCTGGAAGTTCTTCGGCATGTCCGGATAGAAATAGTTCTTCCGGGCGAAGCGGCACCACTCGGCGATCTCGCAGTGCAGCGCGAGGCCGATCTTGATGGCCGACTCGACGCCGATCTCGTTCACGACCGGCAGCGCGCCGGGCAGACCGAGACAGGTCGGGCAGGTCTGGCTGTTGGCGTCCTGCTTGAGCTCGGTGGAGCAGCCGCAGAACATCTTCGTCTTGGTGCCGAGCTCGACATGGACCTCGAGGCCCATGACCGGGTCGTACGACGCGAGAGCGTCCTCGTACGACAGCAGCTCGGGAGTGGTCGTGGCAGTCACGATTTCTGGTACTTCCCTCTCAGCCCAGCAGGACGTCGTCGTCGCCGAGCCGCTTGAGCTCGCGCAGCAGCAGGGCGATGCCGGTGGCGATGGCCGCGGCGGAGACGACGGCGTCGACGAGACGCAGCGTGTCGTTCTCCGTACGGGCCTTCTTCGCCTGCTTCATGACACTGATCGCGCCGAACGCGGTCGTCCCGATCGACAGGTACGTACCGGACTTGGACTTCTTGAACCCCTTGGCCTTGTTCAGTGCACTCACAGCGACGGAGCCTCCTCGAGCAGCGGGTGGCCCCACTTTTCCACGAAGGCGGCCTCGACGGCAGCGCCCACCTTGTACAGGCGGTCGTCCTTCATGGCGGGGGCGATGATCTGCAGGCCGACCGGCAGGCCGTCCTCGGGGGCCAGGCCGCAGGGCAGCGACATGGCGGCGTTGCCGGCCAGGTTGGTCGGGATGGTGCACAGGTCCGCGAGGTACATCGCCATCGGGTCGTCGGCGCGCTCGCCGATCGGGAAGGCGGTGGTCGGCGTCGTCGGCGACACGATGACGTCGACCTGCTCGAAGGCGGCCTCGAACTCGCGCGTGATGAGCGTGCGGACCTTCTGGGCGCTGCCGTAGTACGCGTCGTAATAGCCGGAGCTGAGCGCGTACGTGCCGAGGATGATGCGGCGCTTGACCTCGTCACCGAAGCCGGCCTCGCGGGTCAGCGCGGTGACGTCCTCGGCGGACTTCGTGCCGTCGTCGCCGACGCGCAGGCCGTAGCGCATGGCGTCGAACCGGGCGAGGTTCGAGGAGCACTCGGACGGCGCGATCAGGTAGTACGCCGACAGGGCGAGGTCGAACGTCGGGCAGTCCAGCTCGACGATCTCGGCGCCGAGCGACTTCAGCAGCTCGACGGACTCGTCGAAGCGCTGCACGACACCGGCCTGGTAGCCCTCGCCGCGGAACTGCTTGACGACGCCGACGCGCATGCCGGCGACGGAGCCGTTCTTCGCGGCCTCGACGACCGGCGGGACCGGGGCGTCGATGGACGTGGAGTCGAGCGGGTCGTGCCCGGCGATCGCCTCGTGCAGCAGCGCCGCGTCCAGGACCGTACGGGCGCAGGGCCCGCCCTGGTCGAGGCTGGAGCTGAAGGCGACCATGCCGTAGCGGGAGACGCCGCCGTACGTGGGCTTGACGCCGACGGTGCCGGTGACGGCGGCGGGCTGGCGGATCGAGCCGCCGGTGTCCGTGCCGATGGCGAGCGGGGCCTGGTACGCGGCGAGCGCGGCGCTGGAGCCACCGCCCGAGCCACCGGGGATCCGGGTGAGGTCCCACGGGTTGCCGGTGGGCCCGTACGCGCTGTTCTCCGTCGACGACCCCATGGCGAACTCGTCCATGTTGGTCTTGCCGAGGATGACGACGTCGGCGGCCTTCAGGTTCTTGACCAGCGTCGCGTCGTACGGCGGGATCCAGCCTTCGAGGATCTTCGAGCCGACGGTGGTCGGGATGCCCTCGGTGGTGAAGATGTCCTTCAGCGCGAGCGGCACACCGGCCAGCGGGCCGAGCTTCTCGCCCGCGGCGCGCTTGGCGTCCACGGCGGCGGCCTGCTTCAGGGCGCCCTCGCGGTCGACGTGCAGGAAGGCGTGCACCTTCTCGTCGACGGCCTCGATCCGGGCCAGGTGGGCCTCGGTGACCTCGACGGCCGTGAGCTCGCCGGCGGCGATCTTCGCGGCGATCTCGGCGGCGGTGAGCTTGATGATGTTGACGTTGGTGTCCGTCATGATTTCTTAGTCCTCCCCCAGGATCTGCGGCACCTTGAAACGCTGCTGCTCCTGGGCCGGGGCGCCGGAGAGCGCCTGCTCGGGGGTGAGCGACGGACGGACCTCGTCCGCGCGCATGACGTTCGTCAGCGGCAGCGGGTGGGAGGTCGGGGGTACGTCTTGGTCGGCGACCTCGCTGACGCGGGCGACCGCGCCGATGATGTCGTCGAGCTGGCCTGCGAAGTGGTCGAGCTCTTCGGGCTTCAGCTCCAGACGCGCCAGCCGGGCGAGGTGGGCGACCTCCTCGCGCGTGATGCCAGGCATGCAGCGATCCTCTGGGGTGAGAGTGTGTGGTTTGGGCTCAATCCTATGGGGCGGGAAGCCGTACCCGTTAAACGGTTTGTTCGCCCCCGCTCCGCAGCCCGGTCTCAAGTCCCCCGGCGGACGCCAATCAAGCCCTCCGGCGGATGCCGAATCAAGCCCCTCCGGCGATTGAGGAGCGGGGTCCGGGGCAGAGCCCCGCGACCTCAGCACCAGCCCGGAGTGCCCGTCACCCAAGGGCCCCCGGCTCATCCCCCTGAGCCGCGGGCAGAGCGGCCCGCTCCCTCTGCCACCCCCGAGCCCCCCGCGCCCGCAACCACGCAGTCGTCTCGTCCGGCGGCATCGCGGCAGCGACGAGCCACCCCTGCACCGCATCGCACCCCAGATCCCGCAACCGCTCCCACGTCTCGTCGTCCTCGACGCCCTCCGCGACGACGAGCAGCCCGAGCGAGTGCGCCAGATCGACCGTGCACCGCACGATCTCGGCGTCCTCGTTGTCCACCGCGAGCCGGGCCACGAACGACCGGTCGATCTTCAGCTCGCTGACCGGCAGCCGCCGCAGATGCACCAGCGACGAGTACCCCGTACCGAAGTCGTCGAGCGACATCTTCACGCCGTGCCCGGTCAGACCGGCGAGGGTGTCGGCGGCCCGCTGCGGGTCTTCCAGGAGCACATGTTCCGTTATCTCCAGCTGCAAGGAGCCCGCCGGAACCCCGTGCCGGGCGAGCCGCGCCGCGACCGCCCCCGCGAATCCGGGCGTGTGCACATCACGCGGCGAGACGTTCACGGCGACCGGCACGTGCAGCCCCTGCGCGCGCCAGCGCGCGACCTGCGCAAGCGCCGTCTCCAGGACGTACTCGGTCAGGTGCGGCATCAGCCCGGAGGACTCGGCGATGGCGATGAACTCGTCCGGCGGAACCTTCCCCCGCTCCGGGTGCACCCACCGCACGAGCGCCTCAAGACCCGCCACGTGCCCGTCGAAGCGGACCTTCGGCTGGTAGTGCAGCTCCACGTCACCGGCGTCGAGCGCCCGGCGCAGATCGCCCAGCAGACCGAGCCGGTCGGGGGTGTTGGAGTCGCGCTTCGACTCGTAGACCTCGACGCCCGTACGGTCCCGCTTCGCCTGGTACATCGCGACGTCGGCCCGCCTCAGCAGGCCCTCCGCGTCCAGGGCGTGGTCGGGGAAGACGGCGAGTCCCGCGCTCGCCTCCAGGACCAGTGTCAGACCGTCCAGGTCGAGCGGCGAGCCGAGCGCCGCGACCAGGTTGCGGGCCACGCGGGTCGCCGACGTCGTGGAGTCGGCGACGGGGAGCAGGACGGCGAACTCGTCACCGCCGAGCCGCGCGGCCTCCGCGCCGCGCGGCAGCGCCGCTCTCAGCCGGTCCGCGATCTGCAGCAGCAGCCGGTCGCCGGCGAGGTGCCCGAGTGTGTCGTTGACCGAGCGGAAACGGTCGAGGTCGATCAGCAGGAGCGCGCTGCGCGCCCCGATCCGCTCGGCGTCGTCGAGCGCGGTCCAGGTCCGCTCCAGGAGCCACTGCCGGTTGGGCAGGCCGGTGAGCGGGTCGCGCAGCTGCTCCTCGGCGCGGGCCCGCGCGATCCACAGCGTGGAGTCGAGCGCGATCATCGGGATCGCGAACAGCGGCAGGAGCACCGGCAGGGCGACGGCGACGACGCAGACGAGCGGCGCGATGCCGAGCAGCGCGACCCCGACCAGGCCCTGGCGCACCAGCGCCGTACGGGCGACGGTGGGCAGTCCTGCGGGGCGCGGCGCGTGCACGTACCAGAGCAGGGAGCGCGTGACGAGCAGGTAGGCGCCCGCTACGAGGAGGACCTCGGGGGCGGTGTAGAGGTCCCAGCTCTCCGGTTTCCACGGCGCCTCGACGGACGCCAGGCGGCCGAACGCGGCGAGCACCAGGGCGCCCGCGCCGATCCCGAGGATGTCGATCGCCCCGTGCAGCACGCCTTGGCGCCAGCGGTGCCTGCGGGCGATGCCGACGAGCACGACGACGGTGAGGCTGACCATCCCGGCGGGCACCCAGCCGTAGAGCAGCAGCACGGCGAGGGTGAGGGCGGCGCCGGAGCCGGTCCCGCCCCACCAGCGGTCGCGGCCGAGCGCGACGAGATGGCCGACGATGATGCCGGTCAGGACGGCGAGGGACCAGCCGGCGGTGCCGGAGGGGAAGAGCGCGTGGGGGCCGCTGAACGCCCGGTAGACCCCGGTGCCGAGGACCACCGCGGCGAGCGCGACGACGGCGCCGGGCAGCAGCGGCAGCGCGGCGGCCCGGGCCGTCTCGACCTGCGCGGGCTGGTGGTTGCGGGCGGGGGTGGCGACGCCGACGCGGGCGCTCGTGTTGAACGGGGCCGACGCGGGGCCCTCACCGGGTCCCGGCGGCAGGGCCGCGAGGGCCGAACTCCCTTGCCCCGTGCGGCTGGTGAGGCGCTGCGCGCCGTCGCTTCCCGCCGTCCCGTCGGGCGGGGTCTCCGTACCGTCGGACATCTCCCGTGCCCGGTCCGCACCGAGACGGACGGCTCCGCGTCCGCCTCCGCGCAACCAATTGCGCCAGTTCACCACACCACCGCGCTCGTTCTCCCCGTGACCGCTGTCGCCGCTGTCGCCCTCGCCGGTACGACGAGCCGTGCTCCGCCGCGCCCGTCGGCGCGGGGGCAGACGTGAGTCCGGGGCGGCGCTCTCGGTCGGTTCCATTCCCGTCCCTCTCACAGCCGGCGGTGCCCACGTCCGCTGCCCGCTCCCCCCGCTCACGATGAGCTTCCGGTGAGCAGGAGATGCCCCATCCACAGCAGGACACGGCAGGCGCACACCTCAACAGTAGGCCGCAGAGGGCTTTCACGGGCACCAGACGGACGCGCCCGCCCATGGTTGCCCGAATGCGGCCCGGCCACCCTTATGCATCTGATATGCGCCGAACGGGTGGCCTTCAACCGCTACTCCTCGGTCGGCTCTTCGGCGGGAAGTGCCACTTCGGCGGCTGCTTCCGGCCCCTGTTCGAGGAGTACGGCGAACCCGTCCTCGTCCAGAACCGGAACCTTCACCTGCATGGCCTTGTCGTACTTCGAACCAGGGTTCTCCCCGACGACCACGAAAGAGGTCTTCTTGGAAACGGAACCGGTCACCTTGGCGCCTCTGGTCTGGAGGGCCTCCTTGGCGCCGTCCCTGGTGAACTTCTGGAGCGTGCCGGTGACGACGACGGTGAGTCCTTCGAGCGGCCGCGGCCCCTCGTCCTCGCCCGCGCCCTCCTCCTCCATGCGCACCCCGGCCTCGCGCCACTTGCGCAGGATCTCGCGGTGCCAGTCCTCGGCGAACCACTGCTTCACGGAGGCGGCGATGATCCCGCCGACGCCGTCGGTCGCGGCGAGCTCCTCCTCGGTGGCCTGGTCGATGCGGTCGATGGAGCGGAACTCGCGGGCCAGCGCCTCGGCGGCGACCGGTCCGACGTGCCGGATCGACAGGCCGTTGATGACGCGGGCCAGCGGACGGTCCTTGGCGGCCGCGATGTTCTCCAGCATCGCCAGCGCGTTCTTCTTCGGCTCGCCCTTCTGGTTGGCGAAGACCGTGACGACCTTGTCCTCACCGGACTTCGGGTCGCGCTTGGGCAGCCCGCTGTCGGGGTCGAGGACGTACGCCTTGATGGGCAGGAGCTGCTCGATGGTGAGGTCGAAGAGGTCGCCCTCGTCGGTGAGCGGCGGCTCGGCGGGCTCCAGGGGCGCGGTCAGCGCGGCGGCGGCGACCGCCCCGAAGTTCTCGATGTCGAGGCACTGACGGCCGCCGAGGTAGAACAGCCGCTCCCGCAACTGGGCGGGACACGTACGGGCGTTGGGACACCGCAGGTCGATGTCCCCCTCCTTCATGGCCCGCAGCGGCGTGCCGCACTCGGGGCACTCGGCGGGCATCACGAACTCGTACTCGCTGCCGTCGCGCAGGTCGGCGACGGGGCCGAGGATCTCGGGGATGACGTCACCGGCCTTGCGGATGACGACCGTGTCCCCGATGAGGACGCCCTTCTTCTTGACGACCTCCTGGTTGTGCAGGGTCGCGAACTCGACCTCGGAGCCCGCCACCGTCACCGGCTCCACCTGCGCGTACGGGGTGACGCGGCCCGTACGGCCCACGCCCACGCGGATGTTGACCAGCTTGGTGTTGACCTCTTCGGGCGGGAACTTCCAGGCGATGGCCCAGCGCGGGGCGCGCGCCGTGGAGCCGAGGCGGCCCTGGAGCGGGATCTCGTCGAGCTTGACGACGGCGCCGTCGATCTCGTGCTCCACGGAGTGGCGGTGCTCCCCGAAGTACGCGATGAACTCCCGTACGCCCTTGAGGTCGTCGACCACCTTGTTGTGCTTCGCGGTGGGCAGGCCCCATTCGTGCAGCAGGTCGTAGGCCTGCGAGAGGCGGTCGATGTCGAAGCCCTCGCGGGCGCCGATGCCGTGGACGACCATGTGCAGCGGACGGGTCGCCGTGACGCGCGGGTCCTTCTGGCGCAGCGAACCCGCCGCCGCGTTACGGGGGTTGGCGAAGGGCTTGTCGCCGGCCTCCACCAGCCGCGCGTTCAGCTCCTCGAACTTCTCCATGGGGAAGAAGACCTCGCCGCGGATCTCGACGAGGGCGGGGATGCGGTCGCCCTTGAGGCGGTCGGGGATCTCGGCGATCGTGCGGACGTTGGGCGTGATGTCCTCGCCGACGCGGCCGTCACCGCGCGTCGCCGCGCGCGTGAGCCGCCCGTTCTCGTACGTGAGGTTGACGGCGAGGCCGTCGACCTTCAGCTCGCACAGGAAGTGGTAGCCGGGGGCGCCGACATCCTTGGCGACGCGGTCGGCCCAGGCCGCCAACTCCGCGTCGTCGAAGGCGTTGTCGAGGGAGAGCATGCGCTCGCGGTGCTCTACGGACGTGAACTCCGTCTCGTAGTTCCCCGCGACCTTCTGCGTCGGCGAGTCCGGTGTGCGCAGCTCCGGGTACGTCTCCTCCAGCGCCTCCAGAGAGCGCAGGAGCTTGTCGAAGTCGGCGTCCGAGACGACGGGCGCGTCGTTCACGTAGTACCGGAAGCGGTGCTCCTCGATCTGCTCGGCGATCCGGGCGTGCTCGTCCCGCGCCTCGGCGGGCACGGGGCCCTTCGCCCCTGCCGTGTTGTCCGCGCTTGCCGCAGCCACCGTCTCGTCCTCCCGTTAGCCTCAGTCAGCCTGTCTGCCCGGTCACTCAGGGTTGTCCGCGAGTGATCTCGCCGCCCGGGCGCAGTGGGCGAGTGCCGCGCGGGCGTACGCCGGTGAGGCGCCCGCGAGGCCGCACGACGGGGTGACCACGACCGACTCCGCGAGGGAGCCCGGATGCAGCCCCAGCCTGCGCCACAGCGTCCTGACACCCATGACGCTACCGGCAGGGTCCGACAACGGGCCGTCCACGCCCGGCACGACACCGGCGAAGAGCTTCGTGCCCGCCTCGACGGCCTCCCCGATCGTGTCGTCGTCACGCTCGGTGAGCAGGGAGAAGTCGAAGGAGACCGCGTCGGCGCCGGAGCGGCGCAGCAGCGCGAACGGGACGTCAGGGGCGCAGGAGTGCACGACGACGGGCCCGCCGTCGCCGCTGTGCACCCCCATCACGTCGCGCAGCGCGCTCTCGACGACCTGCCGGTCGACGGCGCGGTGGGTGCGGTAGGTGCTGGCCGTCTTGATCTGCCCGCGCAGGACCGCGATGAGGGACGGCTCGTCGAGCTGGAGGACGAGCTGCGCGCCGGGCACCCGGCGCCGTACGTCGGCGAGGTGCTCGCGCAGCCCCTCCGCGAGCGAGGCGGCGAGGTCGCGGCACGCGCCCGGGTCCGAGAGCGCGGACTCGCCGTTCCTCAGCTCCAGGGCGGCGGCGAGCGTCCACGGCCCGACGACCTGCACCTTCAGCGGGCCCTCGTAGCCCTGCGTGAACTCCTCCAGCGCGTCCAGGTCCTCGCCGAGCCACGACCGGGCCCGCTTGGTGTCCCGGCCCGGCCGGTCACCGACGCGCCAGCCGCTGGGCTCCACGCGCGCGTAGACGTCGACGAGCAATCCGGCGGTGCGCCCGATCATGTCGGCGCCGGGCCCGCGCGCGGGCAGCTCGGCGAGGAAGGGGAAGTCCTCGAAACTGCCCGTGACGGTCTTGGCGGCCTCCCGGGCGTCACCCCCGGGCATGGAACCGACGCCGGTGGCCGGTCCCCACTTGAAGTCGCTCTTTTCGCTCACCCCGGAAGGGTACGTAACGCGCCGCGGCGACCTGCCATCAGCAGGTGGCGCCGACCCGCTCCGGGAACCCGCGCAGGCCGCCCCGGTCGGCGAGGTCGAGGGTCGTGCCGCCTGGGCAGCGGCAGATGCCGTCCGCGAACCCGCCGGTGCTCGTGAGGGCGCGCAGTTCGGCGAGCGCGTCGGCGTCGTACACCTCGGCGCGGACCGGGCGCCCGGCCGGCAGCACGGCGGCCTCCGCGCGCCCCCGGACGCCGTCGGGCCACGCGCGGATCGCGGTCTCCCCCGTGGGCAGCACGTCAGCGGCCCGGGCGGACCGTCAGGTCGTTGACCTCGGCGTCGTGCGGCAGGTCGAGCGCCATCACGATCGTCGTGGCGACGGACTCCGGGTCGATCCAGCGGGCGGCGTCGTACTCCTTGCCCTCCTGCCGGTGGACCTTGGCCTGCATGGGGCTCGCGGTGCGGCCGGGGTACACGGAGGTGACGCGTACACCGTTGCCGTGCTCCTCGTGGCGCAGCGAGTCGGCGAGGGCCTTCAGGCCGTGCTTGGAAGCGGCGTACGCGGACCAGTCGGCGTGGGCGTTGAGCCCCGCGCCCGAGTTCACGAACACCACATGGCCCTGGGCGACGCGGAGTTGGGGCAGGAAGTGGCGGGTCAGCTCGGCCGGGGCGACGAGGTTGACGTTGAGCTGGTGCCGCCAGGTCTTCGGGGTCAGCTCGCCGACCGGCCCGAGGTCGACGACGCCGGCGATGTGCAGCAGCGAGTCGATCCGGTCGGGCAACGTCTGGTGCGAGAACGCCCACGACAGCTTGTCCGGGTCGGCGAGGTCGCCGACGAGCGTGCGGGCGCCGGGGAACTCGGCGGCGAGCTCCTTGGCACGGCCCGCGTCGCGCGCGTGGAGGAAGAGTTCGTCGCCGCGCGCGTGCAGCCGGCGGGCGACGGCGGCGCCGATTCCGGAACCGGCGCCGGTGATCACATGGGTAGCCATGGCCGCCATGCTCGCACTACTCGATGCCGCGCGACTCCTCGAGGTAGGCCAGGGCGCCGACCGGCTCCTCGGCGAAGAACACCAGGTCAGTCAGTGGAACCGGCAGGAACCCCTCGTCCTCCATGCGGCGGAACTGCTCCTTGAGCCCGTCGTAGAAGCCCGCGGAGTTCAGCAGCACGATCGGCTTGTCGGTCTTCCCGTGCTTCTTCAGTTCGAGGATCTCGGTGGCCTCGTCGAGCGTCCCCGTACCGCCGACCATGATCACGACCGCGTCGGCCTTCTCCAGGAGCAGCGCCTTGCGCTCGGCGAGGTCCTTCGCGACGACCATCTCGTCCGGCTCGGCGACCACCCGCGCCTTGGCGGCCAGGAAGTCCACGGACACCCCCACGAGCCGCCCGCCGGCCTCGTGCACGCCGTCGGCGACGACCTTCATGAGCCCGCTCTCGGAGCCGCCCCACACGAGCGTGTGCCCGCCCTTGCCGAGCAGCTCGGCGAATTCGCGGGCGGGGCGGGTGTAGCGGTCGTCGAGGTCGGCGGCGGAGAGGAAGACGCAGATGTTCATGGCCTCTACCGTACGACCGCGCGTGCGGGCCCCCGGAGGCGGGAAGAACGCGGCCCCGGTGAGCGCTGAACCCCGTATGGCTGATGGACACACGATCACGATCGAACAGGGTGCGCAGCGCGTGCGCGTCGTCCGGGACGGGCAGGTGCTCGCCGAGAGCGCCCGTCCTCTGCTGCTGCGCGAGACCGGCTGTCCGGTGCGCTACTACATCCCGCCGCAGGACGTGCGCACCGACCTCCTCACCCCCTCGGAGACGACTACTTACTGCCCCTTCAAGGGAACGGCGTCCTACTGGTCGCTCACCACGCCTTCCGACGCGAAGGACCTCGTATGGGCCTACCCGGAGCCCAAGGCCGAAGTGGCCGCCATTAAGGACCACTTGTGCTTCTACGAGGTGGAGGTGGTGGGATAAGAGCCGAACGGGCCCCTACGTAGCGGCCCGCGGAGCACGGCGAGGAGCTGGGTGGGCGTGACGCACGGATACGGGCAACAGAGCGGGCCGGCAGGCGGTTTCGGGGCCCCGCCCCCGGCGTTCCAGCCCGCCCCGCCCCCTCCCCCGGCGCACATGCCCGTGCCCGGCCCCGAGTTCGTGGCCGCCGACGAGTACAACGGCCTGGTCATCGACGCCGAAGGCGCCCACTTCGAACAGGGCCCGCACGCCATCGACCTGCCGTGGGCTCAGCTCCGTACGGTGCACTTCCAGCCGCTGCCCTCGGGGCTCTCGGTGACGGCGGTGACGGTCGAAGGGCCGGTCTTCGCGTGCCAGGTCCGCGCCCGGCGCAGGTCGCAGGTGCCGGCGTGGAGCGGCGAACTGGGGGCGGTGCTCCAGCACTACCTACAGGGCCGGGTCTGACCGGCGGCTCGTCTCAGGACCAGCACGGTACGGGGTCTGCGCCCGCCCGGGCCGGGGACGCGGAGCAGGGAGCTCGTGACCCGGTGGCGGCCGAGGCTGTGGCGGATGCGGGCCAGATGGGGCGTGCGGCGCCCTCTGGAGTCGTGCAGCGGATACACGCGCACCTCGCTGCCGGGCGCGGTGACCCGGACCAGTTCGAGCAGTCCGGCGAGCTGGTCGGCCGGGCTGAAGACCTCGGGATAGGCGAAGAGCAGATAGCTGCTGAGCGTGATCCCGAACGTCCCGCTGCGGAACGGTAGTTGAGGCAGCGCGGCGGCGACGTAATCGTCGGGATGCTCGGCCGCGTCGGCCGCGAACAGCTCACGCGCCCGGTCCCAGCTGCGCAGATACGCCTCGGGCCGGCCGCTCAGCGCGGCCGCCGAGATCTCCGGGGCGGTGTCGATGTGGACGGCCATCGCGTCCCGGCCGGCCAGCGCGCGCCCCGTCACCGTCGCCATCCGCGCGTACTCCGGGTCCACCGCGACGGCCCGCCCGCCCAGCTGCCGCACCTCGGCGACCAAGGCGGCCGCCCCGCCCGGACAGTCGAGCAGCGGTCCGGCCCCCAGGGCTGCGCACAGGGCGCGGCGGGTCAGCCCGAACAGTCCGCAGTACTCGTCGAGCGGCCGGGAGGTGACCAGGATCCCGGCGCTCGGTTCGGGCCTCACCATGCGTCGATCCGATCACCGGCCCGATCACTCCGCATCTCGGGCACCGCACCCCGTCAACCGGGCGCGCACCCACCCCTACCGCTCCCAGGTGACGCGCCCTGGCGCCGTGCCCCCTGGGCGACAACGTTTCTCCGCCCCCACGCGCCGGCCCGGGCACCCCCGCCCCGCCCACTACTCTCCCGGACTCCCAGCCTCCCCCCCACCGAGGAGTACACGTGCGCGCCGACCTGGACCTGACCGACGACCCCGTTCAGCAACGCCTCTTACGCAAGGCGCTCGAAGTCTTCCAGGAAGGCGCCCGCGGCCCGGTCCTCCAGGAGATGGCGAGAGAGGTGCTCTCGGGCCGCGTCGGCCTGCGCGCGGCCACGGAAATCCCGGCGTACGCGGAGGCCGTGATCGACCAGGGGGCGGATTTCCGGAGGCGGTGGGAGTCGATGCCGGACACGGAACGGGAGGCGTTGGCCCGGGAGGGCGAGCGGCAGGTTGCGGAGGAGCGGGTTCGTATGAGGCGGGAGAGCCAGTCATGACCCTCGCCGTCGTGCCGAGCGATCTGACCGGGTACGCGGGCCTGGTCCATCGAGCCTGCGGAGACTTCGGCAGCGCGCGCGCCTACCTCAACAGCAACACCGCGGTCGACGCCGGGTGTTCCGCCGATCTCTGGACCACGCTGTTCAGCGATCACACGCAGATTGTGGAGAAGGCCAGAGCCGTCATCGACCGGTTCGAAGCAATCCTTGGCGCGTCTCACCAAGAGCTGAAGAAGACGGCCACCTGGTACGAGGCGGTTGACCTGGAACAGGCGCGCAAGCTCGATGCGTCCTACCCCACGACCAAGAGAGCCGTAGCGATTCCTCGCAGCCGCCCGGCCGGAAGCGCGACGTTCCGCGACGCGTGCGAAGCCATCGGTCGACTGAAACCGGTCGGCAGTGCAGACGGCTGGGTTCAAGGCCATCTGAACGAGCTCCAGTTCGCTCCCGTCAGCAAGACTGCGGGTTCCCTCTTCGATATGGCCAGCCCCTCCACTTTGGTGAACGAAGGTCTGAAACTGGCCTTCGACTTCGACATCCTCGGCGGCCTTTCCAATCGGCTTTCAGGAGATTGGCAGAGCTACACGGAGTGCGCCGACGCATGGAACTGCCTGGGAGATTTCTGCGCCGACAGTGCGGTAAACATTCGCCACGGCAACGAGGTCCTGGGACTGACATGGAAAGGGAATGCCGCAGACGCCGCATGGAAGTATTTCGAGAAGTTGGCAAGAAATCTCGAATCAGCGAGAGACGCCTTTCATTCTCTGCGGGACCACTACACCGGCATCGCGGCTTCCGTCTTCGCCTTTGCCGACCTTGTCAAGAGCGCCATGGCCTACATCTGCGATGCTGCGTTACAGGCCGCCCTGACGGGTGCCGCCTCGGCAGCAGCAGCCACTACCGGGGTCGGCATCTTTGCCACGTTCGTCGGCGCAACCGTCGTTGCACAACGCGTATCGGCGATGATCGAGCGGTACGGCGAAATCATCAAGCAGTACGAGAAACTGCTCCTGCGTGTCACTGCGACCACGGCCCTTTCCGGCGCCATCACAGCAAAGATCAGCCATGATCTCAATAATTTCCACGTCGTCGGCAAGCCGTACGACAACGCCATCGTGTAACCGTCATCCACATACAGGAGCAGCGCCCCGTGAATCTCGAAGAGCAGAACAATCCGGACCTGGCGAGGGCTAATCGCCAGGTGGAGAGGTTCGCCAAGCGTCTGGCAGGCATGGCCGCTCTGGTGGCGATCCCTGTTCTCATCTCCGCCGTCCGAGGACGGTTCTCCTGGGCCGGGGCGGCTCTGATGGTCACATGCGCCGCCACCGCCGCCTACGGGCTGCACAGCGTACGGCGAAACCAACGCTGAGTGCGGCCCGTCGCGTCACACCCCGGCCCCCACCCGCCCCGTACTGGCAATGGTCGCCGACCCCACCACCCGCGTCCCGTCGTACAGGACGATCGCCTGGCCGGGGGCGACCCCCCGGACCGGCTCTGTGAAGGACACTTGCAGGGTGTCGTCCACCAGTTCGGCCGTGGCCTCCGTCTCGCCTCCGTGGGCGCGGAGTTGGGCCGTGTAGGTGCCGGGGCCGGTCGGGGCCGCGCCGCACCAACGGGGCTTGATCGCGGTCAGGGTCGTGACGTCCAGGGACGCCGCCGGGCCCACCGTGACCGTGTTGTTGACCGGGGAGATGTCGAGGACGTAGCGGGGCTTGCCGTCGGGGGCGGGGGTGCCGATGCGCAGGCCCTTGCGCTGGCCGATGGTGTAGCCGTAGGCGCCCTCGTGGGTGCCGAGCTTGGTCCCCGACTCGTCGACGATGTCGCCCTCGGACTTGCCGAGGCGCGAGGCGAGGAAGCCCTGGGTGTCGCCGTCCGCGATGAAGCAGATGTCGTGGGAGTCGGGCTTCTTGGCGACCGCCAGGCCCCGGCGTTCGGCCTCCGCGCGGATCTCGTCCTTGGTTGTCTCCGTGTCGCCCAGGGGGAACATCGCGTGGGCGAGCTGGCGGTCGTCCAGGACGCCGAGGACGTAGGACTGGTCCTTGGCCATGTCGGTCGCGCGGTGGAGTTCGCGGTCGCCGGCTTCGTTGACGATCACTTGCGCGTAGTGGCCCGTGCAGACCGCGTCGAAGCCGAGGGCGAGGGCCTTGTCCAGGAGCGCCGCGAACTTGATCTTTTCGTTGCAGCGCAGGCAGGGGTTGGGCGTGCGCCCGGCCTCGTACTCGGCGATGAAGTCCTCCACGACGTCCTCGCGGAAGCGGTCCGCCAGGTCCCAGACGTAGAAGGGGATGCCGATGACGTCCGCCGCGCGGCGCGCGTCGCGGGAGTCCTCGATGGTGCAACAGCCGCGCGCGCCCGTACGGAAGGATTGGGGGTTCGCGGACAGGGCCAGGTGGACGCCTGTCACGTCGTGCCCCGCTTCCGCGGCGCGGGCCGCGGCCACGGCGGAGTCGACGCCGCCTGACATGGCGGCGAGGACGCGGAGGGGGCGGCCCTTCTCGGGGGCGGCGGGCTGCTGCGGAGTCTGGGAAGTCATAGCCCTCCTAGGGTACGGCGCCGCGGGAACCGCTCCGCTCGAATATGCGTTGTGGATCTCGTACGGGAGAAACGGCGGGGGGTCTCGTGGGGAAGCAGGGGGCGGGGAAGGGCGGGGACCGCGATCGCGGGGTGAGCAGGCGGACCCTGTTCATCGGCGGGGCCGCGGCGGCGGTCGGCGTCGGGCTGCTCGCGCGCAGCGATCTCGCGCACATGTGGTGGCAGGTGCCGGGCGTCGACAAGCCGCGCACGGCCGGTGCGGTGGACTTCAAGGGCGCGCAGTGGGTGGCGGCCGCGGCGGCGAACTGGCGGCGGGCGGACCGGCCCGCCGACTATCCGATCGACCGCGTCATCGTGCATGTCACACAGGGGAGTTACAGCAGCACGCTGCGGGTGTTCAAGGATCCCTGGCACGGGGCCGCGGCCCATTACGTGGTCCGCAAGGACGGGCACATAGCGCAGATGATCCGCGAGCTGGACGTGGCGTTCCACGCGGGGAACAAGGACTACAACCAGCGCAGTGTCGGGATCGAGCACGAGGGGTTCGTGGACCGGCCGGAGGACTTCACCGACGCCATGTACGAGGCGTCGGCCCGGCTGACCGCCGAGATATGCAGGCGGTACGGGTTCCCGCCGGACCGCGAGCATGTGATCGGGCATGTGGAGGTGCCGGGGACGGATCACACCGATCCGGGGCCGCACTGGGACTGGGACCGCTATATGCGGCTGGTGCGGGCCGCCCACAAGCGGGCCGGCTCCGCGAAGGCCTGACCCGCACGCCGACAGGCCTCAGCTCAGGCCCGCGCGCGGACAGGCCTCAGCTCAGGCCCGCGCACGGACAGGCCTCAGCTCAGGCCCGCCGACCGCGCGCGTTCCACCGCCGGGCCGATCGCCGCCGCCACCTCGTCCACGTCCGCCTTGGTCGACGTATGGCCGAGGGAGAAGCGGAGCGTGCCGCGGGCCAGGTCCGGGGACGTGCCGGTGGCGAGGAGGACGTGGCTGGGCTGGGCGATGCCGGCCGTGCAGGCCGAGCCCGTGGAGCACTCGATGCCCTGGGCGTCGAGGAGCAGCAGGAGCGAGTCGCCCTCGCAGCCGGGGAAGGTGAAGTGGGCGTTGGCGGGGAGCCGGCCGCCGGGGGCCGGGTCGCCGCCGAGGATCGCCTCGGGGACGGCCGCGCGGACGGCGTCGACGAGTTCGTCGCGCAGGGCGCCGATCTCGCGGGCGAACCGGTCGCGCTGCTCGGCGGCGAGCCTGCCCGCCGTGGCGAAGGCGGCGATCGCGGGCACGTCGAGGGTGCCGGAGCGCACATGGCGTTCCTGGCCGCCGCCGTGCAGGACGGGGACGGGGGTGTACTCGCGGCCGAGCAGCAGCGCGCCGATGCCGTACGGGCCGCCGACCTTGTGGCCCGAGACCGTCATCGCGGCGAGCCCGGAGGCGGCGAAGTCGACCGGGATCTGGCCGAATGCCTGGACCGCGTCCGCGTGCAGCGGGATGTCGAACTCCCCTGCCACGTCGGCGAGTTCGCGCACCGGCTGGATCGTACCGATCTCGTTGTTGGCCCACATGACCGTGGCGAGGGCGACGTCGTCGGGGTTGCGCTCGATCGCCGCCCGCAGCGCCTCGGCGTGGACGCGGCCGTACGTGTCGACCGGCAGGTACTCCACGACGGCGCCCTCGTGCTCGGCGAGCCAGTGCACGGCGTCGAGGACGGCGTGGTGCTCGACGGGGCTGGCGAGGACGCGGGTGCGGGCCGGGTCGGCGGCGCGGCGGGCCCAGTACAGGCCCTTCACGGCGAGGTTGTCGGCCTCGGTGCCACCGGAGGTGAACACGACCTCGCTGGGGCGGGCGCCGAGCGAGGCGGCGAGGGTCTCGCGGGACTCCTCGACGGTGCGGCGGGCGCGGCGGCCCGCGGCGTGCAGGGAGGAGGCGTTGCCGGTGACGGCGAGCTGGGCGGTCATCACCTCGACGGCCTCCGGGAGCATCGGAGTGGTCGCGGCGTGGTCGAGGTAGGCCATGATGGGCTCGATTCTACGAGCCATCGGGCGTGCCTCTGCCGCCGCGTGGGGTCCCGTCCCACGCGGAGGGCATCCGGGTCAGCCCGCGATGCTCCAGGAGAGCGTGCCGTCGGCGGCGATGAGGGCGCCGAGCACGACGAGGTCGGCGATGCCGAGGCCGAGTCCGAGCAGGGCGCGGCCGCGTCGCGCGGTGCCGCGCCACAGGGCCAGGCTCGCCAGGGCGATGGCGACGGGGCCGAGGAAGACGTTCAGGACGAGCAGGCCGATCAGACCGAGGACGAACGACGCGACGGCCATGCCGTCGGTGTCCCTGCGGCCGGTGGGGCGGGCCTGGGTCCCGGGTTCGGCGGTGAGCTGCATGGTGGTACCCCCTGTTCGAGAAAGCGGTTCGAGCCGGCGTCAGTGCTGGTGGCGGCGCGCGTGGCGCTCGCGGAGCGCGAAGACGGTCAGCCAGACGCCGATGACGGCGGCCGCGACGAGCGTGAAGGACAGTGGCGCGTGGGCCACGGTGCCGAGAGCGAAGCCC
The DNA here is from genome assembly GCF_040679615.1 of Streptomyces sp. NPDC052225. NCBI lineage: Bacteria > Bacillati > Actinomycetota > Actinomycetes > Kitasatosporales > Streptomycetaceae > Streptomyces > Streptomyces sp. NPDC052225. The sequence goes on along the minus strand of NZ_JBFAVD010000022.1, from coordinate 72,886 downwards.
AGGAGCAGCAGGGCCGCTACGAGGAACAGCATGGAGACCTCTCAGAGTCGTTGAGTCAATGGGTCGTCGAGTCGACGGTTCATTGGGTTACAACTGTTCACTGACTGACGAGTCTAGCTCGACGTACGCCTTCCCCATTACGGAGAACAGTTGTTAACTGGATGACATGAGTCACACCCTCGGCATCCGGCAGGCACAGAAGCAGAAGACCCGGCAGGCGCTCCTGGACGCCGCGTTGGAGCTCCTGGAGGAGCAGAGCCTCAGCAGCCTGGGCCTGCGCGAGGTCACGCGCGCCGTGGGCGTGGCCCCGACCGCCTTCTACCGGCACTTCGACAGCACGGCCGACCTCGGCGTCGCCCTGGTCGAAGAGGCGCTCGGCAGTCTGCACGGGGTGATCCGCGAGACCCTGGCGGCGACCGGGGACAGCGAGGAACGCATCGCGCGCGCCGTCGAGTTGATCGTCCGCCACGTCGACGCGTACCCCGCGCACGTCCGTTTCATCGCGCGTGAGCGGCACGGCGGCGTGCAGCGGGTGCGCGAGGCGATCGGCGCGCAGCTCGGGCAGTTCACCGAGGAGGTGCGCGACGCCCTCGCCCTCGACCCCGAGTCGGCCGGCTGGAGCACCGACGACCTGTTGATGCTGGCCCGGCTGTACGTCGACCACATGGTGATGACGGCGTCGGAGTTCCTGGTCACGGCGGACCGCGACCGGGACCGGATGCGGGATCTGGCGGAGCGCCAGATGCGTCTGGTGAGCCTCGGGCGCAGACACTGGAGAGATCCGTCATGAGCAACTAGCCTTACGGTCATGACAGCCGCCGAACGGAACCCGGCCAGGAACCCCGCCCGGAACCCCGACTGGACCCTCGACCGGAGCTTTCCGAGCTCCTCCGGCGAGATCCGCTGGGCCGCCCTCGGTCCACGGGACGCTCCGCCCGTCGTCCTCGTCCACGGCACCCCGTTCTCGTCGTACGTGTGGCGCGCGCAGGCCCGCGCGCTCGCCGCCCACCACCGTGTCCACGTATGGGATCTGCCGGGGTACGGCGCCTCGGAGATGCGCGCCGGCCAGGACCTCACCCTGGACGCGCAGGCCCGCGTCCTGACCGAACTGCTCGACCACTGGGGCCTGGCCGAACCGGCCGTCGTCGCCCATGACTTCGGCGGCTGCGTCGCCCTGCGCGCCCATCTGCTGCACGGCGCCGCGTACTCCCGGCTCGCCCTCGTCGACCCGGTGGCACTCGCGCCGTGGGGCTCCCCCACGTACCGGCTGCTCGGTGAACACGCCGATGTCTTCCGGCAGTTGCCGGCCGACCTGCACGAAGCGCTCGTGCACCGCTACATCAGCTCGGCCAGCCGCCCCGGGCTGCGCCCCGACACGCACGCGCGGCTCGTCGAGCCGTGGCTGTCCGAGGCCGGGCGGGACTCCTTCTACCGGCAGATCGAGCAGAACGACCAGCGTTTCACGGACGACATCCAGGGCCGTTACGGGGAGTTGGAGCTGCCCGTGCTGGTCTGCTGGGGCGCCGAGGACAGCTGGATCCCGGTGGCGAGGGGGCATGAGCTGGCCGGGCTGATCCCGGGCGCCGAGCTGCGCGTCATCGAGGGCGCGGGGCATCTCGTCCAGGAGGACGCCCCCGCCGAACTCACCTACGCGCTCGGGGAGTTCCTCCGTACAGAGCGGTGACCGAGGCCGCACAGCGGGCCAGTTCCTCGCGGGCCTCGGGGGGTGCGAGCACCTCCACGGAGTCGCCGAACTGGAGGAGTTGGCGCACCGCGCCCACCGCCGGGTAGCCGAGGCCGACCGTGATCCAGTCGCCTTCCCCGTCGTCGTCGGGGTGCGCGAGCAGGGAGCCTGCGCACAGCCGCAGGAACAGGTCGAAGCGGCTGCGGTGCACCCGCGCCGTGACCTCCACGCCGCCCGGCCGCACCTCCACCCGGCGCTTCAACACGGCCCATACGTCGGCGAGTTCGACCCCGTCGCGGCGCTTGACCGGCGCGTCGGTGAGGCGCGCGGCGTGGATCCGGTCGGCACGGAAGAGGCGGGGCACCGCTCGGCGGTCGGCGACCAGGTACCAGACGCCCGCCTTGGAGACGAGGCCGTACGGGTCGACGGTGTAGGTGCGCGGGGCGTCTGCGCCGCTGTGCCGGTAGCGGATGCGCAGCCGCCGGTCGGCGAAGACCGCGTCCTGGAGTGCGCTGACGTCGACCTCGGCCGGCGGCGGACCCATCCAGCGCGACGACTCGACCAGGATGCGGCGGCGCGTCAACTCGGCGGCGGGGCGGTGGGGTTCGGGCAGCGCGGCCATGACCTTGCGCAGCGCGGAGCCCATGGCGGCGTCGAGCCCGAGCGCCGCGTGGGCGCCCTGCGCGGCGAGGATGAACAGGGCGCGGGACTCGTCCGCGGTCAGTCCGGTGACGTCGGTGCGGTAGCCCGGCAGCAGCGCGATGCCGCCGTGTCGGCCGCGCTCGGCGTAGACCGGTACCCCGGCGGTGGAGAGCGCCTCGACGTCCCGGTAGATGGTCCGCACCGAGACCTCCAGGCGGTCCGCCAACTCGTGGGCGGGGACGCGGCCGCGGGTCTGGAGCAGCAGCAGGATCGAGAGCAGGCGGTCTGACTTCACGGAGCCAGCGTGCCGCAGACCGGCGCGAAACGCCGCCGGAAAAGCTGACGGCGGATGTCAGGAAAAGGGAGCAGAGTGGGGCTCGGCAGTACGACACGGCCACACGGCACAAGGGAGCTCACCATGACCACGACCGGCCCGCGCACTCAGGACCCCCGCCCGGTCTTCGACCGCGCCACCGCCCAGGTCGCCCGGCTCATCGCCGCGGCGCCACCGGCCCGCTTCGCCGACCCCACGCCCTGTACGGAGTTCGACGTACGGCGGCTGATCTCGCATCTCGTCGGTGTCACGCGGCGGATCGCGGTCGTGGGCGAGGGCGGCGACGGGATGGCCGTGGAGCCGTTCGCCGACTCGGTCGCCGACGAGGCGCTCCCCAAGGCGTATGAGGAGGCCCGCGCGGACGCGCTCAGGGCCTGGCGCGACGACGCCCGCCTGGACTCCGACGTCACCGTGCCGTGGGGCAGCATGCCCGGGCGGGCGGCGCTCTCCGGGTACGTGATGGAGACGGTCACCCACAGCTGGGACCTGTGGGAGGCGCTCGGCCGGCCCGGCACGCTGGACCCGGAGCTCGCCGGTTTCGCGCTCGGCGTGGCCCGCGCGGTCCTGCCGCCCGAGCGGCGCGGCCCCGACGTCCCGTTCGGCGAGGTCGTCGCCGTGCCCGAACAGGCGGACGTCCACGGGGAGTTGGCGGCCTGGCTGGGCCGCACCCCCCTCGACGTCACCGACTAACCGAGCCGGACCCGCGCCAGCTGCCGCGACTGGGCGACGAGACGGTCCCGCGCGTCCCAGACCTCGGCGTCCTCCTCCAGGAAGCCGCCGGCCAGGTTCCGCGTCGTGATGGAGACCCGCAGCGGGCCCGGCGCCGGGCGGCAGCGCACGTGGACGGTCAGCTCGACTGTCGGCACCCATCCCTTGAGGCCCATCTCGAACGCCGTGGGCGGCAGCGCGTCCACGGCGAGCAGCAGCGAGAGCGGGTCCGCGTCGCGCCCGTCGGCCAGCGCGAACCAGGCCCGCATCTCACCCTTGCCGGACGGAGCGCCGAGCGCCCAGCCCAGCGTCGCGGGGTCCAGCTTCAGGGCGAGCCGCTCGGTGATCGCGTTGCTGCCGGGGACCGGGGGCGCGCCCTCGGGAGAGTCGCCCGCGCCGAAGCACTGCTCGATCGGCGGGAAGGCCGGCACCTCGGCGCTGGTGCGCACGTCGTCGGGGAGCGCGTCCAGGTCTCCGTACGAGGCGAGGACGCGGATCCGCTCGACCTCGGTGCCGTCCTCGGCGTACTGGAACAGCGACGCCTGGCCGGTGGAGAGGGTGCGGCCGGAGCGGACCACGTCCGTGCGGATCACCGCGGGTCCGGGCACGGAGGCCGTGAGGTAGTGCGCGGAGACCGTGAACGGGTCGGCGTGCGGCAGGGCGTCCGCCAGGGCACGGCCGAGCACGGCGAGGAGGTAGCCGCCGTTGACGGCGTTGATGATCGTCCAGCCGGCGGAGAGGTCGATGTCGTAGACACCGGGCTCGCCCGCGCGCCGGGTGACGGCCGTGTCGCGGTCGAACTCGCTGTCGCCGATGCTCGCCGCACGGTCCTGCGTGGATACTGCGTCTGCCATACCGGAAACGTACAACACGATACTACTGAGCGGTAGCTTTTTCTGTGCCGCTCCCTCCCCTACGGCGTCTCCTCCACCACCTCGACCGCCGTCGACCTGCGGTTCCAGGCGCGCGGCGCCCGCCAGTGGTAGCGCATCGCGAGCAGTCGGAGGACGAAGGCGACGACGACCGCGGCGCCGCTGGTGACGCCGGTCAGGGCGTCGAAGCGGATGCACAGGACGACGATCGCGGCGCCGACCATGGCGGGGACGGCGTAGAGGTCGCGGTCCCAGCGGACCAGCGACGGCACCTCGTTGGCGATGATGTCGCGCGCCACACCACCGCCGACGGCCGTGGCGAGGCCCAGGGCGGCGGACGCGGTGAGGCCGAGGCCGTAGTCGTACGCCTTGGTCGTGCCGGTGACGCAGAAGAGGCCGAGGCCCGCCGCGTCGAAGACGTTGACCGCCGTCTGGGTGCGCTCGACCTCGGGGTGGAGGAAGAAGACGAGGGCAGCCGCGAACAGCGGGGTGATGAAGTAGCCGAGGTCGGTGAAGGCGGCGGGCGGCACCGCCCCGATGACCAGGTCGCGGAACAGCCCTCCGCCCAGCGCGGTGGCCTCGGCGAGCGCGGCGATGCCGAAGACGTCCCAGTTCTTGCGGACCGCCATCAGGGCACCGGAGATCGCGAACACGAAGATCCCGATGAGGTCGAGCCAATGCTGGACGGAGGGGGTGAAGAGTTCCTCAAGCACCCGACATTCTTACCTGCCGGGCGGACGGCTAGAGAGTCGGCTTGCCCGTCGTGAACAGCCAGGTGTCGAAGAGGTCGTCGAGCTGCTGCCCGGAGACCCGTTCGGCGAGGGCGATGAAGTCGTCCGTGTTCGCGTTGCCGTAGCGGTTCAGGCGCGTCCAGGCCGGCAGCAGCTTGAAGAACGCCTTGTCGCCGATGCGCTCGCGCAGCATCTGGAGCGTCATCGCGCCGCGCTGGTAGACGGCGGAGGCGAACATCGTGTCGCGCTGCGGGTCGCCGACCTCGATCTGCCAGAACGCGGACGTGGCGGGGCGCGAGTCGTAGCCCGCCTGGAAGGAGTCGTGGGCGGAGCGGATGCCCTTGTGCTCGGACCACAGCCACTGGGCGTACGTGGCGAAGCCCTCGTTGAGCCAGATGTTCTTCCACTGCTCGACGGAGACGGAGTCGCCGAACCACTGGTGGGCCAGCTCGTGCACGATCGTCGACTCGGAGCGGACGGCGGAGTAGATGGGCTTGGACTGGGTCTCCAGCGAGAAGCCGGCCTGCGGCATGTCATCGACGATCGCGCCCGTCTCCTCGAAGGGGTACGGGCCGAAGACCTGCGACCAGTAGTCGGTGGCCTCGGCGGTCACCGCGTACACGTCGACGTTGTTGCTGTTGGCGAGGACCGGGTCGATGGCGACGTAGATGGGCGTGCCGGCCGGGGTCGTGCCGGTCTTCACGTCGAACTTTCCGATGGTGGCGGTCGCGAGATAGGTCGCCATGGGCTTCGATTCGCGCCAGTGGTGGACGGTCGAGCCGTCCTTGGTGTCGTACGTGTCGACGAGGCGGCCGTTCGAGACACCGGTCAGGCCCTTGGGGGCCTTGATGCTGATGTCGTACGTGGCCTTGTCGGCGGGGTGGTCGCTGGACGGGAACCAGGTGGAGGCGGCGTTCGGTTCGCAGGCGACGAAGACGCCGTCGGCGGTCTTCATCCAGCCGTAGTCGGAGCCGAAGACGATCGGGCCGCTGAGGGCTTCGGGGACGCCGCCGTAGGTGACGGCGACGGTGAAGGTGTTGCCCTTGCGCAGGGCGGTGCGGGGCGTGATGACGATCTCGTCGCCGGTGCGGGTGAACTCGGCGCGTCTGCCGTCCACTTCGACCTTGGTGACCGTCAGCTTCTGGAGGTCGAGGTCGAACGAGGAGAGGTTCTGGGTGGCGCGCGCGGTGAGGGTCGTACGGCCGTCGAGGCGGTCCGTGTCGGGGTTGTACGCCACGTCGAGGGCGTAGTGGCGGGCGTCGAAGCCGCCGTTGCCGAGCTGCGGGAAGTACGGGTCGCCGATGCCGTCGGAGCCGGGGGTGGGGGCGGGTGCGGCGGCGATCAGGCAGAAGGATGCGGCCGCGACGGTGAGTGCGGCCAGCCGTGCCGAACGGGAGAGAGCCATGGGCGTGCGTCCCTTCGGAGCTGAGTCCTGCGTGCCGGTGTATCCGACACGCAGGACTCTGTCCCGGAGGGGGCGGACATGTACATGCCCCATTTAGGCCATGTTGCCCGGCACGGGGCGCGGGGAACTGCGCGACCAGCCCCCACCGGGCCGCACCGAGCTGGACGCCGGATCGAAGCGCTCACCCCGCGCCGGGGTGCCGCCTTGCCCACCCTGCCGCCCCAGGCGGCAGACTGCCCAAGGCGGCGCGGCAGGCGGCTACTTGTCGGCCTCGGGGTCCGACGGCGCCGACACCGTGATCACGTCGGCCGCCGCCTCCTTGGCCACCGAAAGGAGCTTGGTGTCCTCGGGGGCCTGGTCCGACGCGTTCTCCGGGTGGTGGCACGCCACCTGGTGCCCGGACGCGAGCTGGAGCAGCGGCGGCTCCTGGGTCGCGCAGATGTCCGTCGCCTTCCAGCAGCGCGTGTGGAAACGGCAGCCGGAGGGCGGGGAGATCGGCGAGGGGACGTCGCCGCGCAGCAGGATGCGCTCGCTCTTGGCGCCGCGCCGCTTGGGGTCCGGGACCGGGACGGCGGAGAGCAGCGCCTTCGTGTACGGGTGCATCGGCGTCGCGTACAGGTCGTCGCGGTCGGCGATCTCCACGATCTTGCCGAGGTACATCACCGCGATCCGGTCCGAGACGTGCCGGATGACCGAGAGGTCGTGCGCGATGATCACGTACGTGAGACCGAGCTCGGACTGGAGGTCGTCGAGGAGGTTGACGACCTGCGCCTGGATGGAGACGTCGAGCGCGGAGACCGGCTCGTCCGCGACCACGAGCTTCGGCTTGAGCGCCAACGCCCGGGCGATACCGATGCGTTGACGCTGGCCGCCGGAGAACTCGTGCGGGTAGCGGTTGAAGTGCTCCGGGTTCAGGCCGACCAGCTCCAGGAGGCGCTGGACCTCCTTCTTCACGCCGCCCTCGGGCGTCTCGCCCTGGAGCCGGAACGGCGCCGAGACGATCGAGCCGATGGTGTGGCGCGGGTTCAGCGAGCCGTACGGGTCCTGGAAGATCATCTGAATGTCCCGGCGCAGCGGGCGCATGCCGCCGGCCTTCAGATGCGTGATGTCCTGGCCCTCGAACTCGATCGAGCCGCCGGTCGGTTCCTGCAGCCGCGTGATGACCCGGCCCATCGTCGACTTGCCGCAGCCGGACTCGCCGACGACGCCGAGCGTCTCGCCGCGCCGCACCTGGAAGTCGATGCCGTCGACGGCCTTCACCGCGGCGACCGTCCGCTGGAGCACACCCTTCTTGATCGGGAAGTGCTTGACCAGGCCCTTGACGTCGAGCAGCACCTCCCGCTCCTCGGGCGAGGCCGCCTGCGCGGGGATGTCGGCCGGCTTCTGAGCCGTCTTCTTCTCGTCCACAGACTCGGTGTCACTCACAGCTTCGGCGCAATCTCTTCGGTCCAGATCCGCGTACGGTCCTCGGGCGAGAGGTGGCAGGCGGAGAAGTGCCCGCCCTCCGCGAGGCGCAGTTCGGGGCGCTCGGTGCGGGTGATCCCGCCCTTGGGGACGTCCGCGTACGGGCAGCGCGGGTGGAAGGCGCAGCCGGACGGGACGTTGATCAGGCTCGGCGGCTGCCCCTTGACCGGCACGAGGCGGTCCGTCTGCTCCCGGTCGATGCGCGGCATCGAGCCCAACAGGCCCCAGGTGTACGGGTGTTGCGGGGCCTCGAAGACCTCGTGGACGGGACCGCGCTCGACGCAGCGGCCGCCGTACATGACGAGCACCTGGTCGGCGATCTCGGCCACCACACCGAGGTCGTGGGTGATGAGGACGACCGCCGACTCGAACTCCTGCTGGAGGTCCCGGATCAGGTCCAGGATCTGCGCCTGCACGGTGACGTCGAGCGCCGTGGTCGGCTCGTCGGCGATGAGCAGCTGCGGGTTGTTGGCGAGCGACATCGCGATCATGGCGCGCTGGCGCATACCGCCCGAGAACTCGTGCGGGTAGCTGTCGACCCGCTTGGCGGGCTCGGGGATGCCGACGCGGTCCAGGAGTTCGACGGCGCGCTTGCGCGCCACCTTCTTGCTGACGTCGTTGTGGATGCGGTACGCCTCCACGATCTGGTTGCCGATCGTGAAGTACGGGTGCATCGCGGACAGCGGGTCCTGGAAGATCATCGCCATGTCGCGGCCGCGCAGCCGGCGCACCTCGTCGGGAGCGGCGGAGATCAGCTCCTTGCCGTCGAGCCAGATCTCGCCCGACATCCGCACGTTCTTGCCGCGGGCGCCGAGCCGGTGCAGGCCCATGATCGCCAGTGACGTCACGGACTTGCCGGATCCCGACTCGCCGACGATGGAGAGCGTCTCGCCCTTCTCCAGGGAGAAGCTCAGCCCGTCGACGGACTTCACGAGGCCGTCGTCGGTCGGGAAGTGCACCTTGAGATCGCGCACCTCGAGGAACGAGGTGGGCGCGGGGGTGCTGCTGACGGGCTCGCCGACGGCCGCGCCGGTCTTGGACAGTTCGGTCACGAGAGCCTCACCCGCGGGTCGGCGGCGGCGTAGAGAAGGTCCACCAGAAGGTTGCACAGGACGACGAAGAACGCGGCGAGCAGGGTCACGCCGAGCACCTTCGGCAGGTCGTTGTCGGTGATGCCCTGCACCGCGTACTCGCCGATGCCGTGCAGCGAGAAGACCTTCTCGGTGATCACGGCGCCGCCGAGCAGCAGTCCGAGGTCCATACCGAAGACCGTGATGATGGGGGTCAGCGCGGCCCGCAGGCCGTGCCGTCCGACCACGGTGCGCTCGGGCAGGCCCTTGGCGCGCGCGGTGCGGATGAAGTCCTCGTTCATCGTCTCCAGCATCCCCGAGCGGGTGAGCCGGGCGTAGATGGCGGAGTAGAGCAGCGCGAGCGAACACCACGCCGGGATCAGCGTGTTGGCCCACTGCGCGGGGTTCTCGGTGAACGGGACGTAGGTGCGGCCGAAGATCGGCCACTGGTAGGTGAAGAGCAGCAGCGCCAGCTGACCGGTGAAGAACATGGGCAGCGAGACACCCGCGAGGGCGACGCCCATGAACGAGCGGTCGAAGACGGATCCGGGCTTGAGCGCCGAGATCACGCCGACCGTCACGCCGGAGAGCAGCCAGATCACCGCGGCGCCCAGGGCGAGCGACCCGGTGATGGGCAGCCGCTCGGACAGCTCGGGCCACACGGCCACGTGGTTCTTGAACGAGTAGCCGAAGCACGGCGCGTCGCAGTGCAGCGTGGTGGGGCCGAACTGGTACGAGGCCCCGGAGACGATCCCCTTGATGAAGTGCCAGTACTGGAGGTAGACCGGCTGGTCGAGTCCCAGGTTGTGCTTGACCGCCGCGACGTCCGCGGCCGAGGGGCTCTTGCCGATGTACTGCTGCGCGAGCTGGTCGGCGGTCTGGCCGGCGAGCCGTGGCAGCAGGAAGAAGATTGCAAAGGTTACCGCCGTGACGACCAGCAGCAGGATCACTGCCGCGATCAGTCGGCGGACGATGTACGAGATCACGGGGACCGGCGCCGGTGCCCGCGGGCCGTCAAGCCCGCGGGCACCAATGCCTTCACCTGCCTTCCGGGTCCGCTACTTCTTCGTGGTGCCGATGTTGAGGTAGTCGTACTGACCGCTGAAGGCGGCCGTGGACACCAGGTTGGTGGCGTACGGCGACCGGTACAGGAGCACCTTGAAGTAGGTCAGCGGAACGAGGGCCGCCTGCTCCATGACCCGCTTGTCGATCTGCGCGTAGAGCTTGTTGCGCGTGGCCTCGTCGGGAGAGGCGATGGCCTCGTCCAGCCACTTGTCGACCTGCTTGTCCTCGAGCTCGGAGAGCGCGGTGTTGCCGGACTGGCCGATCGCCTTGCTGTTCACGATCTGCTGGAGGAAGCCGTAGCCGGAAGGCCAGTCGGCACCCCACTGCATCATCATGATGCCGACGTTGTTCTTCTGGTTGAACTTCGGGACACCGGCGTAGTCGGTGAAGTACTTGCCCGACGGGTACTGCTTCAGGCTGGCGTCGATGCCGACCTTCTTCAGCGACGCGATGATCGCGGTCGCGGCGTCGACCTCTTCCTGACGGTCGCTGCGCGCGGTGATCGTGGTCTTGATCGACTTCTCGCCGCAGGCCTTCAGGGCGTCCTTCGCCTTGGCGACGTCACCCTTGTTGCCGGAGGTGGCGTACGTGTCGGCCTTCTCGTAGCCGGTGATGTCCGGCGGCAGGACCGTGCTGGCGATGTCACCGCGGATGTCGCCACCCTCGACGGTCTGCACCGAGACCTTGTCCACCGCGTACTCGACGGCCTTGCGGCACTCGACGTTGGTGAACGGCTTCAGCTTGGTGTTGATCGCCGCGTAGACGAGACGGCCACCGTAGGTGTTGTCGGTGTTCGCCTTCTTCTTCGGGTCACCGACGAGCTGCGCCTGGGTCTGCGCCTCGACGCCCTTGCCCTGGAGGTCGATCAGGGTGTCGCCGGACTGGAGGTCCTTGTCGATCGTCGACTGGTTGACCTTCAGGTTGACGACGATCCGGTCCGGGTACTGCTTGCGCAGCGGGTCCGTCTTCGGGTCGAAGTTCTTGTTGCGGACCAGGACGGCCTGCTTGCCCTCCTGGTAGCTCTTGAACTGGTACGAGCCCGAGGAGACGATGTGCTTGACGTAGTCGATGCCGTCGTCCTTGGCCTTCGGCACCGGCGCGGTCTGCGGCGTGGCGACCAGGTAGTCGAACTCCTGGAAGGCGCGGTTGAGGTGGAAGACGATCGTGCTGTCGTCCGGCGTCTCGATCGACGCGAGGCCCTTGTCGCTCTTGTCCTTGTACGGGCCCTTGTACTTCTCGCCGCCCTTCAGGAACTGCTGGAAGTAGTTCGGGCCGAGCGAGAGCACGTCACGCGCGAAGTTGGAGCGCTCGACGGCGTACTTCACGTCCTTGGACGTGATCTTCGAGCCGTCCTGGTACTCCAGGCCCGAACGCAGCTTGTACGTCCAGGTCTTGCCGCCGTCCGAGGACTTGCCGGGCTCCGCCGCGAGGTCGGGGACCAGCTTGTTGCCCTCCTCGCCCGGGGCGGGGTTGAACGTCATCAGCGGGCGCGCGTAGAGCCGGCTGAAGTTGTACATGTACGCGTAGTACGTGTTGCCCGGGTCGAACGAGTCGGGGACGTCCGACATCGCGTAGGTGACCGTGCCGCCCTTCTTGGTCGACGCGTTGACGACCTTCTTGGTGGCGGCGTCCGCACCCGCGGACTTGGTGTTGCTGTCGTCGTTGCCGTCGTCGGCCTTGCTGCAGCCGGCAAGCAGCAGGCTGACGCTGCCTATGGCCGCTACCGCGGCGAGTGATGACCTTCGCATGATGGTCGAATTCCCCTCCATTGTCGGAAACTTGTGGAGCCCTCGGAGCACGGGCTGCGTCAACGGCTGCGCGGGTCGAGAGCGTCGCGCAGACCGTCACCGAGCAGGTTGAACGCCAGTACGGTGACGAAGATGGCGAGGCCCGGGACGATCATGTACTGCGGGTCGACCTGGAAGAAGTTGACGGCCTGGCTGAGCATTCCGCCCCACGACGCCTGCGGCGGCTGGATGCCGACGCCGAGGAAGCTGAGCGACGCCTCGAAGATGATGTTCGTCGGGATGAGCAGCGTCGAGTAGACGATGATCGGCCCGACCAGATTGGGCAGCAGCTCGCGGAACAGGATGTACGGGCCGCGCGCGCCCATGCCGCGGGCGGCGTCGACGAACTCCCGCTCGCGCAGCGCCAGCGTCTGGCCGCGCACGATCCGGCCCAGGTACGGCCAGTTGAAGAAGCCGATGACGAAGATCAGTACGCAGATGTGCAGCGGCAGTCCGTCGAGACCGAAGGCGCCGCCCTGGAGCGTCGCGGAGATCGAGATCGCGAACAGCAGCAGCGGGAACGCCAGGAAGGTGTCCATCAGGCGGCTGATCACGGTGTCGACGCGGCCGCCGTAGAACCCGGCGACGACGCCCAGGATGGCACCGATCACGTTCGACAGGATGGTGGCGCCGAAGGCGACGACGAGCGAGACCCAGGAGCCCTCCAGGATGCGGGCGAGGATGTCGCGGCCGAACTTCGGCTCCACGCCCAGCGGGTGGTCGACACTCATGCCGCCCCAACCGCCCTTGGGGAGCGACGTGTTGGGGTCGATGAGGTCCTGGTGGAACTCGTTCGGGTCCAGGCCCAGGAGGTGCTGGAGCGGCCGGGCGAGGACGGCGATGAGCACGAGCAGGATGACGACGATGCCGCCGACGACCGCGACCTTGTCCCGCTTGAACCGGTTCCAGGCGATCCGGCCGAGCGACCGGCCCTCGATCCGCGCGTCCCCCGCCCCAGCCAGCACGGCCTCAGGCTGTGCGTCGGCCGCTGCTGGGGTGGTCTCGATCGGTGCGGTCACGAGCGACTGCCCCTTCCCGGCCGGGGGTGACCGGCCCGCACTTGCCGCGGTGGCGGCCTCGTACTCGAACTAAGGACCCGAACGGTCCTGCATGCGGGGAGTCTTCATCGCGGCTGCGATCAGTCGCCAGATCCCTCGGCGAAAGGATGCCTAACCGTGATGCGGTCTGGGGGAATCCGTTATCCGGACGGCCGTGAACGGCGGGCGGACGGTGGGCAGTTGGGATGTTACCGGCCGCAGAGCGGACATTGCGGTGCAGAGGACCGCTTCTCTCCCCCAACCGTGCCGTTCCCGAAATCGTCCCTCGGAGCGGGGAGTTGAGCCGGTATGGGGGTGGTTACTTGTGTCAGTACGAGGCGCCGTACGGCGGCGGGTAGCCGTAGCCGCCGCCCGCCGGGGCCGCCGGCGCCGCGTGCGCCTCACGGTCGTAGAACGGGCGGGCCTGCGCGCGCAGCCACATCGCGACCGGGTCGTACTCGTCCGACATCGCGACGGTCGAGACCGGCAGGCCGTCCGGCACCGCGGGCACGGACTGCTGCATCATCGCCCGCACCGAGTCGACGGAGGCGGGGGACGTGTCGTACACGTCGAGGCCGATCGCCAGGTACGGGGCGCCGAGCGCGGGCTGCACCCAGGCGCGGCGCAGCGAGCGGATCGCGGTGGTGCGGTGCGCGTTCTGCGCCAACACCGCGTAGAACTGGGGGATTTCGATCGTCGGCTCGGACAGCCGCAGCGGGCCCGCGGGCTGCCGGTCGAGGCCGCCCGCGATGCGCCGCAGGTCGAGCCAGGGGATGCCGACGCCGCCGCCGGGGGCGTGCGGGTTGAGCCAGAGGCCGTAGTGGTCGGGGTAGAGGGTGCGGGCCGCGTCGACGCCGCTGACCACCTCGTACGCGCGCGACCAGCCGGAGGCGGAGAGCTCCTGGGCGGAGGTGACGCAGGGGGCGTACGAGAACCCATCCACGTCCATGTTCCCGTACTGGGCGTCGGGCGATCCGGCCTGGCCGTGCCAGAGCAGCATCCAGACCTGCCCGGACGTCGGGTCGGCAAGGGCCTGGAGGAGCGCCTCGTAGGCGTCGTAGCGCCCGGGGGTCACCTGGCGCAGCATGTGCTCGACCTGTCCGGCCGCGGCCGTGCCCGACGCACTCACCCGTAACCGCCCCTTCGTGAACGTCTGTCCCAGCGTGACCGGAGGGCGGTGCGCCGTCCGGTCAGAGCCTGTGTCATCACCACACGGCGGTGATGGCACAGGCTCTTAGGTCATGAAACCAGCTTAAGCGGCGTTCCTGACACCGACTTGACGGACGGCGTCACGCTTCCCGTACGTAGAAGGGGCGCACGTGTGTGCGCATCCAGTCGGCGACCGGGTCCTGCGTGACGTCGAGGAAGACGAGGTTGACCGGCCAGGCGACGGGCGCGCGGCCCAGTGCGCGGCCGAGCGCGTCCAGCGGCAGGTCGCGGGCACCGCCCTCCCACTGCGCGAGTTCCACGCCGACGAACAGGGAGGGGTCTCCGTCCTCGACGACGGCGAGGCAGCGCCGGGCGCTGAGCACGACGCCGGTCGCGGCGAACTCCTCGCGCACGGCCGCCAGGAAGTCGACCGGGTCGTCCTGCCAGTCCGGCTCGGAGAGCACGACCCGGCCGCCGGTGGCCGCGCCGTCCAGCGGGGTGCGGCCGCTGCGGGCCAGTTCGGCCACGGCGGGCGGGGGCAGCGGGACGCCGACGGTGCCGTCCGGGTTCACGGCGATGCCGACCTGCGCGGGCAGGCCGCGCGCGAACTCGACGGCCGGTGCGACGGTGCAGGCCATCCGGCCGCCGGTGACCTGCATGAACTGCTGCTCGGAGCTGAAGACGGGGACGTACGCCTGGCCCTCGATCTCCACGGTCGGCAGATCGAGGTCGCGGCTCGCGGCGCTGCCGCCCCTGGGCAGCGGGATCCAGAGGGGACTGCGGCCGAGCACCTCGACGATGCGGCCGCCGGCCTCGGGGCGGCCGAGCGCCGCGGCGAGGACCTCCTCCAGCTCGTTCGCCGGCCAGCCCTGCGACGGGTGGCCGTACGCGCCCTCGTGACTCCCTGGCATGTCCATAGCTGCCTTCAACCCCTGCTCTGCACCCTGACGCGGCCGCTCCCGCGCGACGCCGACGATAACGCGTACGCCCGAACGGACACCCTCCGCGTCCTTCCGGTTCCGGAGCGTGTCCGACGCTGCGGCCACGGACCTGCCGAAGCCGCCGGAGGCGCGCCCCTCAGCTCTGCCTGAACGTGATCCCGTTGAGCGCGTCCGTCGCCTCGCGGTCGAGCAGCACCGCCGACTCGATCCCGGCCGGCAGATCACCCCGCTCGGTCGACGTGACCAGCGCGCCGACCGCCCTGCGGTGCCGCGCGAACGCGTACCGGGACACCCCGCGCCCGCGGTCCCGCTGGCCTTCCAGGGCCGTGTCCGGCGGCACGTCCAGGAGCATCAGGTGGACCGAGGCGCCGCGCCGCGCCGCCGTCCGCGTCACCCAGCGCCGCACCCACGCCTGGGTGCCGCAGTCGTGCACGACGACGCTGGCGCCCGAGCGCATGGCCCGCCGCAGGCCCACGTAGTGCGCGATGCGGACGAGCGGCCGGTACAGCGCGTACGGCACGCCCGGCAGCCTCGCCGCCCAGCGCTCGCGGGTGTCCTGCGAGTCGATGCGCACGACCTCGACGGCCCGGCGCATCAGCGTCGACTTGCCGCTGCCGGGCAGCCCGGAGATGACGACGAGGTCACCCGCGGCGAAGCCGAGTCTGCGCGGGGTGCGGCCGCCGCGGCCGCGCAGGTCCCGCACCGAGCGCTGGCGCGGGATCCGCACCCCCGGCAGCGCCGCCCCGTAAGCCCCTGCCACTGCCTTCTGCACCGTGATCGTCCTCCCCGTTCCGGTCACGCCACTCTTGCCCGCCAAGTGTAAAGAGAAGGTAATGCCCTGCGAGGGGTTTCCCCGTTCCGCGGGCATGCAATGATGTGCGCGCAAACTGCATACCGGCCGCTTGAATCCGCGCGGGAGAGTTCCGGCGCTCGTCGACCACGGTGACGAGTGCCCGGACGCCGAAGGAGCAAGTTCCTCCCTTGAATCTCTCAGGCCCCGTACCGCGCGGGCGAGGCAGATCTGAAAAGCGGGCCGCCCCTTGACGTACGGCGGCCCCACCCAAGGTGCAAGCCCCTCGGGGCGAACCTCTCAGGTTCCGATGACAGATGGGGAGGACTACCTCGCCATCTGCCATGCCCCGGGAGCACCAGCCATGACCCGTACGACCTCTCTCGACGCCCTGCATCGCTCGCTCGGCGCGACGATGACCGACTTCGCCGGCTGGGACATGCCCCTGCGCTACGGCAGCGAGCGTGACGAGCACAACGCCGTACGCACGAAGGCGGGCCTGTTCGACCTGTCCCACATGGGCGAGATCACCGTCAGCGGTCCGGCCGCCGTCGACCTTCTCAACCACGCTCTGGTGGGCAACATCGGTTCCGTCGGCGTCGGCCGCGCCCGCTACACGATGATCTGCCGCGAGGACGGCGGCATCCTGGACGACCTGATCGTCTACCGGCTCGAAGAGACGACGTACATGGTCGTCGCCAACGCGGGCAACGCCCAGGTCGTCCTCGACGCCCTCACCGAGCGCGCCGCCGGCTTCGACGCCGAGGTCCGCGACGACCGGGACGCGTACGCGCTGATCGCCGTGCAGGGCCCGCACTCCCCCGCCATCGTGAAGTCCGTCACGGACGCCGACCTGGACGGCCTGAAGTACTACGCGGGGCTGCCCGGCACCGTCGCGGGCGTCGAGGCACTCATCGCGCGCACCGGGTACACCGGCGAGGACGGCTTCGAGCTGTTCGTCTCCCCCGCCGACGCCGAGAAGCTGTGGCAGGCGCTGACCGAGGCGGGCGCCGAGTACGGCCTGATCCCGTGCGGCCTCTCCTGCCGCGACACGCTGCGCCTGGAGGCGGGCATGCCGCTGTACGGGCACGAGCTGACCACCGAGCTGACGCCGTTCGACGCCGGGCTCGGCCGGGTCGTCAAGTTCGACAAGACGTCGCACGGGGACGACTTCGTCGGGCACGACGCCCTGGTGGCCGCCGCCGAGCGCGCCGAGACGAACCCGCCGCGCAAGCTCGTCGGCCTGATCGCCGAGGGCCGCCGCGTGCCGCGCGCCGGGATGTCCGTCGTCGCCGACGGCACGGTGATCGGCGAGGTCACCTCCGGCGCCCCGTCCCCGACCCTGGGCAAGCCGATCGCCATGGCGTACGTGGACGCCGCGCACGCCGAGCCGGGCACGCGGGGCGTGGGCGTGGACATCCGCGGTACGCACGAGCCGTACGAGGTCGTGGCCCTGCCGTTCTACAAGCGCCAGAAGTAGCTCGCGCTCCCCCTCTGTCACCAGCACCTTCCCGCGTACAGGAGAATTCGCATCATGAGCAACCCCCAGCAGCTGCGTTACAGCAAGGAGCACGAGTGGCTGTCGGCCGTCGAGGACGGCGTCGCCACGGTCGGCATCACGGAGCACGCGGCCAACGCGCTCGGTGACATCGTGTTCGTCCAGCTTCCCGAGGTCGGCGACACCCTCACCGCGGGCGAGACCTGCGGCGAGCTGGAGTCCACCAAGTCGGTCTCCGACCTGTACTCCCCCGTCAACGGCGAGGTCGTCGAGGCCAACCAGGACGTCGTGGACGACCCGGCCCTGGTCAACTCGGCCCCGTTCGAGGGCGGCTGGCTGTTCAAGGTCCGCCTGGCCGACGAGCCGAAGGACCTGCTCACCGCCGACGAGTACACCGAGTTCTCCGGGAGCTGAACCGCACCATGAGCGACAAGTCCGTTCTGAACGAGTCCCTGCACGCGCTCGACCCGGAGGTCGCCGCCGCGGTCGACGCCGAGCTCAAGCGCCAGCAGTCGACCCTGGAGATGATCGCGTCGGAGAACTTCGCTCCGGTCGCCGTCATGGAGGCCCAGGGCTCGGTTCTCACCAACAAGTACGCGGAGGGCTACCCCGGCCGCCGCTACTACGGCGGCTGCGAGCACGTCGACGTCACCGAGCAGATCGCGATCGACCGTGTGAAGGAGCTGTTCGGCGCCGAGTACGCCAACGTGCAGCCGCACTCGGGCGCCTCCGCGAACCAGGCCGCCCTGTTCGCGCTCGCCAAGCCCGGCGACACGATCCTCGGCCTCGACCTGGCGCACGGCGGTCACCTCACGCACGGCATGCGCCTGAACTTCTCGGGCAAGCAGTTCGAGGTCGTCCCGTACCACGTGGACGACAACGGGCTGGTCGACATGGCCGAGGTCGAGCGCCTCGCCAAGGAGCACCGCCCGAAGGTGATCATCGCCGGGTGGAGCGCCTACCCGCGCCAGCTGGACTTCGCCGAGTTCCGTCGCATCGCCGACGAGGTCGAGGCGTACCTGTGGGTTGACATGGCGCACTTCGCCGGTCTCGTCGCCGCGGGCCTGCACCCCAACCCGGTGCCGTACGCCGACGTCGTCACGTCCACGACGCACAAGACGCTCGGCGGTCCGCGCGGCGGCATCATCCTCGCCAAGAAGGACTTCGCGAAGAAGCTGAACTCGTCCGTCTTCCCGGGCTTCCAGGGCGGTCCCCTGGAGCACGTGATCGCGGCGAAGGCGGTCTCCTTCAAGGTCGCCGCGAGCGAGGGCTTCAAGGAGCGACAGGAGCGCACGGTCGAGGGCGCCCGGATCCTCGCCGCGCGTCTGACCTCCGATGACGCCCGCGCCCACGGCGTGAACGTGCTCTCCGGCGGCACGGACGTGCACCTGGTCCTCGTCGACCTGCGCAACTCCGAGCTCGACGGCCAGCAGGCCGAGGACCGCCTCCACGAGGTCGGCATCACGGTCAACCGCAACGCCGTCCCGAACGACCCGCGCCCGCCGATGGTGACGTCCGGCCTGCGGATCGGTACGCCGGCGCTCGCCACCCGCGGCTTCGACGCCGACGACTTCCGCGAGGTCGCCGACGTGATCGCCGAGGCGCTCAAGCCGTCCTACGACGCGGCCGCGCTCAAGGCCCGCGTGACCGCTCTGGCCGACAAGCACCCGCTGTACCCCGGCCTGTAGCAATTACGTACGCTTTGCGGCGTACGAACTTTCGGGGCACCCCGCACACTGGACAGTGGGCGGGGTGCCCCGAACCACGTCCCCCGCTTGTCCCGGCAGACAACGGCGTCTACCACCATCATTGGAGTTCCACCGTGGCCATCTCGGTCTTCGACCTGTTCTCGATCGGCATCGGCCCGTCCAGCTCCCACACGGTCGGCCCCATGCGCGCGGCCCGCATGTTCGCGCGGCGCCTGAAGAACGAGGGCCTGCTCGACGGCACCGTCTCGATACGGGCCGAGCTGTACGGCTCGCTCGGCGCGACGGGCCACGGCCACGGCACCCCGAAGGCGGTGCTGCTCGGTCTGGAGGGCGAGTCCCCCCGTACGGTCGACGTGGAGCACGCCGACGAACGCGTGGAGGCGATCAAGGAGTCCCGGCGGATCAGCCTGCTCGGCAGGCACGAGATCGGCTTCGACTTCGACGACGACCTGATCCTGCACCGCCGCGAGACGCTCGCGTACCACGCGAACGGCATGACGCTGTGGGCGTACGACAGCGACGGCAAGGAACTGCTCACCAAGACGTACTACTCGGTGGGCGGCGGCTTCGTCGTCGACGAGGACGCGGTGGCGGGCGAGAACCCGATCGTGCCGGACGACACCGTCCTGAAGTACCCGTTCCGCACCGGCGACGAGCTGCTGCGCCTCACCCGCGAGACCGGCCTGTCGATCCCGGCGCTGATGCTGGAGAACGAGAAGGCCTGGCGCACCGAGGACGAGATCCGGGCCGGCCTGCTCGAACTGTGGCGCGTCATGCAGGCCTGCGTCTCGCGCGGCATGTCCCGCGAGGGCATCCTGCCCGGCGGCCTCAAGGTCCGCCGCCGCGCGGCGAGCTCGGCCCGCAAGCTGCGCGCCGAGGGCGACCCGCTGGCCCACGCCATGGAGTGGATCACCCTCTACGCGATGGCGGTCAACGAGGAGAACGCGGCGGGCGGCCGGGTCGTGACCGCGCCGACGAACGGCGCGGCCGGCATCATCCCCGCGGTCCTGCACTACTACATGAACTTCGTGCCCGGCGCCGACGAGGAGGGCGTGGTCCGCTTCCTGCTGTCGGCCGGCGCCATCGGCATGCTCTTCAAGGAGAACGCCTCGATCTCCGGCGCCGAGGTCGGCTGCCAGGGCGAGGTCGGCTCCGCCTGCTCGATGGCGGCGGGCGCCCTCGCCGAGGTCCTCGGCGGCTCCCCGGAGCAGGTGGAGAACGCCGCGGAGATCGGCATGGAGCACAACCTCGGCCTGACCTGCGACCCGGTCGGCGGCCTCGTCCAGATCCCGTGCATCGAGCGCAACGGCATGGCGGCGGTGAAGGCCGTCACCGCGGCCAAGATGGCGATGCGCGGCGACGGCTCCCACAAGGTCTCCCTCGACAAGGTCATCAAGACCATGAAGGAGACCGGCGCCGACATGTCCGTCAAGTACAAGGAGACGGCGAGGGGCGGCCTCGCCGTCAACATCATCGAGTGCTGATCCCGGCGGCCTGGAGGTGCAGGTGCTCCAGGGCGTCCCGCAGGACGGTCCCGGCGTGCCAGGACAGCCAGCCGCCGACCATGTGCTGGATCCGATCCAGCTCGGCCAGCTGCACGGGCCTGAACCCGGTCAGGGGGCGGGCGTGGTGGCTGGAGATGACGCCCCGCGCGATGCCGTCCAGGCCGGTGAGCGGGACGCTGTGGGCGGCGCGGCTGCCGCTGTCCAGGATGACCTGGCGCGTCTCCTCGTCGAAGATCTCCGTGCTGGCCACGTCCCGCACCGTGACCTGCCGGGCGGCGTGCGCGGCACGGTGGCAGGACGTGCCGTCCCCGACGAACGCGAAGTAGTCGACGAACGCCCGGGGATGCCCCTCGTGCCGCTCCATGCGCAGCACGTCCGCCTCCTGCAACTGGGCGTTGCCGGACTCCGCGCCGACGACGTCCATCACCCGGTGCAGGGCGGCCTTGAGGACCTCCCCCTGGTTGCGCGGGTCGAGCGGGCCGGCGCGCAGTCCGGTCAGCGCGGGCGGGTCCGTGCGGGTGCGGCCGGGAAACCAGAGCGAGTCCCGGTCAGGGGGCGGGCTCGTCGTGCTCAGCGCGGCGGCGACCTGGTGGAGCTTGACGTTGAAGCGCTGCGACGACTCGCGCAGGAGCGTGAACGCCGTGTCCCCGTCGGGGAGGTGGTAGCGGCCCATCAGCATCCCCTGGGCGAGGGCGACCCGGGAGCGGGCCCGCTCCTGGGTCCGCAGGCTCCGCACCTCGTCCCGCAGGGACCGGACCTCGCTCTCCAGGTCCTCTTCCGCGGGGTTGCCCGCGGCAGGGTGCGGCTGTCTGTCGGAGTGCATGGAAATCGGCCTTTCGGCGAGTCTGGTCGAGGACGCGCGGAACCAAGCGGACCTCGAGCCGCCGGTCGGCATCGTCGCCGACCGGCACAGCTCGCTCAGGGGCCCCTCAAGGGCTCGGCCCGGCGTGGTGCCTGCTTCCCAAGCACGTGATCCGACCGTATCTCCCGCCGCCGCGACACGTCACCCCGGCCCCGGCCACCGGATCTTCACAAGGTCGCGGCCGCCGACTCCCCCGCCGCGCTGCCGGCGAGCCACTCGTCCCAGCTCAGGTTGAAGGCCGCGTAGCCGTTGTCCGCGGGGGCCTTGGCGCGCGGCGAGCCGGTGATCGTCACCGGGTCGCCCTGCTTGACCTGCTGGTAGAACCACTTGGCGTCGGACATCGACAGGTGGACGCAGCCGTGCGAGCCGCGGGCGCTGCCGCTGCCCGGGTTCGGGTCGCCGGTCGAGTAGTGCACGTACGTACCGGACTGGGTGAGGTGCACGTCCCAGGGCAGGGTCAGGTCGTAGTAGTTGGCGCTGCCCTTGTCGCAGCTGATGCCGACGCTGCAGGAGGTCATGTGGACCTTCTCCTGCTTGTCGATGACGGCCATCGTGCCGTTCCAGGTGGGGTACTCGGCGCTGCCCGCGTTGATGGACAGGGTGCGCAGGGCCGTGCCGTTCTTGGTGACCTTCATGGTGTGGCCGGTGACGGAGACGGCCGCGCGGACGTCGTCGCCGACGGTGAACGTGTGCGTGTAGTCGTGCACGCCGTACCGGCCGTTGCCGTTGCTGACGCCCTCCATGTCGGCGACGACCTTCACCTTCGTACCGGAGGGCCAGTACTCCTTCGGACGCCAGTCGGCGCGCTTGTCGCCGAACCAGTGCCAGGCGCCCTCGACCGGCTGCGAGGCGCTCACCTTCATGTGCTTCTCCACGCCGGCCCGGGCCTTCGCCGCGACCGGGTTGGTGAACACCACCGAGATCGGCATGGCCACGCCGACCTTGGTGCCGGTCTGCGGGGTGATCGTCTCCAGGAGCATCGGCGGACCCTTGGGCTTGGTCGGCGACGGCTTGGCGCTCGCGCTCGCCTTCCCCTTGCCCGCCCCCTTCCCGTCGTCCCCGCTCGCCGCGTTCCCGCTCCCGCCGCCACAGGCGCTCACGCCCGCCAGCGCCGCGACCGTCACGAGCGCGATTCCTATGCCAGTGCCCTTGCGCCGTCCCACGACCTGCCCCGATCTCCGCCACCACTCGCCCCTCTGACAGGGGCGGACCCTCTGTCAGACAGTGAGAAGGACGGCGGTAGTTGCATGCTGTGTGGCAAAGCGTGTTCCAAGATTGCGGCCACTCATGCGTGTGCGCGGCTGGCACGATGGACGCTCGACCTCGTCGCCCCACCGACCGGAGGCCCGCATGATCCGTGGCATCGACGTCAGTTCGCATCAGGCCACGTTCGACACGGACGGTGTGTCGTTCGTCCTCGTGAAGGCGACGGAGGGGCGGTCCTACGTCAATCCGCGGCTGGCCGCGCAGACGAAGCGGGCCCGTGACGCCGGCTGTGTCGTCGGCTTCTACCACTTCCTGTGGCCGGGGAACATCACGGCGCAGGCCGAGTACTTCGTGAGCAAGGCGCCGGAGCAGCCCGGGGACCTGCTGGCGGCGGACTGGGAGACGACCGGGGAGGGGACGCGGGCGAGCAACGCGGAGAAGGACCGGTTCATCCGCGAGGTGAAGCGGCTGCGGCCCGGTCACCGGGTGCTGTTGTACTGCAACCGCGACTACTGGCTGAACCGCGACTCGACGTCCTACGCCGGTGACGGGCTCTGGATCGCCGACTACGTCACCGCCGGCAAGCCCCGTATCAAGGCGGACTGGGTGATCCACCAGTACACGGACCGCCCCCTCGACAAGGACGTGGCCGATTTCGCGAGCGAGGACGCGCTGCGCGAATGGGCCACGCCCTGACGGGGGTCCGGGCCGCCGGGGATCAGGCGCGCCACTCGGCCGTGCGGGTCGGGGAGGCCGCGTCGAGGGCCTTGCGCACGGCGGCCGCGTCGGCGGCCAGGCCGTAGACGGGGGTGCCCGGCTGCTGGCGCCAGGAGTCGTCCTGACCGCCGGCGTCGACCGCGTCGAAGCCGATCTCGTCGAGGAGGGCCGTCACGACCTGCTTGGCCGCCGTGTCGTCGCTCGCGATCGGCAGGGCGACGCGGGCCGGGTCGCCCTTCGGACGGGGCTTGTCGAGGATGTCGGCGGCGTACGTGCCGTTGAAGACCTTGACGACCTGGTGGCCGAGCTGCCGCTCCGTCCAGCGGCTCTCGGTCAGGCCCTCGTCCTCGATGCCCTCGATCTTCCCGTCGCGCTGCTGCGGGTAGTAGTTGCCGGTGTCGATGACGGCGACGTCGGCGGCGGCGGTGTCGAGGAGACCCTTGGGGAGGTTCGGCACGGCCTTCAGCGGGATGGTGACGACCACGACCTGCGCGTCGCGCACCGCGTCCTCGATGGTCGCGGGCGTCGCGCCGGTCTCCTCGGCGAGCGCGGTGAGGGTCTGCGGGCCGCGCGAGTTCGCGACGTGCACGTCGTGGCCGACGGCGGTGAAGCGCCGGGTGAGGTTGCCGCCGATGTTGCCCGCGCCGATGATGCCGATCTTCATGTGAGGTGCCCTTCGGGAGTCACTCTTCGGGAGATTCATGCATGTGCATGGAGTGCGAACCCCCGGTACGGGAGGACTATTCCTGGGCTCGGCTCAAAGAGTGACGGCTCAGAGAGCGACGACGATCTTTCCGGTGTGCGCGTTCGACTCCATCAGGCGGTGGGCGTCCCGGATGCGGTCGAGGCCTTGGAAGACCTCGGCGATCCGCGGGCGCAGGGCGCCGTCGCGCAGGCCCGCGTCGAGGAACGCGTTGGCGCGGCGCATGCCGTCGGCGGGCAGGTCGAAGTTGGCGTAGGTGTGGATGGTCTGCGGCCAGTTCATCGGGAAGGCGATCGTGCCGCCCAGCCAGCCGTAGACGACGATCGTGCCCCGCTTGCGCAACGCCGAGGCGTGGTGCGGGAGTTCGGGTCCGCCGATCGCGTCGAAGAGCAGGTCCGCGCCGTCGCCCCCGGTGACCCGCCGGACCTCCTTCGGCAGGTCGTCGCCGTCGGTGACGACGACGTGCTCGGCGCCGAGGTCGAGGAGCGCCTGGCGCTTGGCCTCGGTGCGGGTGGTGGCGATGGGGACCGCGCCGACGCGCCGGGCCACCTGGATCGCGGCGGTGCCGACGCCGCTGGAGGCGCCGGTGATGAGGACGTGGTCGCCCGGCCGCATCCCGCCCGTCTCGACCATGCCGCCGTACGCCGTCGTGTACGTGAGCCAGGCCGCGGCCCCGGTGACCGCGTCGACGGAGGCGCGGCGCGGGACGACCGCCGTCTCGGGGAGCACGATCCGGTCGCCGTAGACGCCCTGCGCGCCCATCTCGATGCCGGGTCCCGTCATCACGAGGTCGCCGGGCCGGAAGCCGGTGACCTGGTCGCCGACGGCCTCGACGACGCCGGACGCCTCGTAGCCGAGCCGCGATCCGGGCAGCGTCGGGAGGTAGTAGTACTCCCCCGCGCGGAACAGCGCCTCGGCGCGGTTGAGCCCCAACGCCTCGACGCGGATGAGGAGTTCGGCGGGGCCGGGGGCGCGCAGCGGTACGTCTTCGATGCGCAGGACGTCGGGACCGCCGAGCTCGTCGAAGAGAACGGCGCGGGCGGTGGCGGTGGGCGTGGTGTTCGTCATGCGTCGACCGTACGAAGGCCCGGCGAGACGAACCATGCCTGCCGGTCTCGCTTTCATGTCCGTACGTCTCACGCCAGTGGGTCTCACTGCCTCAACTCCCGCGCTACGGTGACCGGATGGACGTACTCAGCGACGCGATCTCCGCGATGCGGCTCGGGCGGCCGCACTCGGCGCTCCGGGACAAGTTCGCCCCGTGGGGCAACCGGTTCGACGCGCACGACGGCGCCGGGTTCCACGTGCTGCTGCGCGGCTCGGCGTGGCTGCTTCCGGAGGGGGACGAGGCGCGGGCCGTGGCGCTCGGCCCCGGCGACGTGGTCTTCCTCGCGCACGGCCGCGGGCACACCCTGGTCAGCGAAGTCGGCGTGGAGCCCGAGGACTTCAGGCTGCGGCCGGACGGCACCTGGCCCGCGCCGCCGCCCCGGCCCTGCGTCGGCCCGACGCCCGACACGGTGATGCTGTGCGGCGCCTACCTCCTGGACCGGGCGCGGGCCCATCCCCTGCTCGACGAGTTGCCGGACGTGGTGCATCTGCCGGCCCGGGTCGGCGCGCACCGTTCACTGCGGGCTGCGGTCGAGCTGCTCGGCGAGGAGCTCGACGAGCCGCGCCCCGGCTCGGACACGATCGTCTCGGCGCTCCTGGACACGCTGCTCCTGTACATCCTGCGGGCCTGGTGGCTGGGCCGGGACGAGCCGGGCGCGCACGCCTCCGGCTGGTCGGCGGCGCTCACCGAACCGCCGCTGGCGGCCGCGCTGCGGGCGATGCACGCGGATCCGGCGCACCCGTGGACGGTGGCGGAACTCGCGGCGCTGGGCGGTCTGTCACGGGCTGCGTTCGCGCGGCGGTTCGCGGCGGCGGTGGGGATGCCGCCGCTCGCGTATCTGACGTGGTGGCGGATGACGACGGCGGGTCGGCAGCTGCGCGAGGAGGACGTGCCGCTGCGCGTGGTGGCCGAACGGGCGGGCTACGCATCGGAGTTCGCGTTCGCCAAGGCGTTCAAGCGGGAGTTCGGGGTGGCGCCCGGTCAGTACCGCCGGGCATCCTGACGGACCGTCACCAGCCCTGCCTCAGATGGTCGAGGAGGCCGTCGAGCGCCTCGGTCAGGGCTGTGGCGTTGGCCTCGTCGAACCAGGTGGTGCGGATACGTTCGTTGCTGCCGTTCGGCGTCTCGTGGTCCGCGGCGAGCCGGCGCAGCGAGCGGGACCCGTCGCCCAGCGAGCGCCCGAGGCCCTGGAAGAGTCCGCGGACGTAGCGGTCCGCGTCGGCGGCCTCGACACCGTGCCGCCCGGCCCACTCGGCCAGCGTCGCCAGATACCAGTAATGGCTGGTCAACGTGCCCGTGAGAGCGGAGAAGACATCGAACTCCGCTTCGTCCGCGACCGGGAGCGCCCCGCCGAGCCGGTCGAAGAGGGCGTCGACGGCGGGGTGGGCGGGGCACGTCACGGTGACGGAGCCGCGCTCGCGCACGGCGGGCAGCGGGATGGCGCGCACGACGGGGGCGTCGGTGCCGAGGACGCGGCGCAGCGCTTCGGCAGGAACTCCGGCGACGACGCTGACGACGATCCGGTCCCCGCCGACCTTGAGTCCGGCGAGCGCCTCGGCGTATCCCCGCGGGCGTACGGCGATGATCACGATGTCGGAGCTGTCGACGACGCCCTGATTGTCGGCGCGGACCCGGACGTTCGGGTGGCGGGCGGCGAGTTCGGCGGACGTGCGGGCGCCGCGCGGCGAGAGGTTGACCGGCGGCGCCTCCTCGGTCCCGTCGCACAGGCCCTCCACCATGGCCCGCCCGATCTCGCCCACGCCGATGATCCCGATGCCGCGCACGCCGCCCCCCCTGTAAGTGGTGATCGTCCCTTCCTGCCCCTCCTCGGCCCGGCCTACCCCTGGCCGGTCAACTTGCCCTGAATCGCCAGGAGTTCGTCGCGCGCCGCGCGCTCCGCCGCGTCCGGGGCGCCCGCCACCACGGCCGCCACGATGGCGGCGTGCGCCGCGTCGCCGTGGTCGCGCTCCGCGTGGCGTACGTCGACGAGGTCGAGGAGGTCGATCAGGGCCTCGCGCAGGGCCGGGGTGAACTCCGCGAAGAGGTCCGTCAGGACGGGGTTGTGCGCGGCGGCGACGACCGCGGCGTGCAGCGCGATGTCGGCGTCCACGAACGCGTCGCCGGGCCCGTCGGCGGCCGCGCGGCGCGCGTCGAGCGCCGCCGTCATCGCCCGGACGTCGTCGTCGGTGCGCCGCTCGGCCGCGAGGCGCGCGGCCTGGGTCTCCAGCAGGGTGCGCACCTCGTACACGTCCACGAGGGCCGCCCTGCGCAGCCGCGTCGGGAAGTCCTCGACCGGTCTGGCCGCCGTCACGAAGACGCCCGCGCCCTGCCGGGGCCGCACCATGCCGGCGCCGGTGAGCGCGCGCAGCGCCTCGCGGACCGTGGAGCGGCCGACGCCGAGGTCCTTGGCGAGGGTCGTCTCGCCGGGCAGCCGGGTGCCGACGGGCCAGACGCCGTCGGCGATCCGGGCGCGCAGCCGCTCCGCGGCCTGTTCGACGAGGGGGCTGGGCCGGAGCGGACCGTCGGACACCACTGTCACCAACTTGTCTGAGGAGTACTTGTCTGAGGAGCTGAGGTGTGGCTAGTCTACGAGCATGTTCCGCGGACTGCTTCTTCTCGGCTGCCGCGGCGGGGCCTGACGCGACCGGCACCCCGCCGCGGGGTGTCGCGCTGCCGGTTCCCCTTCCGAAGACCTTCAGCAGACCTGCTGAGCCCTTCGGCCGTCAGCAGAGGAAGCCGAGAAGCCCATGTACCGCTGGAACCCCCAACAGCCCTCCCCCATGCCGTTCCACCGCTACCGCCCGTACCACGAGCGCGTCGACGTCCCTGTGGAGTCCCGGAGTTGGCCGGACCGCCGGCCCACCGAGGCCCCGCTGTGGGTCCCCGTCGACCTGCGCGACGGCAACCAGGCCCTCGCGGAACCGATGGACACCGACCGCAAGCGCCGCTTCTTCGACCTGCTGGTCGGCATGGGCTTCAAGGAGATCGAGGTCGGCTACCCGTCGGCCAGCCGGACGGACTTCGACTTCGTACGCCATCTGGTCACCTCCGGCGCCGTGCCCGACGACGTGACGCCGGTCGTCTTCACCCCGGCCAGGACGGACCTGATCGCGCGGACCTTCGCGTCGATCGAGGGGCTGCCGCGCGCGGTCGTGCACCTCTACATCGCGACGTCGCCGGTCTGGCGCGACGTCGTCCTCGGCAAGACGCGCGCCGAGATCGCGGCGACCGTGCGGGAGGCCGCCGTGCTCATGGCCCGCCTGGCCGACGCCCGCCCCGACGCGCACATCCGCTTCCAGTTCGCGCCGGAGACGTACAACGTCACCGAGCCCGACTTCGTCCTGGAGCTGTGCAACGGGCTCACCGAGCTGTGGGACGCGAGCCCCGACCGCCCCGTCACCCACAACCTGCCGACGACGGTCGAGATCGCGACCCCGAACGTGTACGCCGACCAGATCGAGTACATGAGCCGCCACCTGGACCGGCGCGACAGCGTGATCGTCTCCGTCCACCCGCACAACGACCGCGGCACCGGAGTCGCCGCCGCCGAACTCGCCGTCCTGGCGGGGGCGCAGCGCGTCGAGGGGTGCCTCTTCGGCAACGGCGAGCGCACCGGCAACGTCGACCTGGTGACCCTCGCCATGAACCTGTACGCGCAGGGCGTCGACCCGAAGATCGACTTCTCGGACCTCGACGCGGTGCGCGCGACGGTCGAGCACTGCAACCGGCTGCCCGTGCACCCCCGCCACCCCTACGCCGGCGACCTCGTCCACACGGCGTTCTCCGGTACGCACCAGGACGCCATCAGCAAGGGCTTCGCCCACCACGCGACCCGCACGGACGACCGCTGGGAGGTGCCCTACCTGCCGATCGACCCGGCCGACGTGGGACGCACCTACGAGGCGGTCATCCGCGTCAACTCCCAGTCGGGCAAGGGCGGAATGGCGTATCTCCTCAAGGAGCACTACGGCGTCGACCTGCCGCGCGAGATGCGCCCCGAGTACGCGCGGCTCGTCCAGGAGGCCACCGACGACAGCGGCAGCGAGGCGACACCGGACGAGCTGTACGCGCTGTTCCGCACCGCCTACCTGGACGCGACCGGTCCCGTCGCCCTCGCCGACGACTGGTCGGTACGCCAGGACGGTGCCGTCCACCACTTCGCCTGCGTCCTCGAAGTGGACGGCGAGTCCCGGGAGCTGGAGGGCAAGGGCAACGGCCCGCTGGCCGCGTTCACCGACGCCCTGCGCACAGCCGGCCTCGACGTCGACATCGAGTCCTTCACCCAGCACGGCCTGACGGCGGGCCCCGACAGCGAGGCCGTCGCCTACGTCCGCTGCCGGGTCGGTGCCGTACGGGAATGGGGCGCGGCCCGGCACACCTCGGTGCTGACCGCCTCCGTGGGGGCGGTCCTTTCCGCGGTGAACCGGGCCGTGCGTCAGGTGAGTTGAGCTAGTTCTCGCAGGTACCGGCGAAGGTCTCGCGGGTCACCACGTCCGTCGCGGCGGACGTGGTGTCCAGCCAGGCGATGCGCTGCCCGGCGCCGAGGGACGGGGCGAGCTGCGTCCCGGAGGAGCAGGAGACACGCTGGTACGCCGCCGTGCCCGCGACGACGTCCGCGGTCGGGGCGGCCTTCACCTTCCAGGGTCCGGTCCAGCTGCCGAGGCCGCCGAAGAAATCGGTCGAGGAGTACGCGAAGTAGGCGTCGGTGACCGTGAACTGGCCGAGGTAGAGCGTCGAGGGCGCCTTCAGCTTCTTCATCTGCGTCAGATCGGCGACGGGCGCCGTCACGACGGAGTCGCTGCGCAGCAGGAACGCCTGAGTGTCGCGGTAGAACACGCGGTCCGAGGTGAGCTGGACGTCCGTGATCTGCCCGAACAGGTAGCCCGTCATGCGCTTCGTCTGCGTCTTGCCGGTGGCGATGTCGTACGTGTGCAGATACGTGCCGTCGCCGCCGGCCCAGGCGATCGTGCCGTTCTTCATGGCGAGACGGGCGGCCTTGGTGCCGGGCTCGGGCGTCACGTCGACCGTCGTACCGTCGGCCTTGCGGAGCATGACGTCCTGCTCGCCGTCGGGCGTGGTGGAGAGGTAGGCGAGGGCGCCGTTCTCGGTGACGGGCTCGGTCTCGTCGGCGTCCGGGCGGTCGACGACCTTCTTGATCGCGCCCTGGCCCTTGTCCCCTGCACCGTAGATGCCGATGCCGTCGGCGCCGATCCGGGTGAAGACGACCCGGTCCCTGTCGAGCGAAGGGTCGATCAAGTAGGCGCCGTCCTGGGCGAGTTCGTGGTCGGAGTCGCCCTCCTGCTTGTCGAACCGGCCGACGGTGATACCGAACGCGGCGCCGCCCCGGTCCCAGGCGACGGCGTCGCCGTGGCCGATGGCGTAGACGTCCCCGCTGATCTGGGCGGCCTGTTCGTCGATGCCGCTGTACACCTCGTAGGCGGGCAGCACGTCGGCGCCGACGGTGGTGCCGTCGTGGCTGCCGCCCTTGGCCTCCCAGCCGTCCTGGATGCCGTGCGCGTCGAAGGCGGCGTCGATCTTCGCCCGGTCCTCGTCGGAGACCTTGAGGGACTTGGCGGCCAGGGTCACCGCGGTGCGCATCTCGGTGAAGCCCGACAGCGGGGTGAGGTAGTTCTGCGCGGCGCGGTAGACGATCCGGTCCGCGAGCCCGGTGTCGATCGACTTGCGCAGGTCCCACAGCGCGCCGCCGACGATGGTGGAGTTGTAGTGGACGCCGCCGTTGTCGATGTCGAGCGGGATCGGCTCGTAGTCCTTCTGCGCGTTGCGGCCGTCGCCCAGGTCGCGCAGCGCGCAGTCCTCCAGCGTCCCCTCGCCGTTGCAGAGGTACTCACCGATGAGCCCGGACTTCGGGTCGTCCATGGCGACGCCCTTGTCAGCGGTCTCCATCGCGTTGCCGAAGTAGTCGGATATCGCCTCGTTGAGGGCGCCGGACTGGTTCAGGTAGACGAGGCCCGCGCTGTGCTCGGTGACGCCGTGGGTCATCTCGTGGCCGACGACGTCGAGGCCGACGGACAGGGGCACGCCGTTCATGTGCCCGTAGACCATCTTCGAGCCGTCCCAGAAGGCGTTGGCGTAGTCCTTGCCGTTGCTCGCGACGTTGACGACGGAGTGGACGCTGCCGCCCTTGCCGTCGATGCCGTCGCGGCCGATCTCGTTCTTGTAGAACTCGTAGACCTTGGCCGCGTTCACGTGCGCGTCGACGGCGCCGGAGGCGGTGTTCGCCCCGTCGAAGCGGTCGGTGGCCGACGTCACCAGCGGTACGTCGTCGGAGACAGGGCCGCCCGCGACGTCGAGGTAGCTCTTGCGCTGCGCGTCGTACGTGCGGATCTGTCCGCCGGTGACCGGATACATGGCGCGGGTCGAGTCGACGAGCGTGTACGAGCCGTCGGCCGCCTTGTCCGCCTCCAGCGGCACCTGGCTGCCGTCGACGCGGACGCCGGTGGCCCGCGCGGGGGCGGCGTCGGCGGCGTCGACGTTGTTGTAGGAGAGCGCGAGGGCGCCGGCGCGGGCGTCGACGTACGCCTCCTGACGGACGGGGCTGCCGTCCCTGCGGGCGCCGGTGACGGTGAAGTGCCAGGCCAGGCGGCCGCCCCGGGCGTCGGGGAGCACGGTCAGGCCGTGCTCGGCGGTCTTCGCGCCCTCGACGCCGCGCAGGCTGCCGTCGAGGACGGCGAGGCGGTGGCGTGCGGTGGCCTCGTCGACCTTCGGGGTGGTGGAGACGGTGAGCTGTGTGTAGAGGGTGCCGGTGGCGGAGGTCACCCGCTCTCCGTCGCCGGACCGCTCGGTCTGCACGGCGTACTCGGCGCCGAACACCGGGACGCCGTCGTGCTGTTGGGCGAAGCGGACGGTGGTCTGGCCGCCGTCCTTCGTCGTACGGACGGTCCTCAGCTCGGACGCGGGCACCTGGTAGGTGTCCTCGTGGTCCGCGAGGTGGGCCCGGGCAGCCTGAGCGGGGGTGCCGCTCCTGGCTTCCTTGTCGAGCCCCTGGGTCATGAGGGGTGCCACCGGTACCGGGTCGCTCGCGGCGGTCGCCGCGTCGTCGGCCCACGCGGGCGCGGGCCCGGCCAGGAGCGCTGAGCCGGTGGCCGCGGCCACCACCCCAGCCGCCACGACCCGGCGTATCGGTCTCTTTGCCACAGATTTCTCCCCATCACACGCACAGACGCGGGGCTCGACAGCCCCACGTGATCGGTGAGTCGATGGTTCGGCACGGCGCGTGCCCCCTACAAGGGACGCCGGGTGGCGCGAAGTGGCCGCGGCGTAAATCCGCCTCGCGTAGGCGGCCGGTCACTCCATCCAGCCGGCGCGCACCGCATGGGCGCCGAGCTGGAACCGGGTCGCGGCCTTCGCCCGCGCCATCAGGGCGTGCAGCCGCCGCTGGACGGTGCGGTGCCCCATGCCCAGTTGGCGGGCGATGGCGGCGTCGGTCAGGCCGACGTGCAGCAGCGCCAGGATCTGCCGGTCGAGCCCGT
The DNA here is from genome assembly GCF_040679615.1 of Streptomyces sp. NPDC052225. Taxonomy (NCBI): domain Bacteria; kingdom Bacillati; phylum Actinomycetota; class Actinomycetes; order Kitasatosporales; family Streptomycetaceae; genus Streptomyces; species Streptomyces sp. NPDC052225. The sequence goes on along the minus strand of NZ_JBFAVD010000022.1, from coordinate 40,409 downwards.
CGACGCCGGCCCCGGGCGCCGCTTCGACACCGCCCGCGCGCAGCGGCCTCGCCTGCGCGAAGCACTGCTCGAACAGGGCCTGGAGCGCGGTGAGCAGCCCGCTGCGGTGGACGACGAGGGCGACCGGTTCCGTCTCGTCGCGCTCGGGGTCGAGCGGCAGCAGTGCCGTACGGCGGTCCACGATGATCAGCTTGATCGGCAGCCGGTCCGTGACGGTGACGCTCTGCCCCTCCGCGACGAGCTGCGCGAGCGAGGCCGCGGTCTCCGGCCGGTCGAACCAGCCGCGCTCCATCACCGAGCGCAGCTCCACACCCCGCGCGATCGAGTCGCGCTCGACCTCCTCGATGCTGTCCTCCACGGACAGCGCCACCGGGGCGTCGCGGGCGGGGATCAGGGAGCACACCTCGTGCTGCGCCTCGCGGCCCATGGTGAGCAGCCTGCGACGGATGGCGGCGGCCCCGGACAGCACCTCGACGGGGGCGCCGGAGGCGCGGACCTGGGCGGAGCGGTGCCGTTCGGAGAGCTCGGTGACGAAGTGCTCGACCTGGTGCAGGGCGCCGCGGCGGGCTTCGAGGAGCGGGCCGAGGGCGAGCACCGGGGAGGCCGCGCGGTAGCGCGGGGCGGCCCCGTCCACGCCGAGTCGGGCGCTGGCCAGGCCCCGCTCGACGAGGACGTCGAGGGCGCGCGTGACCTCGTACAGGCGCAACGGGCCGGTCAGCGCGGCCGGTTCGCTGTCGGGCCGGTCGACGAGCAGCCGGTAGACGGCGTCCTCCTCGGGCGCGAGCCCCAGCAGGGTGAGCAGCGAGACGTCCGCCGCCCCTGATCGCGGGGACGGCGGACGCGCCATGTCGTTCAGGGTCAGGCCTTGTTCAGGTTGGCCCAGAACTCGTCGAAGGACAGCAGCTTGTCGCCGTCGGTGTCCTGGCGGGCAATGAGGACCTCGGCCACCGACTCCGTGACGTTGAAGTCGCCCATCTGCGCCATGGCGCTCTTGTACTCGCCCGCCGTGATGAAGCCGTCGCCGTCCGCGTCGAACCGCTCGAACGCCTTGCGTGCTTCCTCGATGTCCGCCACCGGGACCACCCCTCGTTTACGTACTGCTGTGATTACGGGGGTCAGATTATCCGGAGAGCCTCGCGCGCAGTGCAGCGAGTACCCAGGCGAACTCCGCCTCGTGCCGCGGCAGGGTCGCAAGGCCCCGGACCCGGGACACCAGGTCGCGGAAGCGGGCCACGTCCTCGTTGGCGGCGGCCTCCATGCGTGCCAGGACCTCGGCGCGGTCGGCGTCGCCGAGCAGGCCGCGCAGTACCTCGTCCGCCTCGTCGGAGGCGGGGTCGACGCCGCGCTCCCTGGCCTCGGACGCGAGGTGCACCAGGCGGCTCATGAACCACAGGGAGCTGCCGGGTGTCACGTCGGGACCGCGGTCGGCGGCGTTGAACTCGATCATGCGGCGCATGTGCGCGCGGAAGTCCGGGTCCCGCATCAGCTCGGCCAGCTCCACCCAGGCGTCGACCTGCTCGGAGGTCGGGTCGTCCGGCAGGTCGGGGACCATCACCCGCATCCGGTTGCGGATGTCTGGGTCGGCGGCGTCCAGGCCGCCGAAGGTCTGCTCCATGAAGTCGTCGATGATGTGCCTGCGTTCGGCGGCGCTCAGCCGGGCCAGTTTGTTCATCAGAGCCATCTCCTCGGTGCTCGAACCACGCTTCGCGACGGTCGACAGGACAGCCCGGTTCAGCCGCAGCGAGCGGATCTGCGCGTCGAGCGCCGCCACGTGCGCGGCGGCGACGGCGGCGACGTCCGCGTCCCCGGCCACCACTTTCCGTACGTCGTCCAGGCCCAGGCCCAGCTCCCGCAGGGTGCGGATCAATTCCAGGCGGGCCACGGCCCCGGCGTCGTACAGTCGGTAGCCGCCGTCGCTGCGGGTCACGGGGTGCAGGACGCCCTCGTCGGACCAGAAGCGGATGGTGCGCACCGTGAGACCGGTGCGGCGCGCCAGCTGTCCGATCGTGAGCAGCTGCGGGCTGTCGTCGATCATGTCGGGGAGTCTGGGCCTTCCAGTGGGTGGAGACTCAAGCCGTTCGAGCAAGGCGAGCAAGGGGTACGGGGATGACTCTGCGGGACATTCTGGACGCGGCGGCGAAGGGTGTCTTCCCGGCGCCGGACGGCACGACGACGGTGGTCCCGCAGATGCGCGAGCGGGACGCGGGGGTGCTCGCGTTCACGGCGCACACCGTGGTGTTCACGGACGAGCCCGAGGAGTGGGTGCGCGAGACGCTGGCCGCGACGGACTGCGACGCGTTCGCGGCGTCGATGAACGCCCGCTTCCTGGCCGCGTTCATGGACCGTACGGGCCGGTCCCACGACACGATCGACCTGCTGACGGTGGCGTCGGCGCTGCCCGGTGAGCCGCCGCTCGCACTGCGCGAGATCCGCGACCGCGAACACCCCCGGGTGACCCGCGCGCTGATCCACCGCGACGACGTGCGGGTGTGGGAGGCGGCGGGCGACACCGGGGGCGTGCTGGTGCTCGGGCGCGGGATCGGCGGGCGCTGGGAGGCGGCGATCGAGGTCGACGAGGACGTACGCCACCGGGGGCTCGGGCGGCAACTGGCCGTCGCCGCCCGGCACTTGGTCCCGGAGGAGTACGTCTGGTCGCAGCAGTCGCCGGGGAACGCGCGCAGTGTGCGGGTGTTCCAGGCGGCGGGGTACCGGCCGGTGGGGTCGGAGGCCCTGATGCTGCGCTGTTAGTGCCTGCTTAGCGGAAGATGCCCGTGTGGCCGAGGGAGTAGCGGCCGGGCTGCGGGTAGACGGCGAGACCGTGCGGCCCCGAGCCCACCGGGATCCGGGCGATCTGGACGCCCGTACGCGTGTCGATGGCGTACACCTCGGCGTCGTAACGCCCGGACAGCCACAGCGTGTTGCCGTCCGCCGAGACGCCGCCCATGTCGGGGCTGCCGCCCTGCGGGAGCTTCCACTTCTTGGTCAGCTTGTTCTTCGGGAAGTCGAAGACGGAGATCGTGCCCTCGCCCCGGTTGGAGACGTACATCTCCTTGGAGTCGCGGCTGACGTACAGGCCGTGCGTGCCCTTGCCGGTGGGCAGCAGCGTCGGCTTGGAGAAGGTGTCGCCGTCCAGGACCCACATGCCGTCGGCCATCATGTCGGCGACGTAGAACTTCTTGCCGTCGGGCGAGACCTTCACGTCCTGCGGCATCGCACCGTCGAAGGGCAGCTTCTGCTGTCCGATGACCTTCATCTTCTCCGTGTCGACCTTGAGCAGTTCGCCGCTGAACTCGCAGCTGACGATGAAGTAGCGACCGTCGAGGGAGAAGTCGGCGTGGTTGACGCCGTAGCAGCTGACCGGTTCGGTGTGCTGGATCTTCATCGTGTGCGGGTCGCGGAAGACCAGTTCGCGGTCGAGCGAGGCCATCACGACGGCGTGCTTGCCGTCGGGCGTGAAGTAGAGGTTGTACGGGTCGTGCACGTCGACCGGCTTGCCCGCCTTCCCGGTCTTCGGGTCGATGGGGGTGAGCGTGTGGCCGCGGTTGTTGTTGACCCACAGCGTCTTCATGTCCCAGGAGGGGACGACGTGTTGCGGCTGGCGGCCGACCTTGATGGTCTCGACGATCTCGAACGTCTTGGGGTCGATGACGGAGACCGTGTCGGACTCGGTGTTGGGGACGTAGACGCGCGACGGGAAGTCCTTGACGACCGGGGAGAGCTTGTTGGGGCGGTCGGCCGCGTACACGTCCTTCGGGTTGAGGACGGGCGGCATCCCGGGCAGCCCGTTCACGGTCTGCTCCGGCACGGCCGGCTTGACGGGCTTGATGGCGCGCTGGGTGGCGCGGTCGGCGGCGTTCTCGGTGCCGCAGCCGGCGAGCGCGGCGAGAACGGCGGTGGCCGCGGCGGCGATGACAAGCTTCTTCATGGTCACGTGAGCAGCTCCGTGCAGGTCACCGCGGCCAGGCCGCGGCGGTCGAGGTGGTCCAGGAGGGCGGGCAGCGCGGCGACGGTGTCCTGGTAGCCGAAGTGCAGGCTGACGACGGAGCCGGGGCGCACGGCCGAGGCGACGTTGTCGACGACGGCGTTCGCGCCCGGCGAGGTGAAGTCCAGCGAGTCCACGTCGTACGAGAGGACGTGCGGGTAGCCGGCGCGCTGGGCGAGGCGGGCGACGAGCGGGGTCGCGGTCTGTGCGCGCGAGGGCCGGAACCAGGTGCCGATGGAGCCGGTGAGCCGGCGGATGCGCTGGGCGCAGCCGGTGATCTCGGCGGCCGCTTCGGCCTCGGACATGGCGTTGATGTCGCGGTGGTGGAGGGTGTGGTTGCCGAGGTCGTGGCCGCCGTCGAGGATGCGCCGGGCGACGGCCGGGTGCTCGTCGAGCCAGGTGCCGACGGCGAGCACGGTGACGTGGGCGCGGGCGCGTTCGGCCTCTTTCAGGAGGGCGTACGCGATGGCGGGGTCGCCCTGGCCGTGGAAGGTGAGGGCGACACGGTCGGCGGTGCGCGGACCGTGGTCGATCTGGGCGGGCTGTCCGGGGAAGCGGTGCGGTCCGGGGGCGGCACGCGCGGGGCGGGCGGAGGGGGCCGGGGAGGCGGTGCGGGTGGACGTCGGGGGCCGCTCGGCGGAGGCCGGAGCGCAGCCGGTGGCGAGGGCGGCGGTGAGCCCGGCGCCGACGCGCAGGGCCGAGCGGCGTCGCAGCGGTTCTGCCTTGGTCACCCGCCCCATTTAAGGGGGATGTCCGACAAAAGCCGCCTACCGACCCGAGGGCCTTAACGATTACTGAATGCCCGCTGTACTTATCCTTCATTTGCGAGGTGAGTGGGTCACATCACCATGGATTCCGAAGGATTCATTTGGTCCTTGTCGGCACCTTCTGCCATGATCGGTGCCACGACCCCCATTGACCCGGGCCAGGTCGTCATCAGACGCCGTGGGCTACACCCCCACTGTCCACGGCGCATCACACGAAAGCCTCCGCGGCGCCGCACGACGGCGAAAACGGAGGCTTTCGTGCGTTCCCGGAGCCTCTTGCGGCGATCAGCGGTCGGCGACGCGCATCTCGAACCAGGTCGTCTTGCCGCGCGGCAGCAGGTCGACGCCCCAGCGGTCGGAGAGCTTGTCGACGAGGAAGAGGCCGCGGCCCGATATGTCGTACGCCTGCACCGGCATCAGGCAGGGCAGCCCGCGCGACGGATCGCGCACCTCGACCCGGATCCAGCCGCGGCGGCGCAGCATGCGCAGGCCGAAGGCGCGGGCGCCGGTGTGCCGCACGGCGTTGCCGACGAGTTCGGAGACGAGCAGGACGGCGTCCTCGGTCATCTTCGGGGACAGGCCCCAGTGGCGCAGGACGACGACCTGGGCGAGCCTGCGCGCGGTCGCCGCCGACTCGGGGCGCGACGGGAGCGACACCTCCGCCTCGGTGGGATTTCCGAACAACTCCAGTGCCCTCAGGGCGTGTTCGTCCTCGACCGCGGGCGACCAGCGCGCGGCGGTCGCACCGCCGTGCCGCCGTGGTTGTTCGACACCCTCAAGCCCCGCCATGCCCTCCATGATGGCTGCCCGGAGGGGATCGCGGGGCCGTTCCGGCTGAATAGGCCCCCCGGAACGCCTCATTCCGGGGGGCCGGTTTGGCATATGCCAATGGCACTTAAGGTGCCTCTGCACCCCATCTGACCTGTGATGACTTACCGTGCGTGACCCGACGTCGATCGTCACGGACAAGGATCTCTTAAGGTTCTCTTAAGGCGGGGATAATGCGCCCCAACGGAGGACGAGATCAACTCGGCGTGCCCGTACGGGAGTTGACGCCTCCCCCTGAGGGTACGTCAGGCGAACTTCGCCTTGCCCGGACCTTCCTCCACGAAGCTGCGCATTCCGGTCTCCCGGTCCTCGGTCGCGAACAGACCGGCGAACCAGGTGCGTTCGAGGGCGAGCCCCGTCTCCAGGTCGGTCTCCAGGCCCGCGTCGATCGCCTCCTTCGCGGCGCGCAGCGCGATGGCGGGCCCCTGGGCGAGCCGGGCCGCGTACGCGTGCGCGGCGTCGAAGACCTCGTCCGCCGGGACGACGCGGTCCACCAGGCCGATGGCCAGAGCCTCGTCGGCCTTCACATGGCGGCCCGTGAAGATCAGGTCCTTGGCCTTGGACGGACCGACGAGCCGGGACAGCCGCTGGGTGCCGCCGGCGCCCGGGATGAGGCCGAGCAGGATCTCCGGCTGGCCGAGCTTGGCGTTCTCCCCCGCGATCCGGTAGTCGGCGCAGAGCGCCAGTTCGCAGCCGCCGCCGAGCGCGTAGCCGGTGATCGCGGCGATGACGGGCTTGGGGATACGGGCCACCGCGGTGAACGAGTCCTGGAGCGCGCGGGACCGTACGACCATGGCCGCGTGGTCCATGGCCTGCATCTCCTTGATGTCCGCGCCGGCGGCGAACACCTTCTCGCTGCCGCGGACGACCACGGCCCGGATGTCGTCCCGGGCCGTGGCCTCTTCGGCGAGTTCCTTGATGCGGTCCTGGGTGGCGACGTCCAGGGCGTTCATCGGGGGTCGGTCGAGCCGGATGGTCCCGACGCCGTCGGCGATTTCGAGGTGAACGGTCATGCCCGGCAGGTTAGCGCCCGTTCACCTCGGCCCATCAAGCCCCTGCGGCGATTGAGCAGCGGGGTCCGGGGCGGAGCCTCCCGACCCGCACCGCGACGGGGCTACTTCTTCCAGTCCGCCCAGGACATGTTCCACCCGTTGTACCCGTTGTCAGGGGCGACCGTCTGGTCATGGGAGTTCTTGACGACGACCACGTCACCGATCATCGAGTGGTCGAAGAACCACGCCGCGGAGACCTTGCTGTCGTACCCGCCCCGCACATCGCGCAGCCCCACGCACCCATGGCTGGCGTTGTAGTTGCCGAAGGCGTCGCCGCCCCAGTAGTTGCCGTGGATGAACGTGCCGGAGTTCGTCAGGCGCATGGCGTGCGGGACGTCCTTGATGTCGTACTCGCCGCCGTAGCCGACCGTCTCGCCGTTCATCCGGGTCACCTTGAGGCGCTCGCTGATGACCATCTGCCCGTTCCACGTGTCGTAGCCGGGCTTGCCCGTGGTCACCGGGATCGTCTTGATGACCTTGCCGTCGCGCTTGACGGTCATCTTCTTCGTCTTCACGTCGACCGTGGAGACCTGGCTGCGCCCGACCGTGAACTTCACGGTGCGGACCTGCTTGCCGTAGACGCCGGGCCGGCCCTCGACGCCGTCGAGGTTCAGCTTGACGGTGACCTTGGTGCCCGCGGCCCAGTACTCCTCGGGCCGGAAGTCGATCCGGTCGTTGCCGAACCAGTGGCCCTCGACGGGGACGGACGGCTCGGTCGTGACCGTGATGGCCTTCTCGACGTCGTCGGGGTGCGTGATGCCGCGTGTGAAGCGGACCGAGAACGGCATGCCGACGCCGACCTTCGAGCCGTCCTCCGGGGTGAACGTGCCGATGAAGGTGTTCTTCGGGGTGAGCGTGGTGAACGTGGTGTCCTTGGCCGACTCGCGACCGTCCTTGTCCTTCGCCACCGCGTGGATCTTGTACTTGGTGGACGCGGCCAGGTGCTGCGCCGGGGTCCAGCTCGCCCCGTCCGCGGCGATCTTCCCGTCGACCGCCCGGCCCTTGGTGTCGGCCACCTCGACCTCGGTCAACCTGCCCTTGTCGGCGGTGACTTTGAGTGCGCCGCTGGTGGCGACGTCGTCCGCGCCGTCCTTCGGCGCGACGGTGACGACGGCCACCGACGGCTTGTTCGCCTCGGCCGCCTTCTCCGCCTTGCCCTTGCCGTCGCCACCCGCGTCCGAACCGCCCCCGCCCCCACCGCACGCGGTGACCAGCAGCAGTGCCGCCCCCAGCAGAGCCGCCGATATCGGTCGTCGCCCGTTCAAGATGTTCTTCTCCCCTCGCCAGGCCCCGGTCCAGGGCCCGCACCCCTGCGCGTCCGCCCGCGCACTGCGAAAGATAACCACACGACCTGGGAAAACGGATCCCCGCTTATGTCACCGTTCCGTCCCAACGCCCTGGCCACACCCCCCTTTCCGCATTCGGGGGCGAGCGGTCATCCGGCCGCCGCGCCCGCGGTCCACTCCTTCCATCCCATGTTCCAGCCGCCGAGCCCGTTGTCAGGAGCCACTTTCTTGTCAGCGCTGTTCTTCACCTCGACGACGTCGCCGATGATCGTGCGGTCGAAGAACCAGCCGGCCGGCGTGAGCGAACTGCCGCCCTTCACATCGCGCAGACCGACGCAACCGTGGCTGACGTTGCTGCTCCCGAAGACGCCGCCCGACCAGTAGTTCCCGTGCAGGAACGTGCCGGAGTCGGTGAGCCGGATCGCGTGCGGCACGTCCGGGATGTCGTACTCGCCGCCGAAGCCGACGGTGCGGCTGTTCATCCGGGTGACCTCGAGCAGCTCGCTGACGACCATCTTCCCGTTGTACGTGGTCGAGCGCGGCGCCCCCGCCGTGATGGGGAGGGTGTCGACGAGCTCGCCGTCCCTGCGCACCTCCATGGTGTGCGCCGCGGCGTCGACCAGACTGACCTGGCTGCGGCCCACGGTGAACGTGAACGACTTGTACTGCAAGCCGTAGACGCCGGGCGCCGCCTCGACGTCGCGCAGCTTCAGGTCGACGGTGACCTTGGTGCCGGGCTTCCAGTACTTCTCGGGCCGGAAGTCGAGCCGGGTGTTGCCGAACCAGTGCGGGGCGATCTCGACGGCGGGCTTCGAGGTGACGCGTACGGCCTTCTCGACCGCCGCGCGGTTCTCGATCTCCCGGTTGAACTCCAGCTTCACGATCATGCCGGTGCCGACCGTGGAGCGGTTCTCCGGTGTCACGTAGCCGATGAAGCGCTCGTCGGGGACGAACGTGGTGAAGGTGGTGTGGCGGGCCATCCGGCGTCCGGCGTCGTCCACGGCGACCGCGTCGACGACGTACTTCGCGGCGAGGGAGAGCCGGCCCCCGTCGGGCCCGGTGGGCCGCCAGCGGCTGCCGTCATCGTCGAGGCGGCCGGGTACCTTCTCCTCCTGCGCGTCCTGGACGCGGACGACCTTCACGGACTCCAACCGGCCCTCGGGGACCTCGACTTGGAGCTTCCGGTCCGCCTTCACGTCCTTGCTCGCGTCGTCCGGGGTGACGCGGATCAGGTCCTCCGGCGAGCGCGGCTTGCCGAACACCTCGCCCGAGTCGCATCCGGCGAGACCGCCGACCAGTCCTGCCCATGTCAGTACGGCGGCCAGTGTCGCCCCTGCGCGCCTCGCGCGCCTCACAGCTGTTCTCACGCCAGGCCAACGACGCTCCCCCCGCCGGGGAAACGTGAGTGCGAGCCACGCTCTGGGCAGAACAGTGGGGAGGAGTACGCGTGGGGAGCCGCGGCCGGGACGCCGCACGCCCTGCTGACGAGATGTCGTGGAGCCGCGGGAGGCTGGCAGGTGTCGAGCGCACCCGAGCAGGAGGCAGTGCAGACCGGCACGTCAGGGGGCGTGCCGGGCCGCACGGGTCAGGGCAACGGGCGGCCGGCGATGCCCGCCGTGCCGGCACAGGACCGGGACCGGAAACGCGAACGCACTCCCCCGGCCGGGCCGGTGTGGCCGGGCGCGCCCATGCCGCTAGGCGCCCGCTTCCGGGTCGGCCCGGACGGTGTCGCGGGCACCAACTTCGCGCTGTGGGCGGGCGGTGCCCAGTCCGTAGAGCTGTGCCTGTTCGACGAGGAGGGGCGTGAACGCCGGGCCCCGCTGACCGAGTTGACGCACGAGATATGGCACGGCTTCGTCCCCGGGGTCCTGCCGGGACAGCGGTACGGGTTCCGGGTGCACGGCCGCTGGGACCCGTGGACCGGCGCCCGCTGGAACCCGGCGAAACTGCTCCTCGACCCGTACGCGCGGGCCGTGGACGGCGAGTTCAGCCTGCCGCCCGAGGTCTACGGGCACGTACGGGACTGGCCCGAGCAGCATGTGGCGGACACCGTGCGCGACGACCGGGACTCGGCCCCGTACGTCCCGAAGGGTGTCGTGGTCCACGACGACGCGCCGGACGACGAATGGGCGGACGACCGCAGGCCCAAAACCCCGTGGTCGGACTCCGTCATCTACGAACTCCACGTCCGCGGCTTCACCCGCCAACACCCGGGAATCCCCGAGGAGTTGAGGGGCACGTACGCGGGTCTGGCCCATCCTGCGGCGATCGAGCACCTGGTGAAACTGGGTGTGACGGCGGTGGAGCTGCTCCCGGTCCACCAGTTCGCGCACGAAGATCACCTGCTGCGCAGGGGGCTGAAGAACTACTGGGGCTACAACTCCATCGGCTACTTCGCCCCGCACGCGGCGTACGCGGCGTCGGGCACGGGCGGGCAGCAGGTCGGCGAGTTCAAGCGGATGGTGCGGGCGCTGCACGACGCGGGCATCGAGGTCATCCTCGACGTGGTCTACAACCACACGGCGGAAGCCGGGGAGTTGGGACCGATGTTGTCGTTGAAGGGCATCGACAACCGGGGCTACTACCGCCTCCAGGACGACGCGCGCCGCTACGCCGACTACACGGGCTGCGGCAACACCCTGCACGTGGTCCAGCCCCACGTCCTGCGCCTCATCACGGACTCCCTGCGCTACTGGGTGACGGAGATGGGCGTCGACGGCTTCCGCTTCGACCTGGCGGCGGCACTGGCCCGCTCGATGCACGACGTCGACATGCTGTCGCCGTTCCTGGCGGTGATCGCACAGGATCCGGTGCTGCGCCGGGTGAAGCTGATCGCGGAACCGTGGGACGTGGGGTCCGGGGGGTATCAGGTGGGTGCCTTCCCACCCTTGTGGACGGAGTGGAACGACCGCTACCGCAATGCCGTACGGGACTTCTGGCGCGGCGCGCTGCCGGACGTACGGGACCTCGGCTACCGCCTCTCCGGATCGAGCGACCTGTACGCGTGGGGCGGGCGCAGGCCCTACGCGTCGGTCAACTTCATCACCGCGCACGACGGGTTCACGCTGCGCGACCTGGTCTCGTACGAACGCAAGCACAACGAGGCCAACGGCGAGGGCAACCGCGACGGCTCGAACGACAACCGCTCCTGGAACTGCGGCGCCGAGGGCGAGACGGACGACGCGGCCGTACTGGCCCTGCGCAGGCGCCAGTTGAGGAACCTCCTGACGACCCTGCTCCTGTCGACCGGCGTGCCGATGCTGGTCGCCGGCGACGAGTTCGGGCGCACGCAGCGCGGCAGCAACAACGCGTACTGCCAGGACAACGAGATCAGCTGGGTCGACTGGGGATTGTTGGAGGACGAGGGCTGGCGCTCCCTCTTCGACCTCACGTCCCGCCTGATCGCGCTCCGCCACGACCACCCGGTGCTCCGGCGCCGAGCGTTCTTCTCGGGCCGCGCGCACTCGGCGGACGGGCTGCGCGACCTGGCGTGGTTCACGTCGCGCGCTACGGAGATGACGGAGCGCGACTGGTACGCGCCGGCGGCGACGCTCGGCATGTATCTGTCCGGCCGTGACATCCCGGGCCGCGACGCCCGCGGCGAGCCGGTCGAGGACGACAGCTTCCTGGCAATCCTGCACGCCGGCGACCGCCCGGAGACCTTCGTACTGCCGGGCGAACCGTGGGCCCACGCGTACGAGGTCCTCGTGGACACGTCCGAGGAGGCCCAGTCGGGGGCGCCCGGGGTGGTTCATCGGGCGGGGGCGGTGATGGGGGTGGGGGCGCGGTCGGTGGTGTTGTTGCGGGTGGTGGGGTGAGACCCGGCGCACGACCGACGGGCCCCGGACGTGGGCCCTGCCCTCACAAGGCGATCGGGCGGTACGCCAGGGCGTGGTCGACGACCTCGTCAGCCGAGAGCTCCCGCTCCGGCGGCCAGAAGATCAGCCCGCTCACGTACCCGGACGGGCAGGCCAGAGCGGTGTCGAGCCGTTCCAGCCAGTCGGCCGTCTCGTCCTCGGACGCGCACTCCGCTGCCATGATCCGCCGCACGAGGTGGACCGCCTCCGCGCGGCTCATCCCCGCTGCACTCATCAGGCCTCTTTCGCTGTTCCCCGAAGCTGAGCGCCGCCCCCGGCGCTTGCCTCATTCTGAAGGCCGAGGCGCGCGCGCCGAGGAGATCGGCTGGAACGACACCGCGCGCCCCGCACCCGCCATGCAGACGGTCTACGACGTCATCCGGCACGCGTAGCCGGCCGGGGCTCGCCCCGGTACGTGCCGAACGACCAGTGGTTGCCCTCCGGGTCCGCGATCGCGAACTCCCGGCTGCCGTACGGCTGGTCCTCGATCTCGCGGAAGATCTTGACGCCCGCGTCGACGAGGTGCGCGTACAGCTCGTCGACGCGGTCCGTGACGACGTAGCAGCCGAACGTGCCCGGCGTCTGGCACCACTTCTCCGGCGGGGCGTCGGGGTCGTGGGAGCCGAGCATGACGCCGCCGCCCTCGGGCCAGTCGAGCTGGGCGTGGGCTACGCGGCCGCCGTCCTCGTAGACGGCCGTGCGCAGGAAGCCGACGGTGTCGACGAGGAAGTCGATCAGGGCCGGGGCGTCGGTGGCCTGGAAGGACGGCCAGACCGTGGGTTCGCGGGGGGTCTGGGGGGTGTTCTGTGTGGTGTTCATGGGGTCGATTCTTCGCCGTTGTGGTGGCCCCCGGCTTGGATGTTCCGGCACTCCTCCGCGAGCCACGCCGTCGGACTCAGGCCCGTGTACTGCCGGAACGCGCGGACCAGGTGGGAGTGGTCGCAGTAGCCGTGGTCCGCCGCGATTCGGGAGAGGTCCAGGGGCCGGTCCGCCGTTGCCGCTCTGACCACCGACTCCTTCGCGTACTGGAAGCGCATCAGGCGGGCCGCCTGCCCGGGGCTCAGGCCCGTCTCCGCGCGGAACAGGGTCGTCAGGCGGCGCTCGCTCAGAGCGACGTGCGCGGCTAGGCCCGGAAGGGTGCCCGCGCCGCGGTGGCGGGCCAGCCAGGTCCAGGCCTCGGCGACCTCGGGGCGCACCCCGGCGAAGGGGTCGTGCGTGCGCAGGTAGGCGGAGAGGACGTCGAAGCGGGCCCGCCAGCTCTTCAACTCCTGTAAGCGGTCGTGCAGTTGGGTTGCCTCAGCCCCCAGTACCGCCGCGCCGTCCGTCACCACCGGGCCCGCCAGTTCCGCCGCCGGGGCCCCGAGGAGCGCCCGCGCCGCCAGCGGGTGCACCGCCAGCTGGATGCCCGCCTCGTGCTCGGGCTGCGCGATGAACGCCGGGCTCTGGTGCAGGCCGCCCACGACGATCTCGGTGCGGTGCGCGTCCGCGCCCATCGCCTGCTCCGGGGTCGAGCCGCTGACCACGGGGCCGTCGAGGGAGAAGATCAGGGTGAGGTAGGGGGACGGCAGGCCGCGGTGGAGCGCCGGACGCTGCCCCCTGCTGCGGTAGCCGACGGCCGAGACGATCGCGCCGCCGGGGCGCGGGGTGGCCCGGACGAATTCCATTGAGCCGGGGGCTCCGGTACTCATGCCTCCAGTATGCGGAGGGGCCGCCCGCGCTCGCTAGCCGAGGATTTTTCGGTCGTACGCCACCGCCACCGCCGCCGCGCGGTCCTTCACGCCCAACTTGCCGTAGATGTGCGTGAGATGGGTCTTCACCGTCGCCTCGCTGATGAACAGCTCGCGCGCGATCTCCTTGTTGGAGGTGCCGCGTGCCACCAGGACGAGGACCTCGCGTTCGCGTGCCGAGAGAGTCTCGTCCGCCGGCGCCGCAGGGGTGCGTACCGCTGTGACCAGGCGCGATGCCACCGCCGGTGAGAGGACCGTGCGGCCTTCGGCAGCCGCTCGTACCGCCGTGAAGAGTTCCTCGCGCGGGGCGTCCTTCAGGAGGTAGCCCGTCGCGCCCGCCTCGATCGCGGGGAGCGTGTCGGAGTCCGTGTCGTACGTGGTGAGGACCAGGACGCGGGAGCGGGCGCCGCGGCGGGTCAGTTCCTTGATCGCGTCGACCCCGCCGCCGCCCGGCATGCGCAGGTCCATGAGGACGACGTCCGGGTCGAGTTCGGCGGCGCGGGTGACGCCCTCGACTCCGTTGGCCGCCTCGCCGAGGACCGTGAAGCCGGGGGCCGACTCGAACATGCCGCGCAGGCCGTCGCGGACCACCGGGTGGTCGTCGACGATGAGCAAAGTGATCACCGGGTCAGTCATGGCGCACCAACGGTACGCGAGCCGAGATCGCCGTGCCGCCGCCCGGCTCGGATTCGATCGTCACGTCACCGGCGAGGCGCTCGGCGCGGGCCCGCATGCCGTCGAGGCCGAAGCCGCCGGCGCCGGTGCGGGCGGGCAGGGCGAGGGGGTCGAAGCCCTGGCCGTCGTCCCGTACGTCGAGGGTCACCTCGCCCGCCATGAAGGAGAGGGTGACGCCGAGGCGGGTGGCGCGGGCGTGCCGGGCCGCGTTCGACAGGGCCTCTTCGGTGATGCGCAGGAGGGACGCCTCGATCTCGTCGTGGAGGGGCTCGGCGGTGCCGGTGAGGGTGAAGTCGGCGCGCACGCCCGTACGGGACGACCAGTCGGTGACCGTCTTCTTGAGCGCTTCGGGGAGCGTGGCGCCGTCCAGGGCCGCGGGCGCCAGGTTGTGCACGGAGCGGCGGGCCTCGCCGAGGCTGTGGCGGGCCAGATCCGAGGCGCGGTCGAGGTGTTCGTGGGCGACGGCGAGGGTGGGGGCGTTCTTCACGACCTGGAGCTGGGCGATGATCCCGGTCAGGCCCTGGGCGATGGTGTCGTGGATCTCGGCGGCGAGCCGGCGGCGCTCGTCGGCGATGCCCGCTTCCCTTGCCTGGACGAGGAGTTGGGCGTGCAGGGCGGCGTTCTCGTCGAGGGCCTGCTGGAGCGCCGTGTTCGTGCGCTCCAGCTCGCCGATGGTCTCGATCTGGATGCGGGCCTGCTCCTTCTCCTTGCCGTTGATGTGGCCCATGAAGCCGACCAGAGCGCTGTTGACGGCCAGCAGTCCGCCGAACAGGACCCAGCCGAGGGAGTTCTCCGGGGGGAGGCCGCCCGCCTGGGAGCCGGCCACGACGATGATCGCCGCGAAGAGTCCCGGCCTGACCTGGCGCCGCGGCAGCAGCCGTTCGACGTCGAAGTAGCCGCAGGCCGCGTAGAACACGTAGAAGGGATTGATGAGGGAACCGACGAAGGCGAGCGCCCAGCGGACCCAGTAGTAGACGATCCCGGCGCCGGACGGTCCTGGACGGGTGCGCATCGCCCGGCCCCACCACAGCTGGAGGGCGAGGGCGGCGGCGGACACCGGCACGAAGACGAACCAGTCGGTCCGGTCCATGTCGACGACGCCGGCCGTGGCGGCGGACAGGACGACGCCGACGGCGAGCATGCCGTACGGGCCGTAGCGGTGGAAGTTCGCCCAGCGCTCCTCGACGATCCTGGCCGCCTCCTCGGCGGCGCCGCGTTCGTCCGTCTCCGTCGTCATGCAGCCAGTCTGCACGGCAGCGCCGTCGCTCACCGCCTCGCCCATCCGACTCACTCCCAGCGGAACCAGCGCGTCGCGGCGCCGGTCAGGAGGACGGCCCACACGGCGAGGACGCCCAGGTGCGACCAGGCCGGCCAGTCTCCCGCCATCGCCTGGTTCATGGCCTGCGCCGCCGCGCCGAAGGGGGTCAGCTCGACGATGCGGGCCAGCGTGTCCGGCATCGCCTGCACCGGCAGCCACACGCCCGCGCAGAACATCGCGGGGAAGAAGACGACCGAGCCGATCGCGCTGGAGATCTTCGTCGTACGGGCCCTGGAGGCGATCAGCGCACCGAGCGCGAGGGCGCACACGACGGACAGGAGCAGGGCGAGGAGATAGCCGGCGATCTGGCGCGGCAGCGCCACGTCGAAGGCGAGGCGGCCGACGGCCAGGCAGAGCGCGACGCCGAGCAGGATGGCACCGCCGTGGATGGCCATCTGGGCGCTGAGCAGGGCGGACGGCCGGACCGGTGTCGTCGACATGCGGCGCAGGACGCCGCGCTCGCGGTACCCGGTGATGATCGGCGGCATCGACTGGATGCCGCCCGCGATCATGGCGAGCAGCACGGTGACGGGCACGTACGCGTCGATCAGGCGGATCCCGCCGAGCCCGGAGTCGGCCTCGCGGAAGGAGGGGATCGCGCCGAGGATCACAAGCAGGCCGACGGGGAAGAGCAGGATCCCGATCAGGCTGCCGGCCTCGCGGCGGAAGAGGGTGAACTCGGCGCGCAGGACGGCACGGTGCGCGGAACGTGGGGCGATGGCGGCGGTGCTCATGACTGGCCGGCTCCCGTGAGGTCGAGGAACGCGTCGTCCAACGTGGCGTCGGAGACCCGCAGTTGGTGGGCGGTGATGTGGTGCCGGGCGAGCAGGGTGACGACCGCGTTGACGGTCTCGTCGCTGCCGGTGAGGGTGACCCGGCCGTCGCGGAGGTCGGTGGAGGCGACGCCCGGCAGCGCGGCGAGCTCCCGCTCGTCCAGCGGGGCGGACGGCGTGAAGGTGATGACGGTGGCGCCCGCGGCCTGCCGGATCAGCCCGTCCGGGGTGTCGAGCGCGGCGACCCGGCCCTGGTCGATCACGGCGATCCGGTCGCAGAGCCGCTGCGCCTCCTCCATGAAGTGCGTGACCAGGAGGACGGTGACGCCGCGCTCCCGTACGTCCTCGATCAGCTCCCAGGTGTCGCGGCGGGACCGCGGGTCGAGGCCGGTGGTCAGCTCGTCGAGGACGACGACGCGCGGGTTGCCGACCAGGGCGAGCGCGATGAACAGGCGCTGTTTCTGGCCGCCGCTGAGCTTGGCGAAGCGGGTCGTCAACTTGTCGGTCAGGCGCAGGCGTTCGGCCAGCGGACGCCAGTCGAGGGGGTCCGGGTAGATCGCCGAGTACAGCTCAAGGGCCTCCTTGACCGTGAGCTTCGGCTGGATCTCGCTCTCCTGGAGCTGGGCGCCGAGGATGCGGCTGACGGCGGCGTGGTCGCGCACGGGATCGAGACCGGCGACACCGACCCGGCCCTCGTCGGGGGTGCGCAGCCCTTCCACGCACTCCACGGTGGTGGTCTTGCCGGCCCCGTTGGGTCCGAGGATGCCGAAGATCTCGCCCTCGGCGACGGTGAAGGAGACCCCGTCGACGACGGCCCGGCCCGCGTACGACTTGCGCAGCCCGGTGACTTCGATGAGCGGTGCGGTGGTGGTCGTGGTCATGGGTACAGCGTCGCCGTCGGGGGGTCTTCGGAGCATCGCCCATCGCGCTCGAAGCGGCATCAACCGATCGGTTGATGGGCGGTACGACCCCGCGAGCCGATGTGCGTACGGACGAACGGCGTCCGAAACCCGGTGGGCGTTGTCAGTGCCGATCCGTAGGCTCGCCGTGATGACGACTACACATGCAGCGACCACGGATCAGGACCGGAGCGACGAGACACCTCAACAGGCGTCGCCCGTACGGCAGTCGGCCGCACGCTCGCTGCTGCGGCTGTGGCCGTACGTGCGTCCCGTACGGGCGCGCTGGGCGGCCGCCGCGGCGGTGGCGGTCGTCGCCTCGTGCCTCGCGCTGGTCTTTCCGCTGGTCCTGAAGTGGATCGTGGACGGCCCGGTGACGCACCGGGACCCGGGCGGGCTGTGGGTCGGGGCCGGGGTGCTGCTCGCGCTCGGTGTGGCGGAGGCACTGCTCTTCGGGCTGCGGCGGTGGCTGGTGGCACGGCCGCTCGCCGGGGTCGAGGCGGCGATGCGGGCCGATCTGTACCGGCATCTCCAGCGGCTGCCGGTCGGCTTCCACGACCGGTGGGCGTCGGGGCAGCTCCTGTCGCGCGCGACGACGGACCTCATGGTCGTCCGCATGTTCCTCGCCTTTCCGCTGACGTTCCTCATCGTCAACGGGGTCACGATCGTCGCCGGTCTGACGCTGCTCATCGTGCAGGACTGGGGGCTCGGGCTCGTGCTGCTCGCGCCCGCGGTGCCCCTGATAGCCATCTGTTACCGGTTCGAGCACGGGTACGCGGAGGCGTCACGGCGCGCCCAGGACCAGGTCGGCGATCTGACGACGGTCGTCGAGGAGTCCGTGCTCGGCATCCGCATCATCAAGGGGTTCGGCCGGCACCGCGCCCAGGCGCGGGCCTTCCGCGATCTGTCGCAGACCGTGCGGGGCACGGAGCTGGTCAAGGCGCGGCTGCTCGCCGGGATCCTGGCGGTCATCACCCTCCTTCCGGAGGTGGCGCTCGGCGCGGCCCTGGTCCTCGGCACGGTGCAGGTCTCCGACGGCTCGCTGTCGGCGGGCACTCTGGTCGCGTTCCTGTCGACGGCGCTCGCGCTGCGCTGGCCCATCGAGTCGATCGGCTTCCTGCTCGCGATGAGCCAGGAGGCGGCGACGGCGACACGGCGGTACTTCGAGGTGATGGACGCGCCGGAGGAGGACCCGGCCGTCCTCGACGAGGAAAGTGGTGAACTCGCAGGCGACGGGATGCGGTTCGAGGGTGTCTCGTTCCGCTACCCGGACGCCGCCGACGACTCCGTGCCGACGCTGCGCCGGATCGATCTGCACATCAGATCCGGGGAGACGATGGCGCTGGTCGGCGCGACCGGCAGCGGCAAGACGACGCTGACCGCGCTGGTGCCGCGCCTGTACGACGTCACCGCGGGGCGGATCACGCTCGACGGGCGGGACATCGCCGCGATGCCGCGCGAGGAGCTGCGCACGCTCGTGTCGGTGGCCTTCGAGGAGCCGACCCTGTTCTCGGCGTCCGTCGCGGAGAACGTGCTGATGGGCGCCCCGGACGCGGACGCCGGACAGCTGGAGCGGGCGCTCGGTGTCGCGCAGGCCGACTTCGTACGGCAGTTGCCGGACGGTGTCGACACGGAGGTCGGCGAGCAGGGGCTCAGCCTGTCCGGCGGGCAGCGGCAGCGGCTCGCGCTCGCCCGTACCGTCGTCGGCGGCCCGCGGTTCCTGATCCTGGACGACCCGCTGTCCGCGCTCGACGTGCACACGGAGGCCGCCGTGGAGGCGGCGCTGCGCCGCGTCCTCGCCGACAGCACCGCGCTCGTGGTCGCGCACCGGCCGTCCACGGTGCTGCTCGCGGACCGGGTCGCGCTGCTGTCCGAGGGGCGGGTCGCGGCGGTGGGCACGCACCACGAACTGCTGCGGACGAACGCGGAGTACCGGTATCTGATGTCGGGAGACGCCGAGGACGCGGCGGAGTCGGCGGAGCGCGCGGGGGAGGCGGCACAGGCATGACGACAACGGCGAACGCCAATACCGATACCGATACCGAGGAGGACGTTCGCGTCCCCTCTCCCGGCGACCCGTTCGACCGGGACGACCTGCCCACGCCGAAGGGCGCGACGAGCACCCTGCTGCGCTCGCTCCTCGCGCCGCACAGGCGCGGCGTGCTCCTCACGGTGCTCGCGCTGCTGCTCCAGCAGGCGGCCGTGCAGTCGGGGCCGCTGATCGTCGCGTACGCCATCGACAGCGCGGTGCCCGCGTTCCGCGACCACTCCTACGGGCCGCTGATCGCGGTCGGCGTCGGGTTCCTGCTCACCGCGTGCGGCTCGGCGGCCTTCCAGTACGCGTACATCCAGTTCTCCGCCCGCGTCAGCCAGAGCGTGCTGCTCGATCTGCGCGGCCGGATCTTCCGGCACGCGCAGGCGCTCAGCGTCGACTTCCACGACCGGTACACGTCGGGCCGCGTGATCTCCCGGGCGACGACGGACGTCGAGGCGCTGCGCGAACTGCTCAGCGAAGGCCTCCAGGAACTGGTCAACGTCATCCTCGCCTCGCTCTACATCACGGCGATGCTGCTCTGGCTCGACCTCGGCATCGGGTCGGTCGCCGCGCTGTCGTTCGCGCCGCTGTACGTCCTGATCCGGCTGTACCGGCGGCGGGCCGCGCGGGCGTACGGGGAGCGGTCATCGGCGATCGCGGCGGTCATCGTGAAGTTCGTCGAGACGATGAACGGGATCAGGCCGGTGCGCGCGTTCCGCCGCGAGAGCGCCAACGACGCGCACTTCGCGACGCTCAACCACCGGCACGAACGAGCCAACGGGACCGCCCTGCTGGAGATGGCGCGCTACGTGGTCGGCTCCCGGCTCATCGCGAACACGGCGGTCGCCGGGATGGTCCTGTGGGGCGCGTACCGGGTCGCGGGCGGCACGCTGGCGCTGGGCGTCCTCGCGGCGGCGGTGCTGTTCATCCGCCGCCTGTACGACCCGATCGACCGGCTCGCGATGTTCCTCAACTCGTACGAGTCCGCGGCCGCCTCGCTCAAGAAGATCGCGGGGCTGCTCGACCAGACGCCGTCGGTGCCCGAGCCGGTGGCGCCGCGCGAGCTGCCCGCGGCGCGGGAGGGCAGGCCGGGCCGCGAGGTCGTATTCGACGGCGTCTCGTTCGGGTACCGCACGGGCGGCGAGGTGCTTCCGCGCTTCGACCTGACGTTCCCGGCCGGGCGGACGGTGGCCGTGGTCGGGTCGACCGGCGCGGGCAAGTCGACCCTCGCCAAGCTCCTGGCCCGCTTCTACGACCCCTCGCACGGGCGGGTCCTGCTCGACGGGGTCGACCTGCGGGAGCTGTCCAACGCCGAACTGCGGCGCGGGGTGGTGATGGTGACGCAGGAGGCGTTCCTGTTCTCCGGGACGGTCGCCGAGAACATCGCGATCGGGCGGCCCGAGGCGAGCCGCGAGGAGATCGAGCGGGCCGCGAAGGCGATCGGCGCGCACGACTTCATCACCGCGCTGCCCGACGGCTACGACACCGATGTGCGCAAGCGCGGCGGGCGGATCTCGGCGGGGCAGCGGCAGTTGGTGGCGTTCGCGCGGGCGCTGCTCGCCGACCCGGCGGTGCTGATCCTGGACGAGGCGACCAGCTCCCTGGACATCCCGGGCGAGCGGGCGGTGCAGCGGGCGATGCGCACGGTCCTGCGCGGCCGCACCGCCGTGGTCATCGCGCACCGCCTGTCGACGGTGGAGATCGCGGACCGGGTCCTGGTGATGGAGCACGGCCGGGTGGTCGAGGACGGCACCCCGGCGCAACTCATCGGCGGGGACGGGGTGTTCGCGGGACTGCACCGGGCGTGGCGGGAGAGCGTGGTGGGGTGACCGGTGCTGCGGCGGGGCCGGGCGCCCCGCCGCAGCACCGGGTTCACACCGCCCTGCGCAGTTCGCAGACCCCGTCCGTGCAGGTGCGGCGCAGGCGGCCCGCCGAGACGGTTTCCGCGAGGCCGATCACCCAGCACATCGGGCAGCCACGCAGCGCGACCAGACCGACGGGGGCGAGCAGCAGACTCGCCCACCCGACGACGGGGAGCAGGGCAAGTGCCCCGGCCAGCGCACCGAACCCGACGACGCCCCGGGCCAGATGACGCGGGACGGAGCTACTTCCGAAGCCGCGCTTCGACACGGGCGCGGGCGGATCAGGTGTCGTCGCCGGACCGACCGTCCTCGCCGGACCAGCCGTCCTCGCCGGACCAGCCGTCATCGCTGGACCAGCCGTCCTCGTCGGATCAGGTGTCATCGTCGGATCAGGTGACATCGCTGGACCAGCCGTCCTCGTCGGGCCGACCGTCATCGCCGGACCAGCCGTCCTCGTCGGGCCGACCGTCATCGCCGGACCAGCCGTCATCGCCGGACCAGCCGTCATCGTCGGATCAGGTGTCATCGTCGGTTCCCCTCGTCGCGGCCAGTTCGTCGCGTACCGCCGAACGGGCCCGGTGCAGGCGGGACTTCATGGCGGCGGTGCTCAGGCCGAGCCGGTCGGCCACGGTGCGGCCGGGCAGTCCCTGGATGTCCCGCAGGACCAGGACCCGGCGCTGGTCGTCCGGCAGCGCGGCGACGGCGGCCACGACCCGGTCCGCCTCCAGGCGCAGGAGCGCGTCGTCCTCGGCGGACCGTACGACGCCCCGCTCATCGGGTTCGGGGCGCAGCAGCCCGCGCGTACGGCGCAGGCACTCGTTGCGGACGATCCGGAACATCCACGAGGCCAGCGCCCCGGAGGCCCGCAGCATCCCGATCCGCCGGTACAGGATGATCAGCGCCTCCTGCGCGGCGTCCTCCGCGTCCTGGGGCGTGGCGCACAGCGAGTGCGCGAACCGCTGCACGTGCGGGAACGAGCCGTACACCAGCGCGGTGAGCGCCTCCACGTCACCGCGCTGCGCCGCGGCGACGAGCGTCGCGCCGGGCCAGGGGTTCCGGTCAGCCACGCCCGCTCCTCCGGCGGCGCCGCAGCGTCACGGTGCAGGCGCACACCAGCAGCGCGACGGCCGCGGCGGCGATGACGACGGTGGTGGTCATGGGGTCCTCCCGGTGGTGGGTGCTACGAGACTCACCCATGAGAGACACCGCCGGCACAAAAGGATTCGGGCCGGGATTCACGTGCGCGGGGAAAGGTGATCACATAAGGCCCATGGACCAGTTCAGTGTGCCGGGCCTCTACCAGGGATACGACCGCATCGCGTTCGGCGGCTACGTCGCCGGGCGGCTCGCCGAGGGCGTCGCGAGCAAGGCCGTACGCGTCGACTTCCGCGGCCCCGTCCCCGTGGAGACCGCGGTCGTACGGGCCGGACTCGACGGCGGCGGCGTCGAGTTGAGGCACGCGGACGGACGCGTTCTGGCCATCGCCGTCCCCGCCGCCGGCCTCGCCGACACCGCACCGCCCGCCCCGCCGACCCTCGCGGAAGCGGCCCGCGCGGCGCAGGCGCTGCGGGACGCGACGCCGCCTGAGGAGGCCGGCCCCGACTGTTTCGGATGCGGTTTCGGCCGCACCGCGAGCACCGGGCTGCGCATGCACTGCGGCCGCGTCGAGAACCGGGACGACGTCGTGGCCTGCGACTGGACGCCGGACGCGGCGCACGCGGGCCCGGACGGCACGGTGGCGCCGGAGCTCGTGTGGGGCGCCCTGGACTGCCCGGGCAACTGGGCGGGCCGGCTGCTCGGTTCGCAGCGGGTCGGGGCGATGACCGCCTCGCTCACGGCGACGCTGCCGCGCCCGGTGCGCGCCGGCGAGCCGCACGTCGTGTACGCGTGGGTGCGCGAGGAATCGGGCCGCAAACACGGCTACGGGATGGCCGTCGTGGCTGCGGACGGTGAACTGTGCGCGGCCGGCGAGGCGTTGTGGATCGACCCGCGCGAGGAGTGAGGCCGGGCGGCACCGGCTAAAAACAGCCACGGCCGTCCCCGCGGCCCCTCTCCGCCCCCTTGCCCCCACATGCACCTCCGGCCCCCGTTCCCTCCGCGGACCCACCCGTTCCGGACAACGTCTCCGGCCCGCGCCCGGCCGCGTCCCCCGAGGTGGGCGCGGTGACGGGGGCTTCACCGCGCCCCCGCGCAGGTCATCACGGACCCGCCCCGCATATCGAACACGGCTCCCCGCGCACCGGACCATTTCCGGCCAACCTCTTGAAGCGCTCCTGACAGACGGCGCTCTCTGCTGCCACTCTTCCCCTCGTTCCAGCGCACCACCCGCACCGCCTGCACTGCGTTCTGCCCGGTCGGCCACCCGCCGCCCGTTCCCCACTGGCCGCCCACCCAAGCGGCCACGCAGAAGGAGTCAAGCGTTGACCAGCACCTCAACCTCCCACAGACCCTCCCGTCGTAGGCGCCGCGCCACCGCTGCCGCGGCCGCCGGCGCCGTCGCCGCGCTGCTCGCCGTCGCCGTCCAGTCGGGTCCGGCCACCGCCGCCGAGGCCCGGGACGCGAGCCCGGCCGCGCAGGCCACGTCGAACGCCGCCCGCGGCGCCGACCCGGGCGCCCTGCCCGTGAAGCTCTCCCCCGCCAAGCGCGCCGAACTGCTGCGCGCGGCCAACACCACCAAGGCGAAGTCCGAGACCGCGAAGGAACTCGGCCTCGGCGCCAAGGAGAAGCTCGTCGTACGGGACGTGCTCCAGGACCGCGACGGCACCACGCACACCCGCTACGAGCGGACCTACGACGGACTGCCGGTCCTCGGCGGCGACCTGATCGTGGACGCCTCGAAGTCGGGCACCGAGCAGGGCGTCACCAAGGCGTCGAAGGCCCAGCTCAAGGGCGTCGACACGAGCGCCGACGTGAAGCCCGCGACCGCCGAGGCGCAGGCGGTGAAACTGGCGAAGGCCGACGGCTCGAAGAAGACCGAGGCCGACCGCGCGCCGCGCAAGGTCGTGTGGCTGGGGCAGGGGGCCACCAAGGGGCAGCCCACGCTCGCGTACGAGACGGTGGTCGGCGGACTCCAGGACGACGGCACCCCGAACGAACTGCACGTCATCACCGACGCCACCACCGGCAAGAAGCTCCACGAGTGGCAGGCGATCGAGAACGGCACCGGCAACACCCAGTACAGCGGCACCGTCACCCTCGGCACCGCGCTGTCCGGATCGTCGTACACGCTCAACGACACCGCGCGCGGCGGCCACAAGACGTACAACCTGAACCGCGGCACGTCCGGCACCGGCACGCTCTACTCGGGCTCCGACGACGTGTGGGGCAACGGATCGGCGTCCAACACCGAGACGGCCGCCGCCGACGCTCACTACGGCGCCGCGCTGACCTGGGACTACTACAAGAACGTGCAGGGCCGCACCGGTATCCGCGGCGACGGCGTCGGGGCGTACAGCCGGGTGCACTACGGCAACGCGTACGTCAACGCGTTCTGGGACGACAGCTGCTTCTGCATGACGTACGGCGACGGCACCAGCAACACGCACCCGCTGACGTCGATCGACGTGGCCGCGCACGAGATGACGCACGGCGTCACCTCGAACACCGCGGGCCTCAACTACTCCGGTGAGTCCGGCGGGTTGAACGAGGCGACGTCCGACATCTTCGCGACGGCCGTCGAGTTCTACGCCAACAACCCGACCGACGTCGGCGACTACCTCATCGGCGAGAAGATCAACATCAACGGCGACGGCACCCCGCTGCGCTACCAGGACAAGCCGAGCAAGGACGGCGCGTCCAAGGACTCCTGGTACTCGGGGATCGGCTCGATCGACGTGCACTACTCGTCGGGCCCGGCGAACCACCTCTTCTACCTGCTCAGCGAGGGCAGCGGGACGAAGACGATCAACGGGGTCACCTACAACTCGCCGACCAGTGACGGCCTTCCGGTCACCGGCATCGGCCGCGACAAGGCGGCGCTGATCTGGTTCAAGGCGCTGACCACGAAGTTCACGTCGACGACCAACTACGCGGGCGCCCGCACCGGTGCCCTCGCGGCGGCCGGTGAGCTGTACGGGACGACGTCCGCCGAGTACAAGGCCGTCCAGGACGCGTTCGCCGCGATCAACGTGGGCGCCCGCTCCGGCGGCACCGACCCGGGCACCGGCAAGACGTTCACCAACGACACGGACGTGGCGATCCCGGACTACCCGGGCGCGGCCGTCACCTCGTCGCTGACCGTCTCCGGCGTGAGCGGCAACGCGCCGTCCACCCTCAAGGTCGGCGTCGACATCGTGCACACCTGGAGCGGTGACCTCCAGGTCGACCTGGTCGGCCCGAGCGGGAAGACGTACCGGCTGCACTCGTCGGCGTACGACTCCACGCCCAACATCCAGACCACGTACACGGTCAACGCCTCGACGGAGGTCGCGAACGGCACCTGGAAGCTGAAGGTCCAGGACCTCGGCGCGCAGGACACGGGCTACATCAACAGCTTCAAGCTGACGTTCCCGTAAGCACGGACCGCACAGCGGGGCGCGTCGCACCGGAGGTTCAACTCCCCGGGGCGGCGCGCCCGTTCGTGCGGTGCCGGACCCCGCGGTCTGGCAACCTGTGATCGTGACTCAGGGGGACGCCATGCGTGAAGAACTGGAACTGGCCGCCGCCGTACAACTCGTACGCGACGAACTGCAGCGGGCCGCGGCCGCCGGAGCCCGGTCGGGGATCCGGTTCGAAGTGGGCACGGTCGGCATGGAGTTCGCGGTGGAGATGCACCGGGACGCGAGCGCAAAGGCCGGCTTCAAGGCCTGGGTGGTGTCGGGTGAGGCGCAGGCGAGCGCCGGGCGCTCCCGGACCCACACCGTGTCGGTGACCCTCGTGCCGAAGCGGGCCGACGGCACGTCCGTCGAGATCTCGCACGACCAGGACCCCCTGGACGAGGCCGCGGACGACGTGGACGGCGAACCGGCGGCCCTGTTCACCCCGCCCTCCGCGTCCTGAACCCCGTCGCGCGAGGACCGGACGGCCTCTCATGAACCGCAACCGCCTGGTCGCCGTCCGCGCGACGGTCAAGGGCAAGCACGCGCGCCTCAGTTCCGGCTGCGTGATCGCACCGCACCTCGTCCTGACGGCGGGCCACGCCCTCCAGCCGCAGACCGCCGCGCTCGCCCCCGGCGGAGCCCATGTACAGGTCCAGCTGTTCGGCGACCGGCGGCTCGTCCCGGCCCGCGTCGCCTGGGACGGCCGCCCGGCCGGGCTCGACGCGGCGGTGCTCCGGATCGCGCCCGAGCACTGGCCGGCGGACGCGGGCGGCTCCCCCGTCCGCTTCGGCCGGTTCGTGACCTTGGAGGCCGGCCGGCCCGCGCACACGCTCGGCTTCGCCCGGGTCCAGGGCGTTCGGCGGCCCGAGGGCATGGAGACGGCACAGGTGTCGGGCACGGTCAGCCCCGGCGACGGAATGCTGGGCGAGCGCTGGGAGCTGAGCGTCGACCGGGCCCCGGCCGCGCTCGAGGCCTCCCCGTGGAGCGGCCTGTCGGGTGCGGCGCTGTGGAGCGGGCCGCTGCTGTGCGGCGTCGTCACGGTCGACCTGGCGCACTGGAAGCACGGCAAGCTGGAGGCCGTACCGCTGCACGTCATGCTGCGCGACCCGGAGTTGCGTGCGCTGCTCCACCGGGAGCTGGGCAGCGCGCCCGTCGCCGAAGCCGTCGAGCTGGAGGCGCTGTGCGAGCCGGCCGTGCCGCTGCGCGCGCCCCGGCTGCCCTCGGAGCTGCTGCGCCCGCAGGCCGAGGTGGTCGCCTTCACCGGCCGGACCGACGAGCTGCGGGAGTTCGCGCAGTGGTGCGAGGAGGGCGGGGGCCTCGCCACCCGGCTCATCACCGGCCGCGGCGGGCAGGGCAAGTCGCGGTTCGCCCGTGAGCTGTCGGCGCGGCTCGCCGCCGACGGCTGGGTGACCGCGCAGCTGCGCGAGTCGGACGCGGACCGGTCCGAACTCCTGCGCTCCCTCAAGGCGTTGACGACGGTCGACCACCGGATGCTGCTGGTCATGGACTACGCCGAGACCAGTCCGGAGCTGGTCGGCACGGTCGTCGAGACGCTGGAAGCACGCGGCGGACACCATCCGGTCCGCATGGTGCTCATCGCACGGAGCGCGGGCGAGTGGTGGGAGCAACTGCCCGGCGCCACACCGCGCAGCTCCGGCGTGCTCGGCGGGGCCGACACCGTCGAACTCAGCGACGTCGCGGGCTCGTACGGCGCCCGCGTCGACATGTACCGCGGCGCCGTCACCGCGCTCGCCCGCCGCCTGCCCGGTCTGCGACAGCTGCCGGAGTACGCCCGTGCCGACTGGCCCTCGGTGGCACGCTCGGTACTGGCGCAGCCCGCCGCCGACCTGGCGAGCGGCTCCGCGCTTCAGTTGCAGATGCGGGCCCTGCTCGACCTGCTGACGGCCGCCGACCGGCAGACCAGGGCGGCCGGAGCCCGGCCCCGCCCCGCCCGGCAGCAGCGCGACGTCCAGGCCGAACTCCTCGACCACGAACGGCGGTACTGGAAGCGGACGGCCGGGGCCTGGGCCGCACTCGACGGGCTCGGGACCGGCGTCCTGGCCGACGCTGTCGCGGCGGCCACCCTCACCCGGGCCGACGACATGGAGCACGCACGCGCCCTGCTCGGCAGTCTCCTCGGCCTGGGCGCCGAGGTCGTGGACGCGCTGATCGAGTGGCTGTGCACGCTCTACCCGCCCGCCGAGGGAGCGTGCTGGGGGGCGCTCGAACCGGATCTGCTCGGTGAGTACCACGTCGCCCTGCGGATCAGGGACAACGCCGCGCTGCTCACCGGACTGCTGCCGCGGCTGACCGGCCGTGCGGCCGAGCGGGCCCTGACCGTGCTCGCCCGGGCGGCGGCCCAGCCCGCCTGCCCGTGCCCGGACCTGCCCGAGCGCGTGGCGAAACTGGTCGTGGCGCACCCCGAGTCGCTCGCGGTGCCCGCCGTGGTCGTGGCGGGCCGCTCGGAGAACCCCGGCTTCCTCCTCGACGCCCTCCAGCGGCTGGCCCGGCGGCGCGACCTGCCCCTCGACCTGCTGGAGACCCTGCACGCGGCGGTGCCCGACCGCAGCAGACTGCTCGGCGAACAGGCCCTCGGTCTCGCCCAGCGGCTGGCCCGCGCCCACCGCCGCCGGCTGCGGCTGTCCGGCGGCGACCTCGCACTCGCTCCCGCGCGGGCCAAGGCCGGCCTGGCCCGCGCCGAGCACAATCTCGCGGTCCGGCTGTGTTCGGTGCGCCGCTGGTCCGACGCGGTGGAGTCGAGCAGCCGGGCCATCCAGCTCTACCGGGGGCTGAGCCGCGGCGACGCGGCCGGGTACCTCCCGCTCATGGCCGAGTCCCTGGGCGTGCGATGGGGCGCGCTCTCCGAACTCGGCCGCCACCAGGAGGCGATGGCGGACTGCGCGGAGGCCGTGCGGGTCAACCGGCGCCTGGTGGCCGACGCGAAGGCCGCGCGCACCCCGGCCGAGAGCATGGCGCACCGGGCCCGCCTGGGGCAGGCGCTCAACAACCTCTCGGTGGTGCTGGCTTCGCGTCAGCTGGCGGCCGAGGCGCTCATCGTCAGCCAGGAGGCGGTGCGCATCCTCGACGACCTGGCGGAGGAGCGGCCCACCCGCCACCATCTCGCCCTGCTCGCCGCCGCGCTGCACAACACCGCGAACCGGATCGTGCTCGGCTTCGACGTCGTGTCGGCGGAGGCGGCGGACCAGGAGGGCCTGCGGGCCGTGACCCGCGCCGTGCTCATCCGGCGCAGACTCGCCCAGGTCCAGCCGGACGCCTATCTGCCGGGCCTGGTGGAGTCGCTGCACAATCAGGCGCTGGAACTCGTGGCGCACACCTCGTACCAGGGGGCGTGCGAGGTGATCGACGAGTGCCTGCGGGTCGCCCTGCAACTGGCGGAGAACCAGCCGGTCATCCACCGCCCGACCCTGGCCCGCGTCCTGCGCAGCAGAGCCGTGGTGTTCGCCGCCGCGGGCCGGCGCAAGGAGGCGGTCCGCAGCGCGGTCACGGCCGTCCTCCTGTACCGCCGGCTCGCCCGCGGGCCCGGGGAGTTCGACGACGTCATCCAGGCGCTGCTGCGCGAGATCGCCGACCTGACCCTGTTCGCGGGTGCGAGCGCCCTCCAGTGGCTGGAGCTGACGCGCGAGGCGGACGCCCTGGTCGCCGAGGGCCGCGCGCGGACCCACCGCGCCTGGCTGCGCCGCACGCGCCGGGCCCGGGCCCGCGCGCGGCTGCGGCAGTGGGCGGGGATCCGGCTGCGGGTGAGCCTGCGCCCCTTCGAGGCCGAGCTGCGTGTGCCGCCGCTGGTCCCCGTGCCCGAGGTCGATCCGCGCCGCGAGGATCAGGAGGCGTTCCGCGCCGTCCTGTCGGGCGAGGAACTCAGCGACATCCTGACCGGTGCCAAGGCGCCGGCGCTCAGGGATCTCGAAGCCATGTACGAGTCCCTCGGCTTCACGCCTCTCCCCTGAGCGGTCCGCTCCCGCTCCGCGTTCGCAATGCGTGCGGCAGCTTTCGCTCAACGGACGAATTCCGGCCAACCTGCGATCACGTACATGACATGTACACCCCTCAACTGCCACAGTTTTCCCGCACGCCCCGTACGACCCGCAAGACCAGTACGACCCGCACCACCCGCACGGCAAAGCTCACCCCCCCCACATCCCACAAGGAGCTTTCTTCGTGACCCCCCACATATCCCGTACGTCCCGCAGGACAACTCTCGCCATCGCCACGGCCGTTGCCGCCGGCGCGCTCCTCTCCACCGCCTTCACCACGACCGGCGCCTCCGCCGAGCCGTCCGCGCCCGCGGCCACCCCACTGGCCCTGAGCGCTTCCGCCCGCGCCGACCTGATCAAGGACGCGAGCGCCGACTCGGCAGCCACAGCACGCGAGTTGAAGCTCGACTCGAAGGAAAAGCTCGTCGTCCGTGACGTCGTCAAGGACCGCGACGGCACGACCCACACCCGCTACGAGCGGACCTACGACGGCCTCCCGGTCCTCGGCGGCGACCTCGTCGTCCACGAGACCAAGGCGGGCAAGCGCGAGGGTGTGACCCGCGCGACGTCCAAGTCGATCGACGTCGCCACCACCGGCGTCTCCCTCAAGGCGGCCCCGTCCGGCGCCCGCAAGGTCGTCTGGGCCGCGACCGGTACGCCGAGACTCGCGTACGAGAAGGTCGTCACCGGCACGCAGAAGGACGGCACGCCGAGCAAGCTGCACGTCATCACGGACGCAGCGACCGGCAAGAAGATCTACGAGTACGACGCGATCCACACCGGCACGGGCGAGTCGCAGTACAGCGGCAGCGTCGAGATCGGCACGAGCGGCTCGGGCTCGTCCTTCTCCCTGACGGACGCGACGCGCGGCGGCCACTCCACGTACGACCTCAAGCACGGTTCGTCCGGCAAGGGCACGCTGTTCACCGACGCCGACGACAAGTGGGGCGACGGGACGACGAACGACGCGGCGACCGCCGGCGTCGACGCGGCCTACGGTGCCCAGGTCACCTGGGACTACTACAAGAGCGTGCACGGCCGCAGCGGCATCAACGGCGACGGCAAGGGCGCCTACTCCCGGGTCCACTACGGCAACGCGTACGTCAACGCGTTCTGGGACGACAGCTGCTTCTGCATGACGTACGGCGACGGCGACGGCAACGCCAAGCCGCTCACGTCGATCGACGTGGCCGCGCACGAGATGAGCCACGGCGTCACGGCCGCGACGGCCGGCCTGGTCTACAGCGGTGAGTCCGGCGGCCTGAACGAGGCGACGTCCGACATCTTCGGCACGTCGGTCGAGTTCTACGCGAAGAACGCCTCCGACGTCGGCGACTACCTCATCGGCGAGAAGATCGACATCAACGGCGACGGCTCCCCGCTGCGCTACATGGACAAGCCGAGCAAGGACGGCTCGTCGCTCGACGCCTGGAAGACGGGCGCGGGCAACGTCGACGTCCACTACTCGTCCGGCATCGCGAACCACTTCTTCTACCTGCTCAGCGAGGGCAGCGGCAAGAAGACGATCAACGGCGTCGCCTACGACTCCCCGACGTCCGACGGCTCCACGGTCACCGGCATCGGCCGCGACAAGGCCGAGAAGATCTGGTTCAAGGCCCTGACGACGTACTTCACGTCGAGCACCAACTACGCGAAGGCGCGCACGGGCACGCTCAGCGCGGCGTCCGACCTGTACGGCGCCGACTCGGCGGAGTACAAGGCCGTGGCGGCGGCCTGGGCGGGCGTGAACGTCAAGTAGCGGTACCGGTACGGGTGGTGTGGCCGGGCGGCGGAGCGAGTGCGCCGTCCGGCCACAGCACGCACGGACACCGGCCGAGGTCACCGCATCAACACCCCACCCCCCTCACTCACCTCCTCCGAAGGCACCGTCACGAGACCCGTCTCCGCCGGCGACGCCAGCAGGCGGTGCGTCGGCAGGATGCGGACCGTGTAGCCGTAGGGGCCCGTGCGGTCCAGGGAGAGGGGGCCCTCGTACGACCAGCGGCCCTCTGCGTCGGGGCCCGCGACCGGTTTGAGGGGGACCGTGACGCCGTCCGCGATGCGGTCCTCGCCGTCGACGCGGCCCGCGACGGCCTGGACCTCCACGTCGTCGGGGGCCAGCTCGCCGAGCGCGACGCGGACATGGAGGGCGAGGGTCGCGCCGAGTTCGGCGGCGGGCGTGGCCGCCTCGACGTGGTCGACCGCGACGCGCGGCCACGCCGCCCGGATGCGGGTCTTCCAGGACGCCAACTCCCGCGCCGCGTCGGGGGTCATGGCCCGGTCGGCGTGCGCGGCGGGGGTGTAGAGCCGCTCGACGTACTCGCGGACCATGCGCCCGGCGAGGACCTTCGGGCCGAGGTGGGTCAGGGTCTGGCGGACCATCTCGATCCAGCGGTCGGGCAGACCCTCGGGTCCGCGTTCGTAGAAGCGGGGGGCGACCCGGCGCTCCAACAGGTCGTAGAGCGCGGCCGCTTCGAGGTCGTCGCGGCGGTGCTCGTCGGTCGCCGTGCCGTCGGCCGTGGGGATCGCCCAGCCGAAGTCCGGCTCGAACCACTCGTCCCACCAGCCGTCCAGGACGGAGAGGTTGAGGCAGCCGTTGAGCGCCGCCTTCATGCCGCTGGTGCCGCAGGCTTCGAGGGGCCTGAGCGGGTTGTTGAGCCAGATGTCGCAGCCGGGGTAGAGCTTCTGCGCCATCGCCATGCCGTAGTCGGGCAGGAAGACGATGCGGTGGCGCACGCGCGGGTCGTCGGTGAAGCGGACCAGTTCCTGGACGAGGCGTTTGCCGCCGTCGTCCGCCGGGTGAGCCTTGCCCGCGACGACGATCTGAACGGGGCGTTCCTCGTCGAGAAGGAGCCGCATGAGCCGGTCCGGGTCGCGCAGCATCAGCGTAAGGCGCTTGTAGGACGGGACGCGGCGCGCGAAGCCGATGGTGAGGACGTCGGGGTCCAACACGCCGTCCACCCAGCCGAGTTCGGCCGCGCCCGCGCCGCGCTGGCGCCAGGAGGCGGCGAGCCGGGTGCGGACCTCGTCGACGAGTTGGGCCCGCAGTGACCTGCGCAGCTCCCAGATGTCCTGGTCGGGGATGTCGCCGACGGCGTCCCAGCGGTCCGAGCCGCCGACCGACAGGGCGTCCTCGGTGCGCCGTTCGCCGATCTGGCGGGCGCCGAGCCGGAAGACCTCGGGGGCGACCCAGGTCGGGGCGTGCACCC
This sequence comes from Streptomyces sp. NPDC052225, assembly GCF_040679615.1. Lineage (NCBI taxonomy): Bacteria > Bacillati > Actinomycetota > Actinomycetes > Kitasatosporales > Streptomycetaceae > Streptomyces > Streptomyces sp. NPDC052225. Next base: position 7,609 of record NZ_JBFAVD010000022.1, on the reverse strand, counting down.
CGTTGGTGACGGAGGTGATGGGGACCTCCTCGGCGTCGAACCCCGGCCACAGGCCCGCGAACATGCCGCGGCTGACCGAGCCGTGGAGCGTGGAGACGCCGTTGGCGCGCTGCGCCAGCCTGAGGCCCATCACCGCCATGTTGAAGACGTTCGGGTCGCCGCCCTGGTACGTCTCCATGCCGAGGCCGAGGATCCGCTGCACGTCGAGGCCGGGGAGTTCGGCGGCGGAGCCGAAGTGCCGGGCGACGAGCTCGCGGTCGAAGCGGTCGATGCCGGCCGGGACGGGTGTGTGCGTGGTGAAGACGGTGCCGGCCCGGACGGCTTCGAGCGCGGTGTCGAAGTCGAGCCCGTCGGCGGTGAGTTCGGCGATCCGCTCGACGCCGAGGAACCCGGCGTGGCCCTCGTTCGTGTGGAAGACCTCGGGGGCGGGGTGGCCGGTGATCCGGCAGTACGTGCGCACGGCGCGCACACCGCCTATCCCGAGCAGCATCTCCTGGAGCAGCCGGTGCTCGCTGCCGCCGCCGTACAGCCGGTCGGTCACCTCGCGTTCGTGGACGTCGTTCTCCTCGACGTCCGAGTCCAGCATGAGCAGCGGCACCCGGCCGACCTGCGCCAGCCAGACGCGGGCGAGCAGCCGTCGCCCGCCGGGCAGCGCGAGCGCGACGTGCGCGGGCGTGCCGTCGGACTCCCGCAGCAGCGCGAGGGGCAGCTCGTTCGGGTCGGTGACCGGGTACGTCTCCTGCTGCCAGCCGTCCCGCGACAGCGACTGCCGGAAGTAGCCGTGCCGGTACAGCAGTCCTACGCCGATGAGGGGCACCCCGAGGTCGCTGGCCGCCTTGAGGTGGTCGCCCGCGAGGATGCCGAGGCCGCCGGAGTACTGCGGAAGGGCGGCGGTGATGCCGAACTCGGGCGAGAAGTAGGCGACGGCGGAGGGGGGTTCGGCGCTCTGCGTCTGGTACCAGCGGTCGTCGTGCAGATAGCCGCGCAGATCGTCGGCGACCTCGCTGAGCCGGGCCAGGAACCCTTCGTCGGCGGCGAGTTCGGCGAGCCGGGCGGTCGGCACGCTGCCGAGCAGCCGCACCGGGTCGCCGTCGGACGCGGCCCAGACCGCGGGGTCGACGGCGGCGAAGAGATCACGGGTGCCGGCATGCCACGACCAGCGCAGGTTGCGGGCCAACTCGTGGAGCGGGGCGAGTGGTTCGGGCAGGACCGGGCGGACGGTGAATCGACGGATGGCCTTCACGGATCCGGTTCCCCTTTCGCGCGTTCAGCGGGGGGTGTCGGCGGTCGGTCGGGGGTTTTCCGTGGGCGTACGTCGTCGTACGGCCCTGGCGTCACCCCCCGACGGTAGTGGGCCGGGCAGCCGCGGGCCACGGCGCGCACCGGGAGCACGGTGCGCGCCGCTGTCGCGTCAGGCGATGGCGGCGCCGGTACCGCGCGCCCCGCCGATGTAGTCGCCGAGCCCCGCGTCGTCGTACACGGAGATGTCGACGTACGCGCCCTCGGGGATGTCGTAGTCCTTGACCACGTAGTCCATGACGGCGTCGGTGCCCGGCGCGGTGACCGTGCCGAGGTTGTGCGTGGTGCCGCCCGACGTGTACGAGATCTGCACGTAGAACGTGTCACCGTCGTTCTTCGTGTCGTACACCCACAGCTTCTCGTCGTTCGGGTGGAACTCGACCTTGCCGACGAACGAACCGCCCTGGTTCAGCTCCAGCTTCACGGCGTAGCCACCCGCGTCGTACGCGAAGTACGTGCCGTCGAACGGGTCGTCGAGCGTGCCGCCGCTGCACGGACAGCCGTCGGTGTCGCGGTAGTAGGAGCTCACGGCCGGGTTCGGGCTGTACGCCTGCGCCGGGACGGCCGCGGCGCCGAGCAGGGCCCCCACGGCGAGCGCCGCTGTGCTGAACAGTCCGGCGAGCCGTCGTGTCGCTCTCATCAGAACTCTCTCCCCATGTCGGTCTTCACGTGCGCATCAGGCCGCCGCCCGACGATCACGGACAGCAGAGCAACGATGACAGACCGTACGGCCCCGCGGTAGCGCGCGCCCCGGAGCTCAGCGCTCGACGCTCGCGCCGGGCGGCTCCGTCAGCAGCCGGAGCACGACGGGCGCCGCGCCCTCGGCCACGACCAGCTCCGTCACGTCCCCGCCGGGACCGCGCAGCAGCAGCGACACGGACCCGGGGAGGCCGGGCGCGGCGCGCCGCTCGACGCACCTGAAGTCACCGCGCGCCAGCGCGAGTTCGCCCCGCCCCATCTCGCCCCACCAGCGCGGCTCCCCGTCGTTCACCCGCAGCCACCCGTGCCCGAGGACCCGGTCGGCCCCGCCCGCTCCGGCGGGCCCGCGCACCGCGCACGGCAGGGACGCGGGCAGGCCGGCCTCGGCCCTGGCCAGGTCGCGCGCGTCGGCCCGGGCCCGGCGGCGCAGCACGAAGGACGTCACTGCGCGCCCCGCCGTCCGGTCCAGAACCCATTCGACCGGTGCGGTCAGCAGGTCACCCAGCACACGCCACCCCCGCGGCAGATCCGTTCACTCACCCCGTACGACGACGAAGACGCCCCGCACCCGGCCACCGTTCCCGTCCGACCACTCGGCGCTCACCTCGCCCCGCGCACCCGGCGCGTCCGCCCCCGCATCGAGGAGCCGCACGAATTCCGGCCGTACTTCACCGGCCGCGTCCTCGATCCGGGCCCGTACGGTCCCGTCCAGTTCCCCGTCCACGCTCTGCGCGTGCGCCGGGACTTCACCCTTGAGCAGGGCGGTCACCTGCGCGAGCAGGACCGGGTCGCGGGTCCCGTCGTAGACCCAGCGGTCACCGAGCACCCCGTGCACGAGGGTGCCGACGAGCGCGTCCGCGGGCGCGTCGGGCAGCGGGGCGCCCCGGTAGGTCATCGGCACGTGGTACGTGACCGGCCGCGGCCCCGAGGAGTCGGTCACGGCCATGAACTCCATGCCGACCTCCCCCGCCGGGTCGTCCAGACGGAAGCCGCCGGACTTGGCCAACTCCGGTGCGCCGGACCCCTGGTACCAGGGCTGCTTCGGGAGCCAGTCGGCCAGGAGTTCCAGCTTGGTGGGCTTGAGCGTGGTGTGGTGGATGATCGCCATGCCGCCATCCTCACGCACTCGGCCGAATTCCGCCGCAACCTTTACCGCCGCTCCACGGGCGATATGGCCGATTCCGCCCCCTCGTACGCCCTTGTGGCACTTCACACCACACGGAAGGCTGCCAACTGGCGTGATATTGCGCCGAGTTGAGGAGGGGAACTCATCCATGGCAGTGACCGTGCCAGTGACGCGGACGCGGCGGGCCCGCTGGGCCGGAGGGCTCACCGCACTCGCCACGACCGCAGTGATTTCGGCCATCACGCTGCCCGCTCAGGCCGCCCCCGCACAGGGACGGATACTCGGCGCCGGCGAGCCCGGCGCCGTGGCAGGCAGCTACATCGTGACGTTGAAGGGGGGAACGAGGGCCCCGTCCGAGGCGGGCAAGGACCTCGCCGAGAAGTACGGGGCGAAAATACGCCACACCTACAGCAAGGCGCTCAACGGATACGCGGTGAAGGTCGACGAGACACAGGCGAAACGGCTCGCGGCCGACCCCGACGTCGCCTCCGTCGTCCAGGACTCCGAGGTCGCCTTCGACCACACCCAGAAGAACCCGCCCTCCTGGGGGCTCGACCGCATCGACCAGAACGACCTGCCGCTCGACACGTCCTACACCTGGCCCGAATCCGCGGGCGCCGGCGTGACCGTCTACGTCATCGACACCGGCATCCGCACCACCCACCAGGACTTCGGCGGGCGGGCCTCCAGCGGCTGGGACTTCGTCGAGAACGACGCGGTCGCCCAGGACGGCAACGGCCACGGCACCCACGTGGCCGGCACCGTCGCGGGCGAGAGCCACGGCGTGGCGAAGCAGGCGCACGTCGTCGGCGTCCGCGTCCTCGACGACGAGGGCTCCGGCACCACGGCCCAGGTCATCGCCGGGATCGACTGGGTGACCAAGAACGCGCGGAAGCCGGCCGTCGCCAACCTGAGCCTCGGCGGCTACGCCAACGCCCAACTCGACGCAGCCGTACGGAACTCCATCGCGTCCGGGGTCACGTACACGGTGGCGGCGGGCAACGACGGGCTCCCCGCGGACTTCTACTCACCGGCCCGCGTCAAGGAGGCGATCACGGTCGGCGCCACCGGCCGGAACGACGCACGTGCGAGTTTCTCGAACTGGGGTACCCGCCTGGATCTGTTCGCACCCGGAGTGGACATCACGTCCGCCTCGTACGCGAGCGACACCGGGAAGGCCACCTTCTCCGGTACGTCCATGGCGTCGCCGCACGCCGCGGGCGCGGCCGCGCTGTATCTCGCCGATCACGCGGGGGCCACGCCCGCGGAGGTGAGCAAGGCACTCGCCGACCGGGCGGTGCCGGGCAGGGTGACCGGCGCCGGGATCGGTTCGCCCAACAAGTTGCTCCAGGTCAACAACCCTTGAGGGAAAGGTGAATTCATGGGCCGGTCCCGTCTCTCGGAGCGGGGCCGGTCTTGTGTGTGTGCTTACGCGCGAGTAGTTAACAAAGCACCGGATTGCCCGCCGGACGAGCGTGGAAGGCTCCCCCGGTACGCCGTACGGCACCATCGCACGACCCCGTTTCCGCAACCCCCGAATCCTCCGCGGACAGGAGCGGTCATGCCCGCACATCCCGCCATGCCCCCCGAGCCGTCGTCGACGCCACCGGAGGGGTCACCGGCGCCCGAGAAGCCCGTGAAGAGGGCGGCCGAGCCCGTGAAGAGGGCGGCGAAGAAGGTCCCGCCCCAGGGCGCCCCCAGAAAGAAGGCCACCACGGCGAAGACCACGAAGGCCACGACGACTCCGAAGACCACGAAGGCAGCGAAGACCGCGAAGGCGACCAGGACCACGCAGACCACAAAGGCCGCGAAGACAACCAAGGCCACCAAGGCCACGCCCACCACAAGGGCCGCGAAAGCCACGCAGTCCTCGACACCCACGTCACCCGCGTCACCCACGTCGGCCTCGTCGGCCTCATCGCCCACGAGGCCTCCGAAGACCTCGGAGACGTCGAAGGCCCCGGCCGCCAAGGCCCTCGCCGCAGAAGCGACGGCCGCGAAGACCCCCACCGCGGAAGCCCCGGCCGCGACATCCCCGGCCCCCGAATCCGCCCCGCCCCCGTCCCCGGCCCCCACCATCGGCCGCATCCCCATCCGCGACGTGCGCCCGGTGATCGACCACGGCCGGCGCCCCGCGAAGGCCGTCGTGGGCGAGACCTTCCCGGTCACGGCGACCGTGTTCCGCGAGGGCCACGACGCCGTCGCCGCGAACGTGGTGCTGCGCGGCCCCGACGGCCGTACGGGCCCGTGGGCGCCGATGCGGGAACTCGCCCCCGGCACGGACCGCTGGGGCGCCGATGTCGCCGCCGACACGACCGGGACCTGGCACTTCCGGGTCGAGGCGTGGAGCGACCCGGTGTCGACCTGGCGGCACACGGCGCAGATCAAGATACCGGCGGGCATCGACACCGAACTCGTCCTGGACGAGGGCGCGTTGCTCTACGAACGCGCCGCCGAAGGCGTCCCCGAACAGCTGCGCGAAACGGTTCTGCAAGCCGCCGCCGCGCTCCGCGACCCCGGCCGCGCCCCGGCCGCCCGGCTCGCCGCGGCCCTCACACCGGACGTCGACGAGGTCCTCTCCCGGCACCCCCTGCGCGACCTGGTCACCGCCTCCGACGAGTGGCCGCTCCTCGTGGAGCGCGAACGGGCCCTGTACGGCGCCTGGTACGAGTTCTTCCCGCGCTCGGAGGGTGCCGTGGTCGAGCCCGGCAAGCCTCCGGTGAGCGGCACGTTCGCCACGGCCGCCGAGCGGCTCCCGGCGATCGCCGCGATGGGCTTCGACGTCGTCTACCTGCCGCCGGTCCACCCCATCGGCACGACCTTCCGCAAGGGCCCGAACAACAGCCTCTCGCCGGGCCCCGACGACGTCGGCGTCCCCTGGGCGATCGGCTCGCACGAGGGCGGCCACGACGCGATCCACCCCGACCTCGGCACGCTGGACGACTTCGACGCATTCGTGTCCCGGGCAACCGGGTTGGGCCTGGAGATCGCCCTCGACTTCGCGCTCCAGTGCTCCCCCGACCACCCCTGGGTGCAGAAGCATCCGGACTGGTTCCACCACCGCGCGGACGGCACCATCGCGTACGCCGAGAACCCGCCCAAGAAGTACCAGGACATCTACCCGATCGCCTTCGACAGCGATCTGCCGGGTCTTCTCGCCGAGACGACCCGGGTGCTGCGCCACTGGATGGCGCACGGCGTCCGTATCTTCCGGGTGGACAACCCGCACACCAAGCCGGTCGCGTTCTGGGAGCAGGTGATCGCGGACATCAACCGCACCGACCCGGACGTGATCTTCCTGGCGGAGGCGTTCACCCGCCCCGCGATGATGCACACGCTGGCGCAGACCGGCTTTCAGCAGTCGTACACGTACTTCACCTGGCGTAACACGAAGCAGGAACTCACCGAGTACGTCGAGGAGTTGAGCGGTGAAGCGGCCTCGTACATGCGGCCGAACTTCTTCGTCAACACCCCTGACATCCTGCACGAGTTCCTCCAGCACGGCGGCCGTCCGGCCTTCGAGCTGCGGGCCGTGCTCGCCGCGACGCTCTCCCCCTCGTGGGGTGTCTACAGCGGCTACGAACTGTGCGAAAACACCCCGCTGCGCCCCGGCAGCGAGGAGTATCTGCACTCCGAGAAGTACGAACTACGGCCGCGCGACTGGGAGTCGGCCGAGCGCGAGGGGCGCACGATCGCCCCGCTCATCACCGCGCTCAACGACGTCCGGAGGCGCAGCCCCGCCCTGCACGCCCTGCGCCCGGTGCACTTCCACCACGCCGACAAGGACGAGGTGATCGTGTACTCGAAGCGGGCGGGCTCGAACACGGTTCTGGTGGTCGTGAACCTCGACCCGCACCACACCCAGGAGGCCACGGTCTCGTTGGACATGCCGCAACTCGGGCTCGGCTGGCACGAGTCCGTGCCGGTGCGCGACGAGCTCACCAGCGACACCTACCACTGGGGCAGGGCGAACTATGTGCGCCTCGAACCGGGCCGCACGCCCGCGCACATCCTCACCGTCCTGCGACCGTCCACGCCGCGATGAATTCTCTGGCAGACCAAGGGATTTCGGAGGGTCACCCACACCATGATCATGAATGAGCCCGTCCCGGACACCTTCGAGGACACCCCTGCCAAGGACCGGGACCCCGACTGGTTCAAACGCGCCGTCTTCTACGAGGTGCTCGTCCGCTCCTTCCAGGACAGCAACGGCGACGGCGTCGGCGACCTGAAGGGCATCACGGCCAAACTGGACTATCTCCAGTGGCTGGGCGTCGACTGCCTCTGGCTCCCACCCTTCTTCAAGTCCCCCTTGCGGGACGGCGGTTACGACGTCTCGGACTACACGTCGGTCCTGCCGGAATTCGGCGACCTGGCCGACTTCGTCGAATTCGTGGACGCGGCGCACCAGCGCGGGATGCGCGTCATCATCGACTTCGTCATGAACCACACGAGTGACCAGCACGAGTGGTTCCAGCAGTCCCG
>NZ_JBFAVD010000021.1:0-159621 GCF_040679615.1 Streptomyces sp. NPDC052225 | reverse complement strand
GGCGCGCGCGTCGTCGTGGGCCTTTTTTCTTTGCGGCCCCCGGTGGGGGGGGCGGCGCGGCCCCCCCCCCCCCCGCCCCTCTACGTGCCTACTTGCACTGGGGCAGGTCGGCGGTGTTCCCGGTGCGGATGTCCTTCAACGCGTCCACGGCGTCGTCGATCGTGTTCACCTTGACGAGGGTGAGCCCGTCCGGGACGTCCTTGGCCGCGGCGGAGCAGTTGTCCTTCGGGGTCAGGAAGTACTGCGCTCCCTTGTTGCGCGCGCCGACGGTCTTCATCTGGATGCCGCCGATCGGGCCGACCTTGCCGTCGTCGTCGATGGTGCCGGTACCGGCCACGAACTTGCCGCCGGTCAGGTCGGTGGGCGTGAGCTTGTCGACGATGCCGAGGGAGAACATCAGGCCCGCGCTGGGACCGCCCACGTCGGCGAGCTTGATGTCGATCTGGAACGGGAAGGTGTGGTCGGTCCCGGCCTGAATGCCGACGATCGCGCGGCCGTCCTCGGCCTTGTCCGTCTTGATCGTCACATTCTCCGTACGGGTCGCCTCCTTGCCCTCCTTCTCGGCGGCGGCCGCCTCCTTGACGGGGACGACGGTGAAGACGACGTTCTCGCCGGGCTTGTGCTCGGTGACGAGCTTGGCGACGTCGGCCGGCTTGGTGACCTTGGTGCCGTCGACGGCCTTGATCACGTCGCCGGCGTGCAGCTTGCCCTCGGCCGGGCTGTCCTTGACGACGGTGGAGACGATGACCCAGGACTTCACGGGGATGTCCAGCTCGTTCAGGGCGGCGACCTTGGCGCTCTCCTGGGACTGGCTGAACTCCTCGGCGTTCTCCTGCGAGGACTGCTCCTCGGTCTGGCCGTCGGGGTAGAGCGTGTCGTGCGGCACCACGATGCTGTCGTGCGCGAGCCACCCGTAGACCGCCGACACCAGGTTCATGTTGTAGTCGGCGCTGGTGACCCGCACCGTCGTCATGTTGAGGTGCCCCGACGTGTCGTACGTCTTGTGCCCGGAGATCTGGATCACGGGTTCGCCGTCATGGTCCGCAAGGGTGTTCACCGTCGGCCCCGGGGACATCTCCGCGTAGGGCACTTTGATCAGAACTCCCGCGCACAGCAGCGCGATCAGGATCAGGGTCGAGGCGAGCATCGTCGCAGTGCGGCGTGGCATGGAACGACAGTACGGGACGCGCCTGTCAGCGCACCCCTGGGGCCGGTCCGTACGAGGTCAGGCGCCGGGGTCAGGTTCCGGAGTGCGACTTCTCCATGGCTTCGCGGAAGCGGGCGTAGCCGCTGAGCTCGCTCACATCGCCGGTCTTGTGGCGATTGCGACCGGCCCACGTTCCCCACAGCCCGGCGCCGACCGCGGCGACAACCGGAATGAGCAGCCACATGAGCGCTGCCATTCGGACCTCCCGACCCCATGAGCGACCGCAACTGACTGATCAGCAGATTAACCATCCGCACTGTCAACGCTCGCCGCAGGGGTGCGGTTACGCAACCGGAACCTCAGCAGGCCCCGACCCACTCTTCTGTCCCGTCCGAGAACGTCTGGTGCTTCCAGATGGGGACTTCGTGCTTCAGGTCGTCGATGAGCATGCGGCACGCGTCGAAGGCCTCGCCGCGGTGCGGGCACGACACGGCGACGACGACGGCGAGGTCACCGACCGTCAGATCACCGATCCGGTGGACCGCCGCGAGGGCGCGCACGGGGTACTCGGCGACGACCTTCTCCGCGATGCGCCGCATCTCGGCCTCGGCGCTCGGATGGCAGGAGTAGCCGAGCTTGTCCACGTCGGCGCCGCCGTCGTGGTTGCGCACGGTGCCCACGAAGAGCGCGGTGCCGCCCGCCGCGTCGTCCCCGACGGCCTGGAAGACCTCGTCGACGGAGAGCGGCGTGTCACGGATGGCGAGCAGCTTGATCGGATCCTGCGCCGCCTGCTCACCGGGGTGGTCCTGCTGAGTGGGTGCCATGCCCTCATCGTGCCGCACGTCACTGACAGCCGGGAATTGGATCCTCCTACAGTCGCCCCCGCCGCTTCTTAGATGCGCCGCCGAGCCTTGCGCACCCGCCGCACCACGGCCGCCGTGCCGAGCAGCGCGACCGTCGCGCCCGCGGCACCGGCCGCCGTCGCGTCCTTGCGCCCGAGCCGCCGTCCGGCGACCGTGCGCCGCCCCGCGACCTCTTCGAGGAGCTCGGCGAGGACCTCCTCGTTGGTCCACTGGGGGCGCCACCCGGCGTCGTGCAGCCTGCTGCCGCTGACGACCCACGGGTACATCGTGTAGGCGAGGTCGCCGGCCGGGGACGGGGTGAGGCCGATGCGGTGCAGCCGGGCCGCGGCGCCGAGCGCGACGGCGGACGGCAGCTCCATGCGCCGGATGCCGCTGAGCTCCTCCACCTCCTCCTGCTCCAGCCAGCCGTCACAGCCGACGGCGAGCTCCCCGTCGACCTTCTCCAGAACGGCGTACTCCAGGGCGCTGCACAGGTCCTCCACGTGGCAGAACTGCCAGGCGGGACGCGAACCGGCCACCACAAGGAGGCGCGGCGACTCGAAGTAGCGGGTCAGGGCCGTGTCCGTGCCGCCGACGAGCACCGCGGGACGCACCACGGTGACGTTCAGGCCGGGGTGGGCGCGCGGGGCGCGGCGCGCGAGGCGCTCGACCTCCAGGAGGTCGCCGACTCCGGTGGCCTCGGCCGTGGCGCGCAGTTCGGCGTCCTCGGAGAGAGGCAGCTCGTTCTCGGCGAGCGCTCCGTAGACCATCGTCGAGGTGCACAGGACGACTCGGTGCACCCCGGCGGCAGCGGCGGCGGTGAGCACGGTCTGGGTGCCGCGCACGTTGTAGGCCGTGCGGGCGGCGGGGTCGGACTCCAGGTCGAGGTCGAGCGCCAGGTGGACGACGACGTCCGCGCCGCGCAGTTTCTCGGCGATGGCCGGATCCCGTACGTCCAGGATGTGCCACGTCGCGGAGGCGCACTCGCCGCGCCGCTCGTCGATGGCGAGCACCTGCTTGATCGCGTCGGAGGCGGCGAGCCGCTCGGTGAGCAGGGCGCCGACGCCGGAGGCGGCTCCGGTGATCGCGACGACGGGCCCGCGCACGGCGGGACTGGTTGAGGGGTTTCGCGCTGCGCGAACCTGCGGATCTGGGGAACTCACCGGGCGTCTCCAGCGGTTGTCTTCAGTACGTACGTGTATGACGCGTACGTACCAGGAGGCATCCATCCTGCCGCAGGCCATGAGTCGGCGAAGCACCGAGGCCCGATCCCGCCATGGTGTCTACGCTGGGTGTGTAGTCGGGCAGTCGCCGCCGGGGCAGAACCGGTGGCCTTACCAGCCGAGGAATCCCGTGAGTGACACCCCATTCGGTTTCGGCCTTCCGCCGGAGGAGCCGGACGACGGCGACGAGGGCAAGAAGAAGGACCAGCAGGGCGGTGGCGGTCAGGGACCGGCCAACCCCTTCGGATTCGGGTTCCCGGGCCTGCCCGGCGCGGGCGGCCCGGGCGGCGAGGGGGGTGACAACCCGTTCGCGGCCATGTTCGGCTCGATGAATCCGAACGATCTGGGGGCGGCGTTCCAGCAGCTCGGCCAGATGCTCTCCTACGAGGGCGGCCCGGTGAACTGGGACATGGCGAAGGACATCGCCCGCCAGACCGTCTCGCAGGGCACGCAGGACGGCGTGAAGGACGCGAGCGTGGGCGGCGCCGACCGCACCGCGGTCGAGGAGGCCGTCCGCCTGGCCGACCTGTGGCTGGACGACGCGACGTCGCTGCCGTCCGGCGCCGGCTCGGCCGTGGCGTGGAGCCGCGCCGAGTGGGTCGAGGCGACGCTCCCCGCCTGGAAGGAGCTCGTCGACCCGGTCGCCGAGCGTGTCGGCCTGGCCATGGGCGATGTGCTGCCCGAGGAGATGCAGGCCATGGCGGGCCCGCTCATCGGCATGATGCGCTCCATGGGCGGCGCCATGTTCGGTTCGCAGATCGGGCAGGCCCTCGGCGTGCTCGCGGGCGAGGTCGTCGGCTCCACCGACGTCGGCCTGCCGCTGGCCCCGGCCGGCAAGGCCGCGCTGCTACCGCTGAACATCGAGGCGTTCGGCAAGGACCTCGGTGTCCCCCAGGAGGAGGTCCGCCTCTACCTGGCGCTGCGCGAGGCCGCCCACCAGCGCCTGTTCGCGCACGTGCCGTGGCTGCGCTCGCACCTGTTCGGCGCGGTCGACGGGTACGCGCGCGGCATCAAGGTCGACACCACGAAGCTGGAGGACGTGGTCGGCCAGTTCGACCCGCAGAACCCGGAGCAGATCCAGGAAGCACTCCAGCAGGGCATGTTCCAGCCAGAGGACACCCCGGAGCAGAAGGCCGCTCTCGCGCGCCTGGAGACCGCTCTCGCGCTCGTCGAGGGCTGGGTCGACGCGGTGGTCCACGCGGCCGCCAAGCCGCGTCTGTCGTCCGCCGACGCGCTGCGCGAGACGCTGCGCCGCCGTCGCGCGAGCGGTGGCCCGGCGGAGCAGACGTTCGCGACGCTGATCGGCCTTGAGCTGCGCCCGCGCCGGCTGCGGGACGCCTCGCGCCTGTGGGCCTCGCTCACGGACGCCCGTGGCGTGGACGGCCGGGACGGCCTGTGGGCCCACCCGGACATGCTGCCGACGGCGTCCGACCTGGACGACCCGGACGGCTTCGTCCACCGCGAGCAGCTGGACTTCTCCGAGCTCGACAAGATGCTCGGTGACGCGGCGGCGGGCGGTTCCGGCGACAAGCCGAACCTCTCCAAGGACGACAGCGGCGAGGACGACGACACCAAGTGAGCCTGTACGACGACGCGGTCCTCGTGCTGAAGAGCTACGAGGACCAGCCGGAGCTGCGCCAGACCTACCTGGACCATCTGGCCGAGCACGGTGACGCCGGCATGTGGAAGCCCTGCACCGCGGGCCACCTGACGGCGAGCGCCCTGGTCATCGACCCCGCGCGCGGGCGCGTGCTGCTCACGCTCCACAAGAAGCTGCGGATGTGGCTCCAGATGGGCGGCCACTGCGAGCCCGGCGACGCGACGCTCGCGGCCGCCGCGCTGCGCGAGGCGACCGAGGAGTCCGGCATCCAGGGGCTCACGCTCCTGCCGGGCGGCCCGGTCCGCCTCGACAAGCACCCGATCCCCGGGCCCTGCTCGTGGCATCTGGACACGCAGTACGCGGCGCTCGCCCCGGCGGACGCCACGGAGGCGATCAGCGACGAGTCGCTCGACCTGCGCTGGTTCCCGTACGACGAGGTCGCGGACGTGGCCGACACGTCGGTGGTGCGGCTCGTGGAGGCGACGCGGGCGCGCCTCTGAGGACGTACGTGTAAGGGGCGGACGCCATTGGCGTCCGCCCCTTACACATGCACCAGTAGGCGCTAACTCCAGACGTTGCCCTGGTTCTGGCCCCGGGCGCCCTGCTGACCCATCCCGTACTGCGCGGCGAGGCCCTGCCCGACCACCGCGTTCTGCGGCGGCAGCAGCTCGCTCGGCTGGACGAGCGCGTAGCCCGTTCCCATGAAGCTGAGCTCCCAGCCCTCGCCGGTGTTGCCGCGGCGCCGCCAGACGCCCGAGGAGTGCGTCTGGGCCTGCATCTGCACCCGGAGCCCGGTCGACCAGGCGACGATGGCGTCCGCGTCGGCATTGACGTACTTGTCGGGCGTGACCTGGAGCATCAGCGGCTGGCCCGACGTCATCAGGGCGACCTTGCCGCGCCCGGTGATGTTGAGCTGGTACTTGCCGGAGCCGGAGATGCCGAACTGGCTGTCCACGGCGATGACCTCGTGGTGCAGGGACGAGTCCATCGCCAGGACGTAGCTGCTGTCGACGGTCAGGCCGTCCTGCTCGACATCCACGACGTGGATGTACTGGGCGAGGTTCGCCAGGTAGACGGTGCCCTGCCCGTGGCAGCGCATCAGGCTCAGGCCCTCACCGGTGGTGGCGCGGGCGCGCCGCTGCCCCGACGTCTGGACCTCGCCGTCGAACTCCATCAGCCCCTGGTAGGCGACCATCGCGCCCTTACGGGCGAGGATGTCGTCGTGGCCTTCCAGGGTGACCCGCAGCATCTGCGGGTTCTGCACCGTGTAGCGGTCCTGGGACTGCTGCTCGGCGTGTGCGAAAAGCGGGCTCTGCATGGTGTGTTCGCTCCCCCTCAGCCCCGGACTCGGAGACGGTCGGTGCTGTCCTCACTGGGCTGTACGACGACGATGCCCTCGCCGGAGAAGCCCATCTGGTAGGCCTCCCCGCTGCCGCGCCCGATGAGCGAGCCGGCCCGGAAGCTGCGCTTGCCCTTCACCTTGAGCTTCGGCGACCACGCGATGAGCGCGTCGGGGTCCACGTACGTCTCGTCCTCGCCGCGGCCGCAGTCGACGACGATGGGGGCGCCCCGCGACGTCAGGGCGACGAAGCCCTGGCCGCTGATCGTGATGTTCCACAGGCCCTGCCCCGCGAACTTCGCGAGGCCCTTCACGCGCTCGACGCCCCACTGGAGGTGCGCGTCGAAGGCGAGCAGGTTGGTGCCGTTGACGGAGATCGAGTCGCCGCCGAGGTTGATGACGACGACGTCCGCTCCGTAGTCGGCCAGGTAGAGCAGACCGTCACCGGTGCACTTCATAAGAGGCGCGCCCTCGCCGGTCATCCAGTCGCGGGCGATCTGGCGTACGGCGGGCGGGTTCGGCTCGTACTGGACGAAGCCTTCGTAGGCGACCATCGAGCCCACGCGCGCGAAGAGGTCGTTTCCGGTCTGCATGGCGACCTTCAGCATGTTGCTGCCGTGGTTCTCCATGCGGGCGGCTACCGGGGTCGGGGCGAAGCCCGCGATCGGCTGGTTCATGACGGGCTCCCTCAGACCTCGTACGGCTGGACGACGATGAAGTTGCCGGGTGCGCCCCGGAACTGGAGGTTGACGCTCTCCCCGCTGTGGCCCGGGAACGCGTTGCGCCGCATCCGGACCTGGCTGGAGACGATCGCCTGGGCGGCCGCCGACCAGGCCACCACGGCGTTGCAGTCGGCGAAGGTCGTCGGCGTCACCGGGAGCACGACCGGCGTGCCGTGCGTCTTCACGACGACGGTGCCGGTGCCCTGGAACTGCATGACGAACAGGGCACCTCCAGGGATGCCGTGTCCTTCGATCCTGCGCACCTCGTGCTGGAGGCTCTCGTCGTAGGCAAGGACGTTCTCCGCGGAGACGCAGATCGCGTCGCCCTGGAGCTCGATGGGGTGCAGGTGGGTGGCCTCTTCCGCGAGGAAGACCTGGCCGCGGCCGGTGCAGCGCATCAGCTGCATCTCCTGGCCGGTGGCGTTGCCCACGATGCGTCCCGCGAACCCGGCGCCCTTGTAGCTGAATTCGACCTTGCCCTGGTAGAGCACCATGCTGCCCTGGCGCGCGAGCACGGCCTGGTCGCCGCCCGCACCGAGGTCGACGCGGATCAGCTTCTTGTTCTGAAGCGTCCAGCGCTGGCCGGTCGGTGCCTCGCGGTACTTCTCGAAGGCGGCCGACACACCCGGGGCGGGAGCCTGCTGCGGGACGCCCTGCGGAGCGCCGTACGGGGACGGTGCCCCGGGCGGCTGCTGGCCGTAGCCGGGAGGTGCGGCGGGGGTCTGCGGCTGCTGCCCGTAGCCGGGCGGCAGGGGCGCGCTGCCCTGGCCCGGGACCTGCCCGAACTGGGGCTGCTGCGGTGGCTGCTGACCGTACGGGCTCGGGGCTCCCGGCGCCGGAGGCGGCGGCACCGTGCCCGGCGGCGTGGCCAGGGGGGCGACGATGGTGGGCGCCGCGTGGACCGGCGGCGCGGCCGGAGCGGGCGCCGGCGGGGGCGTGGGCTGCTGCGGCGGCGCGAAGCCCTGCGGCGCCGGGGCCGGAGCGGGCGCCGGCGGGGGCGTGGGCTGCTGCGGCGGCGCGAAGCCCTGCGGCGCCGGGGCCGGAGCGGGCGCACCGAAGGCGGGTGGCGCGGTCGCCTGGGCGGGCGGCGCGAAGCCGGGGGCGGCGGCCTGGGGCTGCGGCGCGGCGGGCTCCTCCTCGGCGACCTCGCCGCCGAAGTTCTTCAGCAGCGCGTCGAGGCCGCCGTCGAAGCCCTGTCCGACGGCCGCGAACCGCCAGACGTCCTTCAGGTAGAAGTCACCCAGCATGACCGCGCGCTCGGTGGTGAACTCGCCACCGCCGAACGAGTAGCGGGCGACCTCCTCGCCACCGGCGACGATCCGGAGGTAGCCGGGCGCCACCTGGGACATCTGGCCCGCGCCGTCGATGGTCGCGGTGAACGACAGCTTGTGGATCTGCGCGGGGATCTTGTCGAGGGTGACGCGGAAGGACTCCGTGTCGCCGGCCTGCGCGCCGAGCAGCTGGACGGACTCCTCGGGGGTCTTCGGCTGGTTGAAGAAGACGAAGTACCGGTCGTCGGACAACCGCTCATCGGCGTCGAGGCCGAAGCAGCTGATGTCGAAGGAAAGGCCGGGGCCGCTGATCTGTACGCCTACGTACAGATCGGTGCCCGCGGTGAGGTCACTGATCTTGGCCTTGTGGCCGCGTTGGAATTCCCTGGCCATGCGTAACGACCGTCCCCCATCCCGATGGTGATTGCGTCGCGCCAGGCTAACGGCAAACCCTGTAGGCGGAAGAAGTCGGTACAGCCCTGGTACACACCCGAGGGAGGACCGTCACTCACCGCGCGCGGTCGGCAGATGCGGCAGCCGGTCGGCCGCCACCACCCCTTCGAGGTAGCCGCGCGCCCGCTCCGTCCGCGGATACGCCTCGAGGAGGCGCCAGAACCGCGGGCCGTGCCCCGGCACGAGGAGATGGGCGAGTTCGTGGACCAGGACGTAGTCGACGACGTACTCGGGCATGCCCTGGAGGCGGTGCGAGAGACGGATGCTGCCTTCGGCGGGGGTGCAGGAGCCCCACCGGGTGTTCTGGTTCGTGACCCACCGGACGGACTCCGGGCGGGCCTTGCCGTCGAGGTACTGCTCCGAGAGCCGCTCGGCACGCTCGGCCAGCTCGGCGTCGCCGAGGACCCGCTTGCTCTCCTGCGCCGCGAGCTTGTCGAGCATGACGCTGACCCAGCGCTGCTCCTCGGCCTCCGACATCCGGGCCGGGATGAGGACCACGGTGCGGTCGCCCTCGCGATAGGCGGAGACCGTCCTGCGCCGTCGGGCGCTCCTGCGGACCTCGACCGCGCTCACCCCCGGACCGCCTGGCGGCGGGCTGGTCGTGCTGCGCTGCGTGTTCGTGGCACGGTGCAGTGGGTCGGCGGGCACGCCCCGACGTTACCCGCTGTACAGGGCGGAAGTCCCGCCTCCTGACCTCTTCGGTGTGCTCCCGCGCCCCCACCCTTCGACTAGTACGACTATCCCCACAGCCCTGTGGACAACTTTCCGCACGCTTCCGGCCGGACGGGCATGCTGACGATCGGTCGACGCGAAGAGCGCGTACGACGGTCCGGCCGTACGGCGCCATGAGCGCAGTCGGCACAGCACGGGGGGGACAGCCATGCATCCGATTCTGAAACCGGCGCTGCGGCGCGGCTGGCACGACCTGAACACGGTGCAGTGCGGGATGACGCCGGCGCACGCGGTGATCCTCGGCCCGGTCGACACGGCGACGGGCAGCTTCATGACGCTGCTCGACGGGACGCGCGGCGTGCCGTTGCTGCGCGAGGAGGCGCAGCGGATGGGTCTGCCCGACGGACATGTGGACGCGCTTCTCGAACGGCTGGCCGGGGCGGGGCTGCTGGACGACGCCACCGGGGGCGGCCCGGCCGCCGAGGCGCTGCGCGCGCAACCGCGGGTGATGGACCGGCTCCGCCCCGACCACGCCGCGCTGACGGTGACGACGTCCGAACCTGCCGAGGCCGTGCAGAAACTGGCGGCGCGGCGCGCCGTGCGGGTGCAGGTCAGAGGGGCCGGTCGGGTGGGTGCCGTCGTGGCCTCCGTGCTCGCCGCGGCGGGCGTCGGCCATGTCGACGTACGCGACGGCGGCTGCGTGGAGCCGTGGGACGTGGCGCCGGGCGGTCAGGGCGTGGAGGCGGTGGGCGAGCGCCGTGACGTGTCGGCCCGGCGGGTGGTGCGGTCCATGGCCCCGGCCCGGGCACCACGCCCCGACCGGCGCAGGACCTCCTCGCGTCCGGCGCAGGAGGAGCCCGGGGAGCCGCCGCTCTCCTTGGTGATCGTCGCTCCGCGGGACGGACTCGCGATCCACTCCCCCGATCCCGCCGCGGTCGAGGACCTGGTGGCTGCGGGCATCCCGCATCTGTACGCGGGGGTCGTCGAGGCCACCGGGATCGTGGGGCCCCTGGTGCTGCCGGGCGGCACGGGGTGCGCGCACTGTTTGTCGCTGGGCCGCGCGGACCGCGATCCGACGTGGCCCCGGCTGCTCGCGCAGTGGCGCTCGGGGCGGGCCTCGCGCCAGGTGGGGGCCTGTGACGTGGGGCTCTCCACGGCGGTCGCCGGACTTGCCGCGGCTCATGGACTGGCGTTCCTGGACGGGGAGTTGCCGTCGAGCACGGGAGCGCGCTGGGAGGCGTCGGCGCCCGGTCTGGACTGGCACGCCCGGCCGGTGTGGCCGCATCCACAGTGCCCGTGCGGTGCGGGTGAGAGAGCTAACGGGCAGGAGGCCTCCGTGGAGCAAGGGCCGCACGACACAATGGTCGGGTAAGCAATGGCTGACGGTGTCACGTCGCCTGGGCATGCGCAGCACGGCTGTCCGGCACTTGGAGGGGTGTATGTCTGATCTTCCCCGGAAGGCGGTTACCCGGACCGCCAAGTTGGCCGCGCTGCCAATCGGCTTCGCCGGCCGTGCCACCTGGGGCCTCGGCAAGCGCATCGGCGGCAAGTCCGCCGAGATCGTCGGCCGTGAGCTCCAGCAGCGCACGGCGGAGCAGTTGTTCAAGGTCCTGGGTGAACTCAAGGGCGGGGCGATGAAGTTCGGGCAGGCCCTGTCCGTCTTCGAGTCGGCGCTGCCGGAGGAGGTCGCGGGCCCCTACCGGGCGGCTCTGACCAAGCTTCAGGAAGCGGCTCCTCCGATGCCGACCCGCACCGTGCACGCGATTCTGGCGGAGCGGCTCGGCGAGCAATGGCGCGAGCTGTTCCTGGAGTTCGAGGACAAGCCGTCGGCGGCCGCGTCGATAGGGCAGGTGCACCGGGCCACGTGGCACGACGGGCGCGAGGTCGCCGTGAAGGTGCAGTACCCGGGCGCGGGCGAGGCGTTGCTGTCCGATCTCACCCAACTCAGCCGTTTCGCGCGGCTGTTGGGGCCGCTCATCCCGGGGATGGACATCAAGCCGCTCATCACCGAGCTGCGGGACCGCGTCTCGGAGGAGCTGGACTACGCGCTGGAGGCCCAGGCCCAGCGCGCCCACGCCGAGGAGTTCGACGACGACCCGGACGTCGTGGTGCCGCACGTGGTGCACCAGTGCGACCAGGTCCTGGTGACGGAGTGGATCGACGGGACGCCGCTCGCGGAGATCATCAACGACGGTACGGAGGAACAGCGCGACCGCGCGGGCCAGTTGCTGGCGCGCTTCCTGTTCTCGGGCCCGGCGCGCACCGGGCTGCTGCACGCCGATCCGCATCCGGGCAACTTCCGTCTGCTGCCGGACGAGGAGGGCGGCTGGCGGCTCGGCGTCCTGGACTTCGGGACGGTGGACCGTCTCCCGGGCGGCCTGCCCGCACCGATCGGCGCCTCCCTGCGGATGACGCTCGACGGTGACGCGGTCGGGGTCTACGAGTTGCTGCGCGAGGAGGGCTTCGTCAGGGAGTCGATCGAGCTCGAGCCGGACGCGGTGCTCGACTATCTGCTGCCGATCATCGAACCGGCCGAGGTCGAGGCCTTCACGTTCACCCGCTCCTGGATGCGCAACCAGGCGGCGCGGATCGCGGACCCCCGCTCGCCCGCGCACCAGCTGGGCAAGCAGCTCAACCTTCCCCCTGCCTACCTGCTGATACACCGGGTGACGCTGAGCACGATCGGGGTGCTGTGCCAGCTCGGCGCCACGGTCCGGCTCAGGGACGAACTGGAGGCGTGGGTGCCGGGGTTCGTGCCGGAGTTCGCTGAGGAGGAGTCGCCGGGCAAGGCCGCCGAGGCCTGATCACCGCCGGTCGTGGTCACCACCAGTCGGAGTCGAGCCGCCCCTCGATGGCTCTGATGTTCTCCCGGGAGCAGGTGTCGCAGAAGTAGCGGCTGACACCGCTCTCTCTGGAGCACGTCCAGGTCAGCGGCACTCCTGGGGCGCGCGTGCCGCATCGGGTACAGACGACGGCCGAGGGTTCGGGCTGCTGGTCACAGTCCCCGCCAGGAAGAGACGTCACCCGGCGACGATAACTCCGCGGCGCGGGGAACGCCGGTCACACCACGCACCGCGGGGGCCGGTCCGGGAAGGACCGGCCCCCGCGGGGACAGCTACGGCGTCCGGCTGTCACGTCCGGTGGTCACTGCATGACGGCCATGGCCAGCGCGCGCCGGGCGCGCAGGGACGCGCGCTCGGCACGGCGCTGCATCCGGCGCGCCACGACGAGGCGCACGGCCCTGCGTTCGCTCTCGGCCTCACGCAGCTGTTCGTGCATATGCGCACGAGCCAGGGCTTCTGGGATGAGTTGCATCTGACGGGTCCTGTTCTGACGCGAGTCGTTCGCGCCGGTGGGGGTGAAGTCTGGGATCGCGGAGCCGGCGGGCTCGCTCGTGGACGGCTTCATCGGGGCCTGCTTCTTGGGGTCGTGCGTGAGGGGGCGGTCGATCGTTCCTGGGGTGTTCATGCCGCAACCGGGTTCTTGCGCGGGCGGCCACGCGGCCGCTTGCGGGCCACGACAACTCCCTGGACGAACAGCTCGCCACCCCAGACGCCCCACGGCTCACGCCGCTCCTTGGCGCCGGCGAGGCAGGCCTCGACCAGCGGGCAGGTACGGCAGAGGGACTTGGCGTACTCGACATCCGCCGGCGACTCCGCGAAGAAGACCTCGGGGTCGTAGGCACGGCAGGGGACGGGCACGCCGAGGTTCTCGATGGCGTCGTCGAGCGCGGTGAGCGCAGTCAGCGGGTTCAAGGTGGAGTCCTCCGTGGACACGGGCGGGGGCAGAGGGTCTGAAGGCGGTACGGACGGGGCGTGCGCTTCGAGTTGCACGGTGTTTTCTTCCTCGTCTGGTCATTCCGGCCGGTGGGCCGGGTGGCGGTGGTACCGGGTTCTTTTCTTGTCCCGAGGCCCCTTCGCTCTGGTTCCTCGGAAGATCGCTGGGTCTTCCGGGAAAACAGAAGGGCCGCGGATCCCGGGTGGGGTTCCGCGGCCCTGAAGGCGCCGGCCTGATCGTCGATCAGGCTGGATCACTCCAGGGTTCAGGCCCACGGAAGGCCCACATCGTGTGGTGCTGCGTCGTCTGCTTCCGGAATCCGGCACCGGCCGCGGCAAAGGCATAGGCCTGAGCCTGTGCCGTCGCTACTGCTTCCGGTGCCTTGGTCGGTCGCTCATTGCCCTCGCGAATGGGAAGACCCGCGAGAGACAGGGCAGAGGCCGGACGCATGGCGCTGACGCCAGACAGACCGGTGCCCAGGTTCGAGAAGCCGAGCAGGCAGGAAGCGACGACCGAGCGATCGGTCATTTTGACGGTGCTGGTGGAGCTGGCCTTGATGCTGATCACTGGATTCGCCTCCTCTCGGCGTCTAGGGGACCGGTCACCCGGTCCGACGGCTTTCAAGTACAACACGGAACCAGGGCCTTCGAGAAGGCCGCTGCTCTCGTGCTTAAGAACCTATGGGGATTCCTGGGGCATGCGCAAACTATTTTTTCGTCGAGTTTGAATCAGTCGTCCGACTCGTCGGCCACGGGCTCGTCGCCCACTGCCTGACCTGCACAAATGGCCAGGACATCGGATCCGTAGGTGCGAAATTTCCGTCTGCCGACGCCCGGGATGCGGGACAGATCCCGCTCGTCCTCCGGCGACGCCTCGGCGATGGCGATCAAGGTCTTGTCGGTGAAGACGCAGAAGGCGGGCTGACCGAGCTCGGCCGCGGTGCGCGAGCGCCACTCGATGAGCCGCTCGTACAGGCCCTCGTCCATGTCCGACGGGCAGT
The DNA here is from genome assembly GCF_040679615.1 of Streptomyces sp. NPDC052225. Taxonomy (NCBI): domain Bacteria; kingdom Bacillati; phylum Actinomycetota; class Actinomycetes; order Kitasatosporales; family Streptomycetaceae; genus Streptomyces; species Streptomyces sp. NPDC052225. The sequence continues at coordinate 145,575 of NZ_JBFAVD010000021.1, read as the reverse complement.
CCTCGCAGCGCATCAGCTTCATCTCGGCGGCCTCCAGCGTGCGCCCGCACACTCGGCAGCGCGCCACCTTCCGGTCGGTGCGGCGCTGTGCGGCGGCGCCGAGCGGTTCGCGCGCCTGGCGTCGGGTGCCGAGCTCGACGCCGCCCTGCCCGACGCCCGCGCCGCGCCCGGCCGCGCCGGTGGAGCCCGGGCGCAGGCCGTCGAGGAAGCGGCTGGGGCGCCGGTTCGGCCGGCCGCCGGGCGAGCGGGACAGGGCCCACGAGAGGCCGAGGTGGCGTCTGGCCCGGGTCACGCCCACGTAGAGGAGACGGCGCTCCTCCTCGATCTGCTCGTCGGTCTTGGCGTACGTGATCGGCATCATGCCCTCGGCGAGGCCGACCAGGAACACGGCGTCCCACTCCAGACCCTTCGCCGCGTGCAGCGACGCGAGCGTGACGCCTTCCACGGTTGGGGCGTGCTGCGCGGCGGCCCGCTCGTCGAGCTCCGCGACGAAGTCGGCGAGGGTCGCGTCCGGGTTGGCCCGGGCGAAGTCCTCGGCGAGCCGGGCGAGGGCCGCGAGGGACTCCCAGCGCTCCCGGACGGCGCCGGAGCCGACGGGCGGCTCGCTCGTCCAGCCCTCGCCGGAGAGCACGGCTCTCACCTGGGAGGGCAGGTCCACGGCCTCGTCCAGGCCCGCGTCGTTGCTCCCGAAGCGGGCCGCCGCGCGCAGGGAGTGGCCTGCCTTGCGGACCTCGGCCCGCTCGAAGAAGCGCTCGGCTCCGCGCAGCTGGTAGGGCACTCCGGCGTCGGCGAGGGCCTGTTCGTAGATCTCCGACTGTCCGTTCGTCCGGAAGAGGATCGCGATCTCGCCGGCCGAGACCCCGCCGTCGATCAGCTCACGGATGCGGCGGGCCGCGCCCTCGGCCTCGCTGGGTTCGTCGGCGTACTCGACGTAGACCGGCTCCGGGCCGGCCTCGCGCTGCGAGATCAGCTCCAGGCGGTGCTCGGCGGCGCGGCCGCTCGCCCGGGACAGTACGCCGTTGGCCAGGTGCACGACCTGGGGCGACGAGCGGTAGTCACGGACGAGCTTGACGACGGTGGCGCCGGGGTGGCGGGTACGGAAGTTGATCAGGTGGTCGGGGGTGGCGCCGGTGAAGGAGTAGATCGTCTGGCTGGCGTCGCCGACGACGCAGAGGCTGTCGCGGTCGCCGAGCCACAGGTCGAGCAGGCGCTGCTGGAGAGGGCTGACGTCCTGGTACTCGTCGACCACGAAGTGCTGGTACTGGGCGCGGATCTGCTCGGCGATGTCCTGGCGGTCCTGGAGGATGCCGACCGTCAGGAGCAGGACGTCCTCGAAGTCGATGACCGAGCGGTCCCGCTTGAGCGTCTCGTAGTTGGCGTAGATCTGGGCGATCTCGGCCGGATGGCGGGGCGATTCGCGGCCTGCCTTGTGGGCCGCCGCCGCGTAGTCCGCGGGGACGGTCTGGGTGACCTTGGACCACTCGATCTCGGCGCTCACGTCGCGCAGCTCGCCCCGGTCGAGGCGGATCCGGCAGGCCGTCGCGGCGTCGGCCACGAGCTGGATCTTGCGGTCGATGAGCCGCGGCAGGTCGCCGCCGACCGCCTTCGGCCAGAAGAACTGGAGCTGGCGCAGCGCCGCCGAGTGGAACGTGCGGGCCTGCACTCCCCCGGCGCCGAGCTGGCGCAGCCGGCCGCGCATCTCGCCGGCGGCGCGGTTGGTGAACGTGACGGCGAGGACCGTGCCGGGCTGGAGGATGCCCGCCCGGACGCCGTACGCGATGCGGTGGGTGATCGCGCGGGTCTTGCCGGTGCCCGCGCCCGCGAGCACACACACCGGACCGTGCAGGGCCGTCGCCACGGCGCGCTGCTCGGGGTCGAGCCCGTCGAGCACCGCGTCGGCCGATTCCGGGACCTGCGGGAACAGGGTGGAGTGCGTTGCTGCTGTCACCCCGCCATGCTGCCAGGTCGCCGGGGGCAGGTGCGCCGCGTTGCCCACAGGCAGCCGGTGTTCGTCGTACTAATGCGCCCGACGTGCGGGAATGGTCGGCGCGTCGCGTACGTTCGTCTCATTGCGAACACGCATCCCCAGCCACAAAGGAGCGCGAGAAACATGGCGGGCACTGTGACGATGTACAGCACCACCTGGTGCGGCTACTGCCAGCGGCTCAAGAAGCAGATGGACCGCGAGGGCATCGGATACACCGAGATCAACATCGAGCAGGACCCGGAGTCCGCCGCGTTCGTCGAGAAGGCGAACGGGGGGAACCAGACGGTCCCCACCGTCCTCTTCGCCGACGGCTCGACGCTCACGAACCCGTCGCTCGCGCAGGTCAAGCAGAAGATCGGCGCCTAGAGCGCGTCGTTGGGCTTCGGCAGGGGCTTGCCGTACCAGAGCTCGATCAAGCGGGCCGCAATCGAGATTCCGTAAGGGGGCATGACCTCCCCGGACTCGAAGGCGGCCCGCAGGTCTTCGCGGGAGAACCAGCGCGCCTCGTGGATCTCGTCACCGTCCACGTTGATCTCCGTGGAGGTGGCGTGCGCCATGAAGCCGAGCATCAGGCTGGACGGGAACGGCCAGGGCTGGCTGGCGACGTACTCGACGTGACCGACGTGGACGCCCGCCTCCTCGAAGACCTCGCGGCGCACCGACTGCTCGATGGACTCGCCGGGCTCCACGAAGCCCGCGAGCGTCGAGAAGCGGCCCTCGGGCCAGTGCACCTGACGGCCGAGCAGGATGCGGTCCTGCTCGTCCGTGACGGCCATGATCACGGCCGGGTCGGTGCGCGGGTAGTGCTCGGCCCCGCAGGCCTGGCAGCGGCGGATGTGGCCCGCGGCGGCGATGACGGTGCGCTCGCCGCAGCGGGAGCAGAAGCGGTGCAGCCGCTGCCAGTTCTCCAGGGCGACCGCGTGCACCATGAGGCCGGCGTCCCGCGGCGAGAGCAGCATCCCCGCCTCGCGCAGGCCCGCCGGGCGCGCGGACTGGTCCATGCGTCCGGGCAGTGTGTCCTTCTGGAGCGCGAAGTAGCTCACGCCGTCCTCGTCGGTGCCCAGGAAGTAGCGGTGGGCCTCGGTGAGGGGCGCTTCGAAGGACGGCGTCATGACCAGTTCCGTCGCGCCGTCCGGTGTCTCGTCGATGAGCACCTGGCCGCCGGAGACCACGAAGACCCGGGTCGTGGGGTGGCTCCACGCGGCGGCGAGCCAGGGCTCGTCGACGCGGTGGTGCGCGGCACGGTCGATGCCGCTCGGCGCGGCGAGCGTGAGCGGTCGGCCTCCGGCGAGGTCCGTGGTGCGATCGGTCCAGGTGGTCACAGGTGCTTCCAACTCCCCCGGTGAAAAAATGGGTGGTTCGACGGGCGGTTCAGCAGGACGTGCGGCAGGACGGCTGCGGGGCGCCTCGTTCAGTGTGCATCTGCCCAGCTCTCCGCGAGATCGCCCCACAAGTAGGCGGTGGTTTCGACGCCCTTCATGAGGAGGTCGAGTTCGACCTTCTCGTTCGGGGCGTGCCAGCCGTCCGAGGGGACGGAGATGCCCAGGAAGAGAACCGGGGCGTCGAGAACGTCCTGAAGGTCGGCCGCGGGCCCCGAGCCGCCCTCCCGCGTGAAGCGGATCTTCTGCTCGAAGGCCTGCCCCATGGCGCGGACGACGGACTGCAAGGCGGGGTGGTCGAGCGGCGTGAGGCAGGGGCGGGTGGCGGCGCCGAAGGTGATCGTGTGGCTGATCCCGGCGGGCAGCTGCTCGGCGACCCAGGCGGTGACGGCCTTCTCGATGTGGTCCGGATCCTGCCCCGCGACCAGCCGGAAGGAGAGCTTCAGCATCGCGGACGACGGCACGATGGTCTTGCCGCCGGGGCCCTGGTAGCCGCCGCCGATGCCGTTGACCTCCGCGGTGGGGCGCGCCCAGATGCGCTCCAGAGTGGTCAGTCCGGCCTCTCCGTAGGTGGCGTGCGACTTGGCCGTACGCAGCCACTGCGCCTCGTCGAAGGGCAGCTCGGCGAAGAGCTCGCGCTCCCGCTCGGTGAGTTCGACGATGCCGTCGTAGAAGCCGGGCACGGCCACGCGCGCGTGCTCGTCGTGCAGGGCGGCGACCAGGCGGGCCGCCGCGGTCGCCGGGTTCGGCACGGCGCCGCCGAACGAGCCGGAGTGGATGTCCTGGTCGGGCCCGCGCAGCTCGATCTCGCAGTCGGCGAGGCCGCGCATGCCGGTGCAGACCGTGGGGGTGTCCTCGGCCCACATGCCGGTGTCGGAGACGATCACGGCGTCGGCGGTGAGCCGCTCCTTGCGCTCCTCCACCAGCGCGCGGAAGTGCGGGGACCCGGACTCCTCCTCGCCTTCGATCAGCAGCTTCAGGTTGACCGCGGGGGCGGTGCGTCCCGTGGCCGCGAGGTGGGCGCGGACGCCGAGTGTGTGGAAGAACACCTGCCCCTTGTCGTCGGCCGCCCCGCGCGCGTACAGGCGGTTGCCGACGACGACGGGCTCGAAGGGGTCGGTGTCCCAGCCGTCCTCGCGGGCGGCGGGCTGCACGTCGTGGTGTCCGTAGACGAGGATCGTGGGGGCCTGCGGGTCGCCGGAGGGCCACTCCGCGAAGACGGCGGGGGCGCCGGGCGTCTCCCAGACCTCGGTGGTCGGGAAGCCGGTCGCGGCCAGCTTTCCGGCGAGCCAGTCGGCGCTGCGCCGCACGTCCGGTGCGTGGGCGGGCTGAGCGGACACGGAGGGGATCCGCAGCCACGCGGCGAGGTCGTCGAGGAATGCCTCACGGTGGTTCTCGACGTACGCACGGACGGTGCTGACGGCGCTGTCAACGGGCTTGCTCATGGTCACGAGCCTAATCCCCCACCAGAGTGTGTTCGTCCGGCGGCTCCTCGGCAGTCTCGTGGAGGGCCTGCGACTCCTCCTCGAAGAGTCGCTCCAGCTCCGCCCGCCCGGGCAGCCGCCGCGGCCGGACCGTCTCACCGGTGCGTACGTACAAGAAGGCGGCGCCCACCGACTCCAGGGGCACGTCCATCAGCTCGGCCCAGGCGAGCCGGTAGACGGCCAGCTGGAGCGGATCGGCCGCCTTCATGTGGCCCGTCTTCCAGTCGACGATCTCGTACGTGGCCTCGTCGCCGTCGCCCTCCTTGTAGACGGCGTCGATGCGGCCGCGGACGACGCGGTCCGCGAGGGCCAGCTGGAAGGGGAACTCGACCCTGTAGGGGGTGCGGTCGGCGTACGGGGTGCGCTCGAAGGCCTCCTTGAGCACCTCCAGGTCATGCGCGTCGGCGATCTCGGCGTCGCTGCCGGGCAGATCCTCCGGGTCGTGCATGGGCAGCCGCAGCTCTTCGTAGCGCGATTCGACCCAGGCGTGGAACCGCGTGCCCTGGCGGGCCGCCGGCTGCGGGGGGCGCGGCATGGGGCGGGCCAGCTCCCGGGCGAAGCCGTCGGGGTCGGCGGCCATGCGCAGGAGCTGCGACGCCGTGAGCGAATGCGGCACGGGCACGTCCCGTACGGCGGCGCGGGCGCGCAGCAGTTCACCGGCGAGGGCGTCGAGGTCGCGGTCCCAGGAGTCGAGGGTGCGGGCTTCCTCCGGGGTGAGCTCCGGCTCCGGGGCGGCGGCCGGGTGCGGTACGGCGGGCGGCGGCTCGGGGAACTCGTGCACGCGCGCGTGCGGCGCGGACGCGTCCGGCCGGGGCGCCGGGTGCGGGACGGTGGGCCGGTCGGCGGACAGGGTGTCCCAGTCGTCGGGGGCGTCGGCCGCAAAAGCCTCGTCCTCGAAGGCGAGTTCCTCGTCGTCCGGCGGGGGTGGCCAGTCGGGGTCCTCGAAGGGCGGCTCGTCGTGGACGGCCGGGTGGGCCTGCGTGTGGGCGCGCGCCTGCGCGGGGTCGCCGGCCCGCTCCAGGTGGGCGAGGACGGTGTCGGCGGCGCGGCGGCGGCGCGCCAGCGACGCCTCGTCGAGCGGCAGCGGCCAGGCGTGCTCGGCGGAGGCCTCCTGGAGGGCGGGGTTCTCCTCGTCCTCGGCGGGCTCGTCCGCCCAGGCCTCGATCTCGCCGTGCCCGGTGGCGCAGTGGTCGTACAGCGCCTGAAGGAAGTCGGAGGGGCCGCGGGGCTTCTTCTGTGAGGGACCCCACCAGTGGCCGGAGCCGAGCAGCAGGCTGCGGGGGCGGGTGAACGTGACGTATCCCAGGCGCAGTTCCTCGGTGTGCTGGTGGTCCTTCATGTCGGCGTGGAACGCCTTCATGCCGCGGGCGTCCCACGTCTCGACGTCGGGCAGCGTCGCGGCGTCCCCGCGCAGGTCGTGGGGCAGGACCTTGCCCTGTGCCGTCCACTTCTCGCGGCCCTGGGCGCTCGGGAACGTCCCCTTGACGAGGCCGGGCACCGCGACGACGTCCCACTCCAGGCCCTTGGACTTGTGGGCGGTGAGCACCTTCACGGTGTCCTCGCCGCCCGGCAGCGCGTTGTCGAGGCCCTTCTCGTACTGGGCCGCGGTGCGCAGGAAGCCCAGGAAGGCGAGGAGCGTCGCGGAGCTGTCGTTGGCCGCGAACGACGCGGCGATGTCGAGGAAGTTGGACAGCGTCTCGCGGCGCCGGGCCGCCAGCGCGTGCGGGGACGCGGAGAGTTCGACCTCCAGGCCGGTGACGGCGAGGACGCGGTGCAGGACGTCCATGAGGGGGTCGGACAGGGAGCGGCGCAGGTCGCGCAGTTCGGCGGCGAGCCGGGCGAAGCGCACGCGCGCGTCCGGCGAGAACGGCAGCCCGTCGTCGTCCCCGTCGGCCTCCACGGAGGTCTCCAGGAACGTGTCGAGCGCGTCCGCGAGCGATATCACCTCGGCCGGGTCGACGCCTTCGACGGCCTCGGCCAGGCGCCGGTCCGGGTCGTCCTCGCCGCCGCCGCGCGCGTGGGAGACGAGCAGCCGGGCCCTGCGGCCCAGGAGGGCGAGGTCACGGGCGCCGATGCGCCAGCGCGGGCCGGTCAGGAGGCGGACCAGGGCGGCGTTGGCCCCCGGGTCCTGCAACACCTCGCAGACGGAGACCAGGTCGGCGACCTCGGGCAGGTGCAGCAGGCCGGAGAGTCCGACGACCTCGACGGGGATGTCGCGGGCGACGAGCGCGCCCTGGATCTCCGCGAAGTCCGTCGCGGTGCGGCACAGGACGGCGATCTCGCCGGGCGGCGTGCCGGTGGCCACGAGGTGGGCGATCGAACCGGCGAGCCAGTCGATCTCCTCGCTGTGCGTCCGCAGGAGGGCGCAGCGCACGGTGCCGTCGCGCTCGGCTCCGGGGGCGGGGCGCAGAGCCTCCACGCCCGCGTGCAGGGCGCGCAGCGGCTCGGCCAGTCCGTTCGCCAGGTCCAGGAGGCGGCCGCCGCTGCGCCTGTTCTCGCTGAGCGCGAAGCGGGTGGCCGGGCGGCCGTCGGCGTAGGCGAAGTGGCGCGGGAAGTCGTCGAGGTTGGCGACGGAGGCGCCGCGCCAGCCGTAGATCGCCTGGCAGGGGTCGCCCACGGCGGTGACCGCGTGCCCCGTGCCGCCGCCGAACAGGCCTGCCAGCAGGATCCGCTGGGCCACGGAGGTGTCCTGGTACTCGTCGAGCAGGACCACGCGGAACTCGTCGCGGAGGATCTCGCCGACCTCGGGCCGGGTGTCGGCGAGCGTGGCGGACAGCGCGATCTGGTCACCGAAGTCGAGGACGTCCCGCGCCCGCTTGGCCTCTCTGTAGTGGCCGACCAGTTCGGCGAGCTCCAGGCGCGCCGCGGCGGCTTCGGGCACCTTGCGTAGATCCGCGTTGCTGAGCTTGACGTCTTCGAGGGTGCGCAGCAGGTCGTGGTCGTACGCGCGCAACTTGCCTGGCTGTACGAGGTGTTCTGCCAGCTCGGCGTCGAGCGCGAGCAGGTCGCTGACGAGGTCGGCGAAGGACCGCGTGAGCGCGGGGTACGGGCCGGGTGCCTCGCGCAGCACGCGCGCGGCGAGCTGGAAGCGGGTGGCGTCGGCGAGCAGCCGTGTCGTGGGTTCGAGGCCGATCCGCAGGCCGTGGTCGGTCAGGAGCCGGCCCGCGAAGGCGTGGTACGTGGAGATCACGGGCTCGCCCGGCGGGTTGTCCGGGTCGATGGCGTCGGGGTCGGTGACACCCGCCTTGACCAGGGCCTTGCGGACGCGCTCGGCCAGCTCGCCGGCCGCCTTGTTGGTGAAGGTGAGGCCGAGGACCTGCTCGGGTGCGACCTGCCCGGTGCCCACCAGCCAGACCACGCGCGCGGCCATCACCGTCGTCTTGCCGGAACCGGCTCCGGCCACGATCACCTGCGGGGCGGGCGGCGCGGTGATGCAGGCCATCTGCTCCGGGGTGAACGGGATGCCCAGCAGCTCCTTGAGCTGCTCGGGGTCGGTGAGGCGTGTGGTCACCTCATCGAGGCTAACCGGCACCACTGACAGCGCCGGCCCGTTCCGGCTCAGCGGAGGCGCACGTCACTCCACGACGTGTCTGCCCTCGGGTCGCGCGCTGCACGAGGCGCGGAAGGCGCAGTGCGTGCAGTGCTGGCCGGCGGTCGGCGCGAAGCGTTCGTCGAGGACCTTGCCGGCCGCGGTGGCGAGGAGTTCGCCGACCCACTCGCCCTCCAGGGGCTCCTGGGCCTGCACCTTGGGCAGGGTCTCGCCGCCGTCCTTCTTGGGGGCGCCCTGGCGCAGCTGCACCAGTTCGGCGCCGCCGGGCTCCGGGCGTACGCCGTCGAAGGGCTCGTCGACGGCGCCCTCGCGGACGGCGAGCTGGTACACGGCGAGCTGGGGGTGGCGTGCCACGTCCGCGGCGGTGGGGGCCTGCTTGCCGGTCTTGAAGTCGACCACGTAGGCGCGGCCTTCGGCGTCGCGCTCGACGCGGTCCATGGAGCCGCGGATGCGCACTTCGTAGGAGCCCGCTTCGAGGGTCACGTCGAAGTCGTGCTCACTGGCGACGGGGGTGCGGCCGGTGCGGTCCATGACGTGCCACTGAAGGAACCGCTCGAGCGCCGCGCGCGCGTTCTCCTTCTCCTGCGCCGACTTCCAGGGCGCGTCGAAGGCGAGCGCGTCCCATACGGAGTCGAGTCGCTCCATGAGGACGTCGAGATCGGCGGGGGTGCGGCCGGAGGCGACCTCGTCGGCCAGGACGTGCACGACGTTGCCGAACCCCTGGGCGGCGGTCGCCGGGGCGTCCGCCTTGACCTCGCGGCCCAGGAACCATTGCAGCGAACAGGTGTTGGCGAGCTGGTCGAGAGCGCTTCCCGACAGCACGACGGGCTTGTCGCGGTCCCGCAGCGGGACCTTGCTCTCGGTCGGCTCGTACATGCCCCACCAGCGGTAGGGGTGGGCGGACGGCACCAAGGGGCGGCCGTCGTCGTCGCTGAGTGCCGCGAGGCGGGCGAGGCGGCGGGCGGCGGCCTCCCGCAGGGCGTCGGACACGCGCGGATCGACGGTCGTGGCGCGCAGTTCGGCGACGAGCGCGGCGACGGAGAGCGGACGGCGGGGGCGGCCCGTGACGTCCTTGGGCTCGACCCCGAGTTCGGTCAGGAACCGGGAGGGCTGGTCACCGTCGTCCGCGGGCGCCTTCACCGCGGTCACGACGAGTCGCTCCCGCGCGCGCGTGGCGGCCACGTAGAACAGCCGCCGCTCCTCGGACAGGAGCGCGCCGGGAGTGAGGGGTTCGGCGAGCCCGTCGCGTCCGATGCGGTCGGCCTCCAGGAGGGAGCCGCGGCGGCGCAGGTCGGGCCACAGGCCCTCCTGGACGCCCGCGACCACCACGAGGCGCCACTCCAGGCCCTTGGAGCGGTGCGCGGTCATCAGGCGGACGGCGTCGGGCCGTACGGCGCGCCCTGCGAGGGTGTCGGCGGCGATGTCCTGGGCGTCCAGCTCCTCCAGGAAGTTGCGTGCTCCGCGCCCGCCGACGCGCTCCTCCGCGCGCGCGGCGACGGCGAACAGGGCGCACACGGCGTCCAGGTCCCGGTCGGCGTTGCGGCCCGCGGCGCCGCCGCGCCGGGCCGCGCGCTCCAACCGCTGCGGCCAGGGCGTGCCGTCCCACAGCTCCCACAGGGCGTCCTCCGCGGTGCCGCCGTCGGCGAGCTTCGCGCGGGCGCGGGCGAGCAGGGCGCCGAGCCGCTGCGCGCCCCGCGCGTAGGCCGGGTCGTGCAGGGCGAGCCGCTCGGGCTCGGCGACCGCGCGGGCGAGCAGGTCGTCCGAGGGCGGGGGCAGGTGGTTGCCGGCGGCGCGCTCCTCCTCGCGCAGGGCGCGTCCGAGGCGGCGCAGATCGGCGGCGTCCATGCCGGCCAGGGGGGATGCGAGGAGGGTGAGCGCGGTCTCCGTGTCGAGCCAGCAGGCCTCCTCGCCCTCCTCCTCGGCCTCGTCCCCAGGCCCGTACGACACCGCCTTGAGGGCCGTCAGCAGCGGTGCGACCGCCGGTTCGTGGCGCAGCGGAAGATCGTCGCCGTCGATGTCCAGGGGCACGCCGGCCGCGGTGAGCGCCCGGCGCACCGACGGGATGCTGCGGGTGCCCGCGCGCACCAGGACGGCCATGTCGCTCCACGCGATGCCCTCCTCCAGGTGGGCACGGCGCAGGATGTCCGCAATGTTGTCGAGCTCCGTACCGGACGTCGGATACGTGTAGACCTCGGTCCTGCCTCCGCCGCGTACCGGCGCGAGATCGCGGTGGGCGCGCACCTTGTCGGCCGGCAGGCGGGTCAGCGGCATGCGCTGGGTGACCCGGCGGGTCGCTTCCAGGAGGCGGGCCCCGGAGCGCCGGGAGGTGGTGAGGACCTCGACGGGCGCGGGCCTGCCGTCGGTGCGCGGGAAGGCGTCCGGGAAGTCCAGGATGCCGTTCACGTCGGCGCCGCGGAACGCGTAGATCGACTGGTCCGGGTCACCGAAGGCGACCAGGGTGCGGCCGCCGCCCGCGAGCGCGTGCAGCAGCCGCACCTGCGCCGGGTCGGTGTCCTGGTACTCGTCGACGAACACGGCGTCGTACTGGGCGGCGAGCTGCTCGGCGACGTCCTGACGGTGGGCGAGGAGCACGGCGCGATGGACCAGCTCGGCGTAGTCGAGCACGCCCTGCATGTCGAGCACGTCCAGGTACTCGGCGAGGAACGTGGCGGCCGCGCGCCAGTCCGGGCGGCCGATGCGGCGCGCGAACGCGTCCAGGGCGCCCGGTCCGAGGCCGAGTTCGCGGCTGCGCGCGAGGACGGCGCGCACCTCGTCGGCGAAGCCGCGCGTGGTCAGGCAGGCACGCAGCTCGTCGGGCCATCGCACATGCGCGAGTCCGGCCTGCTCCAGGTCGATCTGGCCCGCGAGCAGCTCCCGTACGGTGACGTCCTGCTCGGGGCCGGACAGCAGGCGCAGCGGCTCCGCGAAGAGATCCGCGTCCTGGTGGGCGCGGACCAGGGCGTAGCAGAACGAGTGGAACGTGGTCGCCTGGGGTGCGCGCGCCGCTCCTATGCGCAGCGCCATGCGGTCGCGCAGTTCGACGGCGGCCTTGCGGCTGAACGTGAGCACCAGGATGCGCCCGGGTTCGGTGCCCTGGGCGATGCGTGCGGAGACGGCCTCTACAAGAGTCGTCGTCTTGCCCGTCCCGGGTCCGGCGAGGACGAGGAGCGGTCCGTGAGCGTGGTCAACCACGGCACGCTGATGTGCGTCCAGTCGAGGGGGGTCCACCGGAACCGGCGGGGTACGCACCAGTCGATACGCACCGGGGACCGCCTGTCGCGCCTGGTGCGGCGACAGGTGCCGGGTGGACGAAGAGGAGCTCACGTGGATCGCTGGTCCTGGTGGGTGTGCTGGTGGTCGGAGCGCCGACCGCGCAGGGCGGTGACTGGGGGGTGAAGGAGGTGTCTGCCATCGACGGTTCCGTCGACGCTACGCCGTCGAGTGTGGCGGAAGCCGGGCTTCCGACGCCTCCCTCGGGTCCCTCTCGGCACAGGTGTGCTCTGTCTCACGAACGGACACGGTCGTGGCGGAGTGCCCCGCTCGCCCCGTTTCCCCCGTACGGGCCACAGGCACCCCACCCGCGCGCGGGATGGCCGAAGCTGTCAATTGTGAGCTTCCGTACGCGTCCGGCCGTCCCATCGCGCGCGCTTCATGTCGAGGCGCGGCAGATGGCCGTCGGCGGCGCGGGAGGCGTCCCGCAGCGGCGTGCTCTCCTCCCGGTAGTGGCCGAGCGCCCGCAGTTCGTGCCCGGGCAGCAGCGCTCCGTCCGCGCGTACGACGCGCCACCACGGCACCGCTCCTCCGTAGAGCGCCATCACGCGGCCCACCTGGCGCGGACCGCCCTCCTCCAGCCACTCGGCCACGTCCCCGTACGACATGACGCGCCCCGGCGGGATCAGCTCGGCGACCTCCAGGACCCGCTCCGCGTATGCGGGAAGCTCTCCCGCCGACCCGCTCTCCTCGCTCATCCGGCCCATCCTGCCCCATGGCACCGACAACATGGGGAGACGTTCGAGCAGCGCTCCGACACGACGCACAAGAAGGCGCTTGTCCGCGACTCCGCTCTCCTCGAATGCACCCTGATGCCCCCCTATGGCGATGGGACATGCCACCATCGTGCGGGCGGTGACTGGTGATACGAGATCAAGAAGAGACGACGGAGCAGAGCGTGCACCCCGACAAAGCGGAGGGCACCTCTGTGACACCGGCGCGCCCTGAGGAGACCGCCGACGAGGCGGTCGAGGCGAAGCACGAAGAGCCCCTGCACGATCCCGACTGCGTCGACGCCGACGCGCACGCGGAGCGGGTCGAGGGCGACGAGCCGCTGCTCCCCGCGCGCGTGCACCGCCCTTCCGATCTCATGCGCCTCCTTGTGGGACTGCTCGCGATCGCCGTCCTGCTCGCCATCGCCGCGTTCGCACACGCCACGACCTCGGGCTTCGCCCAGGACATCGACAAGGGCACCGGACAGGCGCCGGACCTGCTGACGAAGTTCGCGGGCCTGGCGTCGAGCATCGCCATCCTTCTCGTACCGGTCGCGTTCGCGATCGAGCGCCTCATCAAGCGCGACGGGCTGCGGATCGCCGACGGTGTCCTCGCCGCCGTCCTCGCGCACGGGGTGACGCTCGCGACCGACCTCTGGGTCGCCAAGGCGGCGCCGCAGTCGATCCAGGACGCGCTCACCAAGGTGTCGCCGGGCGACATTCATGCGCTGACCGATCCGGTGCACGGCTACTTGGCGCCCGTCATCGCCTACATGACGGCCGTAGGCATGTCCCGGCGACCACGCTGGCGCGTGGTGCTGTGGGTGGTGCTGCTGCTCGACGCCTTCGCGATGCTGGTCACCGGCTACACCACCCCGTTCTCGATCATCCTGACGATCCTCATCGGGTGGACCGTCGCCTACGGGACCCTGTACGCGGTCGGCTCCCCCAACGTGCGCCCCACCGGGCAGACACTCCTCGCCGGGCTGCGCCACGTCGGCTTCCACCCGGTCAGCGCGGCCCGTGAAGAGGCCCATGAGGGCGCCACGGAGAACGGCGACCGGGGGCGGCGTTACTTCGTCACCCTGGAGGACGGCCCGCCGCTCGATGTGACGGTCGTCGACCGGGAACAGCAGGCGCAGGGCTTCTTCTATCGCGTGTGGCGGCGTCTGACGCTGCGCGGCATCACACAGCGCCGCAGCCTCCAGTCGCTGCGCCAGGCGCTCGAGCAGGAGGCGCTGCTCGCGTACGCCGCGATCGCCGCCGGGGCGAACGCCCCGAAGCTCATCGCCACCTCCGAACTGGGTCCCGACGCCGTGATGCTCGTCTACGAGCACATCGGCGGCCGCTCGCTGGACGCGATGCCGGACGAGGAGATCACCGACGAACTGCTGCACGACACCTGGCGTCAGGTGCAGGCGCTCCAGTCGCGGCGGATCGCGCACCGGCGGCTCGCCGGCGACGCGATTCTGGTGGATCGTTCCGGCACGGTGATCCTCACGGACCTGCGCGGCGGCGAGATCGCCGCGGGCGACCTCGTGCTGCGCATGGACGTCGCCCAGTTGCTCACGACGCTGGGGCTGCGGGTGGGCGCCGAGCGGGCCGTCGCGTCCGCGGTCGCCGTGCTCGGCCCGGACACCGTCGCCGACTGCCTGCCGATGTTGCAGCCGATCGCCCTCACCCGCTCCACCAGGGCCACGCTGCGCAAGCTCGGGCGGGAACGCGCCCAGCGCGAACGCGAGGCCGTCCTGGAGGCGTCCAGCAAGGCCAAGCAGACGCGTCTTGAGGAGTCCGCGGCCGAGGCCGACACGGACGCCAAGAAGTCCGTACGCGCCGAGAAGAAGTCCGAGAAGGCCGAGCGGCAGGCCGAGAAGCGCGCCCTGGACGAGGCCATGGACGAGGCGCGCGAGGAGGATCTGCTCACCCAGATCCGCCATCAGGTGCTGCGCATCAGGCCGCAGGCGCCCGTCGAGCCGGCCCGCCTGGAGCGCATCAGGCCGCGCACGCTGATCAGTTTCATCGCGGGCGCGATCGGTGCCTACTTCCTGCTGTCGCAGCTCACGCACATCGACTTCGGCACCATCGTCGGCGAGGCCGAGTGGGGCTGGGTCGGTCTGGCGGTGCTGTTCTCGGCGCTCAGCTACTTCGCGGCGGCGATGAGCCTTCTGGGCTTCGTGCCGGAACGCGTGCCCTTCATGCGGACCGTCGCGGCCCAGGTCGCCGGGTCGTTCGTGAAGATCGTCGCGCCTGCGGCGGTCGGCGGCGTCGCGCTCAACACGCGCTTCTTGCAGCGCGCCGGTGTCCGTCCCGGGCTGGCGGTCGCCAGTGTCGGCGCCTCGCAGCTGTTCGGCATGTGCAGCCACATCCTGTTGCTGCTGACCTTCGGCTACCTGACCGGGACCGAGAAGACGCCTTCCTTGTCGCCGTCCCGCACGGTCATCGCGGGTCTGCTGACCGTCGCTGTCCTCGTCCTTGTGGTCACGTCGATCCCGTTCCTGCGGAAGTTCGTCGTCACGCGCGTGAGGTCGCTGTTCGCCGGTGTCGTGCCGCGCATGCTCGACGTGCTCCAGCGGCCCCGGAAGCTGCTCACCGGCATCGGCGGCATGCTGCTGCTGACCGCCTGCTTCGTGATGTGCCTGGACGCCTCGATCCGTGCCTTCGGGGACAACACGACGAGTCTGAGCCTGGCCAGCGTCGCGGTCGTCTTCCTCGCGGGCAACGCGCTCGGTTCCGCCGCGCCGACGCCGGGTGGTGTGGGCGCCGTCGAGGCGACGCTCACGGTGGGCCTCATCGCCGTCGGCCTCCCCAAGGAAGTGGCCGCCCCCGCGGTGCTCCTGTACCGCCTGCTCACCCTGTGGCTGCCCGTGCTGCCCGGGTGGCTGTTCTTCAACCACCTGACCCGCAAGGGCGCCCTCTGAGAGAACACGCCGAGGCCGCTTGCTGACGGGCCCTCACCCGCACAGCCCGCAGCCCGAGCGCCCCGCAGCAGGCCACCGCAGGATGGACGCATGCCCAATCCGTCCCGGCCCCGCGCCGCTGCCCTGGCCGTCACCGCCGCCCTGCTCTCCGTCTCCCTCGCGGCGTGCAGCAGCGACTCGAAGGACGACGTGGATCTGCCGTCCCAGGCGCTGAACTGGAAGGACTGCCCCGCCCCTTCGGAGGCCGAGGGCGGCGGCGACGCCCCTTCCCCGCTGCCCGGCGGCGCCGAGTGGCAGTGCGCCACCATGAAGGCGCCGCTGAACTGGGACGACCCCGAGGGCGACACCATCGACCTCGCGCTGATCCGCGCGCGGGCGAGCGGCGACGAGGACAAGCGGATCGGTTCGCTGATCTTCAACTTCGGCGGCCCCGGCGGCTCGGGCGTCACGACCCTGCCGGCGTTCGGCTCCGATTACGCGAAGCTGCGTACCCGGTACGACCTGGTCAGCTTCGATCCGCGCGGGGTGGGCCGCAGCGCGGGCGTCGCATGCGAGGACGACGAGCAGCTCGACGAGTACTTCGAGCAGGACTCCACACCGGACGACGCCGAGGAACAGAAGAAGCTCGTCGACAACATCACGGCGTTCAACGCGGCCTGCGACAAGAAATCCGGCAAGGTCCTCCCCCATGTACGCACCACCGACGCGGCCCGCGACATGGACCTGATGCGCCAGGTGCTCGGCGACGACAAGCTGCACTACTTCGGGATCTCGTACGGCACCGAACTGGGCGGTGTCTACGCCCACTTGTTCCCCAAGAACGTCGGTCGTGCCGTGTTCGACGGTGTCGTCGACCCCACGCAGGACCCGGAGCAGGGCTCCCTCGGCCAGGCCAAGGGGTTCCAGCTCGCTCTCGACAACTACGCGAAGGACTGCACGTCCAAGACCGAGGAGTGCCCGATCGGGGACACGCCCGAAGAGGTCAAGGCCAAGATCGCCAAGCTCCTGAAGGAACTCGACGACAAGCCGATCCCGGGCATCTTCCCCCGGGACCTGACGCAGACCGCCGCCACCAACGGGATCGCGCAGTCCCTGTACTCGCAGGACTTCTGGGAGTACCTCACCGAGGGCCTCCAGCAGGCGTACGACGACGACGGCAAGATCCTGATGCTGCTGTCGGACTCGATGAACGGACGCAACGAGGACGGCCGGTACAGCAACATCCAGGCCGCGAACATCTCCATCAACTGCTCGGACGACAAGCCGCGTTACACGACCGAGGACGTCGAGGCGAAGCTGCCGGAGTTCCGTGAGGCGTCTCCCCTGTTCGGCGACTACCTGGCCTGGGGCATGCTCAGCTGCACCGACTGGGCGGTCGACGGCGCCGCCGACCATCCCGACGTGAGCGCTCCGGGCTCCGCCCCCATCCTCGTCGTCGGGAACACGGGCGACCCGGCCACCCCGTACGAGGGCGCGCGGAAGATGGCCGACGCGCTGGGCGACGGGGTCGGTGTCGAGTTGACGTACAAGGGCCAGGGGCACGGAGCGTACGACAGCGACAGCACGTGCGTGCACCGTGCCGTGAACGACTACCTCCTCGACGGGACCGTCCCGAAAGAGGGAACGGTCTGCACGTGATCGCGGGGTTGTCCACAGGCTGAAGCGGATGTCGGCGGCGCCTCCTACGATGGCCTGACTGCCCTTCGAGCGGGGGCGGTTGAGGGGGGAGGTGCCATGGCGGCACAGGAGGCGCATGCCCGTGCGGGCGTCCGCACACGCACAGGACAAGGGGCCCGCGCCCGCACGCTGGCGGTCGGCGCCGTGTTGTCGATCGGCCTGGTCGCGGGGTGCGGTTCGGGCGATGACGGCGGCGGGTCCGATCCGAAACCGTCCCCTGCGGGCAACAGCGCGTCGCGCTCGGCGAGTTCGACACCGAGCGCCGCGAAGCTGCCCGCCCTGCCGTCCTCGATCACCGGACAGCGCCTCGGCTGGGGTCCCTGCAAGTCGACCGCGAGCGCGCCCGCGCCCGGCTCCGACTGGCAGTGCGCGACGCTGAAGGCACCGCTCGACTACGCGAAGCCGGACGGGCCGACGATCGGCCTCGCCCTCATCCGCGCCAAGGCACGCGGCGACCGGAGCGAGCGGATCGGCTCCCTGCTGTTCAACTTCGGCGGCCCCGGCGGGTCCGGCGTGGACCTGCTGCCGGCCTTCGCCCCGCAGTACGCGAAGTTGCGCGAGCGCTACGACCTGGTGAGCTTCGACCCGCGCGGCGTCGCGGCCAGCCAGGGCATGCGCTGCCGCAGCGACAAGAAGACGCAGGCCGCGGAGTCCGTCGACCTCACACCGGACACGGCCCAGGAAGAAGCGGCGTACTTCAAGGACGCCACCGACTTCGGTCAGGGCTGCCGAAAGGCTGGCGCCCTGCTGGGCCATGTGTCGACCGTCGAGGCGGCCCGCGACATGGACCTGATGCGCCAGGTCCTCGGCGACGACGAGCTGCACTACATGGGCGTCTCGTACGGCACCGAACTCGGCGGTGTCTACGCCCACTTGTTCCCCGGCAAGGCGGGCCGGCTCGCCCTGGACGCGGTGGTCGACCCGACGGCGGGCCGGGTGGGACAGGCGGAGAACCAAGCGCGCGGTTTCCAGCGCGCGCTCGACAACTATCTGAAGTCCCGGGGCACGGACCCGAAGAAGGGCTCGCGCGAGATCGAGGCGCTCCTCAAGCGTCTCGACAAGAAGCCCCTGCCCACGTCGGGCGGGCGCGAGTTGAACGAGTCGCTCGCGACGACCGGCATCGCCGTCACCCTGTACAGCAAGAACAGCTGGCCCGCCCTGACGCGGGGCCTCCAGGACGCGGAGAAGGGCGACGGCACCGCGCTCCTCGCACTCGCCGACTCCTACAACGACCGTGACGCGAGCGGACATTACGGTACGTCGAGCCACTCGCAGCGCGCGATCTCCTGCCTCGACGACAAGGCGCGGCCGACGGCGCAGCAGACGAAGAAGCAGCTCGCGAAGTTCCGGGAGATCTCGCCCGTCTTCGGCGCGTACATGGGCTGGGACACTGCGGGCTGGTGCCACGACTGGCCGGTCGCGGGCCAGTGGGAGGACCCGCAGGTGAGCGCGCCGGGCGCGGCTCCGGTGCTCGTGGTGGGCAATACGGGAGACCCGGCGACGCCCTATGAAGGCGCACGGCGGATGGCCGACGAGCTGGGCAAGGGCGTCGGTGTCGAGCTGACGTGGAAGGGCGAGGGGCACGGCGCGTACGGCTCCGGCAGTTCCTGCGTCGACTCGGCGGTCAACCGCTATCTGCTGGAGGGGCGAATACCGCGCGACGGCACGGTGTGCTCCTGAGCGCGGACGCCCGCGACATGACCGACGGGCCCCGCGCGCAGTGCACGAGGCCCGTCAGGGAAGGTCACAGCCGGGTGGTCGCCCGGCAGGCCGGCTAGTAGACCGGCTTGTCCGGCTCGATCTGGTTGACCCAGCCGATGACGCCGCCGCCGACGTGCACGGCGTCCGCGAAGCCCGCGGACTTCAGCACGGCGAGGACTTCCGCACTGCGGACACCCGTCTTGCAATGCAAGACGATCTTCTTGTCCTGCGGCAGACCCTCCAGGGCGGTGCCCATGAGGAACTCGTTCTTCGGGATCAGCTTGGCGCCCGGGATGGAGACGATCTCGTACTCGTTCGGCTCGCGGACGTCGATGATCTCGATGCTCTCGCCGTCGTCGATCCACTCCTTGAGCTGCTTGGGAGTGATCGTCGAACCGGCGGCCGCCTCCTGCGCCTCTTCGGAGACGACGCCGCAGAAGGCCTCGTAGTCGATGAGCTCGGTGACGGTCGGGTTCTCGCCGCAGACCGCGCAGTTGGGGTCCTTGCGGACCTTGACCTGGCGGTACTGCATCTCGAGGGCGTCGTAGATCATCAGTCGGCCGACGAGCGGGTCGCCGACGCCGGCCAGAACCTTGATCGCCTCGGTGACCTGGATGGAGCCGATGGACGCGCAGAGCACACCCAGGACGCCGCCCTCGGCGCAGGAGGGGACCATGCCCGGCGGCGGGGGCTCCGGGTACAGGCAGCGGTAGCACGGCCCGTGCTCGGACCAGAAGACCGAGGCCTGGCCGTCGAAGCGGTAGATGGAACCCCACACGTAGGGCTTGTTGAGCAGCACGCACGCGTCGTTGACGAGGTAGCGCGTCGCGAAGTTGTCGGTGCCGTCGACGATCAGGTCGTACTGGCTGAAGATGTCCATCACGTTGTCGGCCTCGAGCCGCTCTTCGTGCAGGATCACGTTCACGTACGGGTTGATGCCGAGGACCGAGTCCTTCGCGGACTCCGCCTTCGAGCGGCCGATGTCGGCCTGGCTGTGGATGATCTGACGCTGGAGGTTCGACTCGTCGACCTCGTCGAACTCCACGATGCCGAGCGTGCCCACGCCAGCGGCGGCCAGGTACATGAGGGCCGGGGATCCGAGGCCGCCGGCGCCGACGGCCAGCACCTTGGCGTTCTTCAGCCGCTTCTGCCCGTCCATCCCGACATCCGGGATGATCAGGTGGCGGGAGTACCTGCGGACCTCGTCTACGGTGAGCTCAGCAGCTGGCTCGACCAGGGGTGGCAGCGACACGGGGACTCCGTTGGTCGGTATCTACGTACGGTTGTTCCGTCTGTAACACTGCCACGCCCCCCTTCATTCCGAGACACCTGGTCCGATACGCGAGACGATCTCGTCCCAGTAACCGGGCATGGACTCCCAGGGGGCGCCCGGCCCGCCGCGGTCCGTGCGGTCGGTGAAGTAGATGGTGCCGGCACCCTGCCAGCGCGCGATGCGCAGCGCCTCCTCCAGATGCCCGCGGGGCATGCCGTGGACGAAGTGGCAGAACCGCTCGGGCGGATAGTCGGCGGTCCATTCGGCGACCTGCGACCAGCGGTAGTCGCTCCACGGGCCGGAGAACGTCACCAACTGGTCGGCGGTCTCGGCGTACCCGGGGTACGGGTGGGTGCCGTGGCCGAGCACGATGTACGCGTCGTCGACCAGGGCGCGCAGCGTGGTGACGGTCCGGCGGACCTCGGGGAGGGCGGCCCGCTCGGTGGGACAGCGGTCCACGGAGAAGCCGTCGACCTGGTACCAGTCGAGGAAGCGGTGGGCGTCGGAGACGAGTTCGCCGAAGGAGCGGGCGCCGTAGGTCATGTCCAGGTGACCAAGGACACGCACGCCCGCGTTCCGAAGCCGGCCTGCCGCCGCGAGGCAGTGCGGGTCGGGGCGAGCCCCGGGACCATTGGCGACATTCAGGACAACCCAGTTCAAAGGGGTTGTCGGGCGGGTGAGTTCGCCCCATTCGGTGGGGGCGACGAGGGGGTGGGCGAAACCGGGGATACCGAAGCCCAGGCGTACGTCGGTGCTCGACTGGCCGGTAGTGGCAGGGGTCAGATACGGCATGCCGCCTCCATCCAGATGTCGGCGAGGGACTCTTCGAGGTTGATGCGCGGGCGCCAGCCGAGCCGGTCGCGCGCGGTGCGCACGTCGGCCTGCTGCCAGCTGCCACAGCCGTCGGGGTACGGGTACGCGGCGGCGGGCGGGCTGTGCATCCCGTGGTCGGATTCGGAGCGGGGGTGGGCGACGGATTGCCGCAGCCCGAGGGAGGGTGCGTCCAGTTCGTGGAGGGCGCCGCCGAAGCCGGCGACCCGGGCGAGCACGGCGGCGGCGTCCCGCAGGCGCACGGCGCGGCCCGAGCCGATGTTGATGACGCCCTGTGCGGCGGAGAGCGATGCGGCGTGCACGGCGCGGGCGACGTCCCGTACGTCGATGAAGTCGCGCTGTGCGCCGAGGCCGCCGAGCTTCAGTTCGCCGTCGCCTGCCTGCATCGCGCGGCGCATCGCCTCGGCGAGCCGGCCGAGCGGGGATCCGGCCGGGGTGCCGGGGCCCGCGGGCGAGAAGACGCGCAGGACGACGGCGTCGAGCCCGGAGCCGAGGACGAGTTCGGTGGCGGCGAGCTTGCTGACGCCGTACGGGCCGCCGGGCCGCGGCACCGCGTCCTCGGCGGTGGACGAGCCGGGCTGCGACGGACCGTACTCGGCGCCGCAGCCGATCTGCACCAGGCGGGCGCCGCAGCCGCTGCGGCGCAGGGCCTCGCAGACGGTGGCGACGGCGACCGTGTTGTGCCGGGTGAGATCGCGGGCACCGCCGCGGGTGGCGCCGGCGCAGTTGATGACCACCCCGGGGTGCACGGCGTCCAGGAAGCGGGTGAGCGCGCCCGGGCTGCCGGTGGCGAGGTCGAAGCGGACGTCGGCGTCGTCACCGCGGCCGAGCGCGGTCAGCTGCACGGCCGGGTCGGCGAGCAGCCGGTCGGCGACGAAGCGGCCGAGATACCCATTGGCGCCGATCAGCAGGACCCTCATCGGACACCTCCCGCGGTGCGCGCTCCGCGCGCTCCCGGCGCCGCACGTCGGACGCACCGGTCGTGGGTTCCGCGCTGCCCGTGAGGTCCGGAGTATCCGGCATATCCGGCGCCTCCGGGAGGAGGGGTGGTCATCTGGCGTTCTCCTTAGGGGTGTTGCCATGGATCGGGTCGGCCCGCGGTGTCGGCCCCGCGGGTGGGGGGTGGTCCTGGTCACGCGGCGCGCGGCGGGCTCGAAGGCCCCGCGCACCCGGTGGTGGCCAAGAAGAAGGGGAGGGCGTCGGTGGTCATGGCGTACCGCCGGCCGAGGTGTCGGTGTGCGCGTGCGCGGAGGCGCGGGTCAGCGTGCGGGTGGCGTGGACGAGCAGGGCGAGTGCGGCGACGGCGCAGGCCGTGGCGGGGACGACGCCCGGGCCCGCCGCGTCGACGGCCGTCTCGACCGGGGTGCCCAGGACGTCGCAGCCGGGCAGCCGCGCGGCGAAGACCAGGGCGACGGCCAGGGCCTCGACGGCGGCGGCCGCGCCGAGCACCACGGCGGGGGCATGGGCGCGGCCGTGCGCGGTGAGGAGTCGGGCCAGCAGGAGCAGGACACCGAGGGCGCCCGCGGCGGCGTAGTCCGCGTCCTCACCGAGCAGGGATCCGGCCAGGCCGAGGAGCACGGCCAGGGCAAGAGCGAACAGGAGGACGCAGCCGAGGAGCAACGGCCTTACGGAGGAGGCGAATTCGGCGAGACCGCGGCTGGCCGCGAGGCGGCGGCGCGCCCCGGCGACGAAGAGGTGGGCGCACCAGGTGGCGGGCGCCACGGCGACGGCGAGCGCAAGGTCCGGGGCGGTTGCCGGGGCCCAGGCCTCGTCGGGCCCGCCGGCGAGCGCGGCGTTCAGCAGACCGTCGCCGAGGAGTGCGTAGCCGAGGAGCCACCAGACCCACAGGCGGGTCGCGGGGGCGGCCGGGCCTTCGACGGCGCGCAGCGGGCCGTGCCGCAGGGTCGTGCGCAGGGCGGCGGCGAGGGCGAACGCTCCGCCGATACCGACGGCCAGGCGGGCGGTGCCGGTGGTGGCGGTCAGGGCCGGCAGCACCAGCGCGCAGACGGCGCCCGGCAGCAGGGCCAGACCGGCCCACGCGCCGCGCACCCCGGTCGGCTCCGCCGGGGCGACGGCGAGCAGCTCGCCCGGGTCGCCGTCCCTCGGCACACGCGCGTACATCTCCTCGGCGAGCGAGAAGACGTCCTTGTGCCGGAAGCGGGCGGCGGTCCTGTCGGTCACACCGTGGGCTTCGAGCCCGGCCGCGATCTCGAGCGGATCGACGGCGCGCTCGCACAGGTCGCGGTGGCGGTGCATCAGGACCTTGACCGGGTCGGCTCCCGAACGGCGTTGCGGGGTGCGGGAGTTGGCGAGGCGCCCGTCGGCGCGGAGGGAGGGGACGGCGGAGGTGGCGGCTCCGGTGATGCCCGAGCCATCCACAGCTCCAGCCGACTTCGCCCCGGCGTCCACATCCGCATCCGCGTCGGCGTCGGCGTCGGCGTGGAGGCCGACCCCGTCGCCGGCGCCCGATCCCACTCGCCACGCACCGGGTGCCTCCAACAACCCCTCGCTCAGCTCCCCGTCCAACTCATCGTCCAGGGTTCCGAGACCACCCAGCTCGGCGGCCGGAGGCGTCGCGGTCAGCGCCTCCTGCGACCCGGAGCCCCAGGCTCCGGCGCTCACCGGCACCCGGGGCACGTCCGCCCCGGCGCCTCCGGGACCGCGCCCGTACCCGTCGTCCACACCGTCACGCGTCCTGCCGTCCCGCCCGCTCATGCGTCCCTCTCCCCGCTGCCCTGCGTCACGCCGGCCAACTGCTCCCGCTCCCCGCCGGCTCCGTCATCTCCGCCGTCTCGGCCGTCGGCATCTGCGTCGGACACCGGCCCGGCCCCCGCCGCAGCCCCGGATTCGCCCTCGGAGTCCGCGGCCCAACTGGGCGCCCCCGAACCGGCGGGCCGCCCCGCGAGCCAGGTCCCGCCGGTGCCGCCGCCGCCCGGCGCCGTCCACCGGCCCGGCACGTGGGCCTCCGGCGGATGGGAGAACGGGAGGGGCTCCCCGGCGTCGTCCACGGCCTCCCGCCGGACGGGGCAGTGCGAGACGATCTCCAGGTAAATGCTGCGAAATGCCGCCACGTTCTGTTCGACGGTGAACAGCTCGAGCGCCCGTGCACGGGCCGCAGCTCCGAGCCGGTCACGGCGCTCGGGGTCACGCAGCAGCGCCACGCACGCCTCGGCGAGGGCCTTCGGGTTGCGCGGCGGCACGACGAGGCCGGTGCCGCCGATGACCTCGACAACGGCGCCCACGTCGGTCGACACGGTGGCGCGCCCGCAGAACATGGCCTCGACCAGGCTGATCGGGAAGCCTTCAACGACGCTCGACAGGACGACGACGCTTCCGGCGCCGTATGCGTCGGCCAGGTCGGGCGCTTCGGGGCCGCCGAGTTCCTCGAAGGAGACGGGGTTCTCGCCGACGGCGTGGATGCCCGCCGCCTCGTCGGGGAACAACTGCGCGGCGAGCGCCTTGCAGTGCCCGAGATACGCCTCGGCCTCACGGTCCTCGGAGCACTCGGACCCCGGGCCGCCGTTCGCGCCGGACCCGGCCGCCCCGCGCGGCATCGCCCCCACGATCCGCAGCCGTGCCTTCGGCTCCTCCTTGCGGATCTCGGCGAAGGCGTGCAGCAGGGAGATGAGGTCCTTGGACGGGTCGATCCGGCCGACCCAGACGAGGGTGTCCGGCTCCCCCGGTTCCTCCCGCTCGCCGATCTCCGCGAAGCGCGATGCCTCCATGCCGGGGTGGACCGTGCGCAGCTTGGCGCGGTCGGCGCCGCACCGTTCCTGCCAGCGCCGGGCGTGGGTGTTGCCCGGGGTGATGACGGCGGCCTGCCGGTAGACCTCGGCGGCGAGGCGGCCGTGGAAGGCGGCGAGGAGCGCGCGCACGGGCGCGCTCAACTCGGCGTCGCCTGCAGCGATGTAACGGGCCCTGAGCTGCACCCCGTACTCCGTGACGAGCAGCGGGACACCGAAGAAGCGCTTGGCGATCAGGCCGGGCAGGGCCGCGGCCCCGCCGGACGTCGCATGGCACAGGTCGACGGAGCCGAGGCCGCCGCCGTCGTACGAGCCGGAGGTGTCCTCGTACCAGTCGAGGGAGAGCGGCCGCAGCGCGCGCTCCACGTGTCCGGCGAAGGCGAGCAGGTCGGGCACGCGGGCCGCGCGGGCGGCGCGCAGTGCGCCCGGCGCGCGACAGGCGCGCTCCAGGATGCGCATGGCCGCTTCCGAGCGCAGGGCGGCACCCAGGCCGCCTTCGTCGCGGGCGAGTTCGGCGAGGCCGTAGAGCGCGTTGGCGAAACGGTCCGCCTCTTCGCCGACGGTGTCGGCCGCGCCAGCACCGGCACCAGCGGCCGTACCGACACCGGCGCCGCACACGACGGCCTCGACCAACTCCCCGTACAGAGAAGCGAATCGACGCCGCGCGCGCCACCGCAGCCCGCCGCCACGCACCCCGTCCTCATAACCCGAGTGCCCCGGCCCCCCGGAACCCGCGCCACCCGTCCACAGCGGCGCGGTCCGCACGCGACTGACCTGCGGGGGCAGTTCGAGCCACCCCGCGTCCTCCTGCTGCTGGCTGCGACTGAGCGCGTAGATGTCGAACTCGTGCTGCTCGAGCCCGCGCACGAGCCGGTCGCACCAGAGCCTGGCCTCACCGCTCACATACGGGTAGCCACCCTCGGTAAGCAGTCCGATGCGCACGAGTGCACCCCCGATCTCCCTTGTGAGGAGCCGCCGTTGGCCCGGCGGCTCGCAGCGGGACGAACGTATGCGGACATGCCGGTGGCGTGATGGACGGTTGTCCATCACGCCACCAAAAGGGGTGAACGGTCGTAACTTTCCCGCGCGCGTGACGTTCAGTCGCGCTAAGAGATCAGTCGGCTACGAAAAGTCACGGAGCGTCAACCCTTGGGAAACGCCCAGGGGTTGGCTTTGCACGTGATCCCGTCGAAGGTCAGGAACTTGGTCTGCTGCTGCATGACCGGCGCGAGCGCACCGGCCTGCGAACAGGTCACGTGATTGAAGCCGAGCCGGTGGCCGACCTCGTGATTGATGAGCATCTGCCGGTACGGGTGGATGGCGTGGCTGCCCAGTTCCTTGTCGTACGTCTCGGAACCCTGCGCCCAGCGATAGGCGTTGATCATCACGCGGTCGGTGGCGGCGGAGTCGCACGACACGTTGTCCTGGGTCGTGTCGAGCCCCGACTTCGCGCACCACTTCGCCGTCGTGCCCGGGCTCGCCAGCGTGATCACGAAGTCCGGCTTGCCGGACGAGATCCGCTCGAAGGTCCGCGCCCCGTCGTGGGCCCAGCTCCGCTTGTCGTTCAGCGTCTTCTGCACGGCCTGCGCGAACAGCTCGCCGTCGAGCCCGATCCCCTTCTCCACGTCGACCCGGTAGCGGAACTTCTGCCCCTTGCCCGGCGCCTTGTCGAACCCGGGGATCGCATCGAACGTCCCCGAGGCCTTCAGGCCCGCGGCGAGCGGGTACTTCTTCGCCATCTTCTGCTCGTACGTCGCCGGGGCGGCCTGCGCCGTGTGCGACGGGGTGGCCCGGTCGTCCGAGCGCGAGGCGGAGCCGCCGTCGGCGCGCGCGCCGTCCGCGGCCCGCGCCTTCGCTCCGCCGGCCGAGTCGCCGCCCCTGCCGGTGACCTGTCCGGCGACGACGACCGCGAGCACGGTGGTGACGGCAGCGGCGGCGATGCCCGTATAGGTCAGGCCCTTGCCGCGCTTCTCCCGAGGCGCCTCGGCCTCCGGCGGCGCTTCGTACGCCGGTCGCGGGGGCTCGGCGTCCCAGTCCGTGACGGCGGCGTACGGATCCCCCGGCGGGCGCGACGCGGCGTCGAACGCGTCGACGTACTCCTGGCGCGGACGCGGACGCGGCATCGAGGGCGGTCCGGCGGGACCACGCGGGCTGGGGACCGGGCCGGCGCCGGGCGCGCCCCAGGCACCGCCCGGCTCGCGCTGCTCCGGATGGCCGCTCCTGACCTGCGGGGCGCTCGGCCGCGCGGGCATGTGCGCGGGCCCCGTGGCCTGTGCGGGCGCCCTGCGTCTGCGCCCTGTGCCGGGCCCTGGGTGCGAGGGGCCCTGCGCCGGGGGCGCTACGGGTATGTCGGCGGTGTCGCCGTTGTCTGCCGGTCCTCGGCGGCTATGCCGTCCCACAGGCCGCCTCAGCTCCCCAATTCCGTACTGGTACCGCCACTGTCACTGCCACTACCGCCACCACTGCCGCCGCTGCGGCCACTCGTCGCGCGGTCACGCCCGACGCCCGGCCGCCCCCGGCCCCCACCCCACTCGCCCTGCTCGCCCTGCTCGATCGGCTCACTCTGCGCGCTCGCCCCACGCGACCCGCTCGGCTCGCCCGCGCCCCTCGCACCGCCCCGCTCGTCCAACGCTCCGGTGTCCGCGAGGAGTTCCCTGAACGCCGTCGCGACCGTCTCGGGGTACTCCATCATCGCGACGTGCCCCGCGTCCGGCAGCGTGAGCAGCCGCGAGTCACGGAAGGCACGCGCCGCGCGCGCCGCCATCCTGTACGAAACGAGCAGGTCACGCCCGCCGTACACGAGCAGCGTCGGCGCGAGCACGCGCTCGGCCTGGCGCCACAGGCCGTGCTGGCCGCCGAGCGTGTACGCGTTCACGACGCCGCGCGCGGAGCGGGCCATCGCGTCCCAGAAGTACGGGAGCTGAAGGCGCCGCTCCATCTCCTCCACGGCCGCGCGGAACCCCTCCGGGGTGACCCGGTTCGGATCCCCGTAGCAAAGAGCGGTGACGCCGCGCACGCGCTGCTCGGGCGTCCACTCCTTGGTGAGCCGGGTGAAGAGCGCGGCCACGCCGGGCACCGCGAGCAGTCCGGTCGGCAGGGCCGAGCGCTGCACGCGGATCTCCGGCAGCGCGGGCGAGACCAGCGTCAGGGTCCGTACGAGATCGGGCCGGACGGCCGCGACGCGGGTGGCGACGGCTCCGCCCAGCGAGTTCCCGAAGAGGTGCACGGGCCCGCGGCCCTGCGCGTCGAGATAGCGGATGACGGCGCGGGCGTGCCCGGTGACCGAGTAGTTGCCGTCGTCCGGCGGCGGCGAGTCGCCGAAGCCGGGCAGGTCGACGGCCTCACTGTCGACGACGTCCTCGAGCAGCGGCATCAGCGCCGACCAGTTCTGCGAGGAGCCGCCGAGCCCATGGACGTACAGGGCGGGCGGAAGCCCTTCGCCCGTTCCCGGCCGCGACCGGACCGACAGCGTCAGGCCCGGCAGACCGACCGAGCGCAGACGCTCCCCCTCGGCGACCCTGACGGTGCCCGGCTTGGGTACCGCGGCGGCGATGGCGGGGGGTACGCGCGGCGGATCGGTCGAAGGCATGCCGCATATGTTACGAGACGATCACGCAGGGGATCGTGTGTTCGCCATCACAGATCGCGTACAGCTCTGCCCAAAGCTTCTCCGGCCCGGACGCACCGCTTTCCGCCGCCTGTCCGCGGCGAGATCGCAATGCGCCCCGATCGGGTGTCTCCTACGCTCGATATCAGGGCACCCGCCCACGTAAGAACAGTGAGGAAGGGAGCCATTCATGACGGTCGACCCCAGCGATCCCGAGACCTTCGCGGACCGCCGCCCGCCCGAGATCGACGTGGAAGCCCCCGAGGCCGACGCGGCAGAACAGTCCACCGAGCTCACGCCCGACGGCGACGACGCCCCCGACGGGGCCGCCGACCCGGACGGCGCGAACGAGGCGGACCGAGCGGAACAGGCCAGGGTGGTCGCGCTCGACGAGGACGATTACCGGTGACGTGACCGCGACGGTATGCGCCCCTTTGCGACCGCGGACGGGCCGGGACGGTCTCCGCGCGGCTTTCACAGCCGTCCGGTCCGTGAAATTCTGCGCTCGCACCGCGCACATCTTGGTTACCCAAAAGTACGATGACGGCGCGGCGCACACCGCGTACGGACGATTTTGGGAGGCGGCGTGACAGCCATCGAGCAGACGGAGGCAGCGCGCCCCAAGGGCACACGCCTGCCGCGCCGTGCCCGACGCAACCAGCTCCTGGGTGCCGCCCAGGAAGTTTTTGTCGCGCAGGGGTACCACGCGGCCGCGATGGACGACATCGCCGAGCGCGCCGGCGTCAGCAAGCCGGTGCTCTACCAGCACTTCCCGGGCAAGCTCGAGCTCTACCTCGCGCTGCTCGACCAGCACTGCGAGTCGCTCCTCCAGTCGGTCAGGACGGCGCTCGCGTCCACGACGGACAACAAGAAGCGCGTCGAGGCGACGATGGACGCCTACTTCGCGTACGTCCAGGACGAGGGCGGGGCGTTCCGTCTCGTCTTCGAGTCGGACCTGACGAACGAGCCGGCGGTGCGCGAGCGCGTCGACCGGGTCAGCCTTCAGTGCGCCGAGGCCATCTCGGACGTGATCGCCGAGGACACCGGCCTGTCCAAGGACGAGTCGATGCTGCTCGCGGTGGGTCTCGGCGGCGTCTCGCAGGTCGTGGCGCGCTACTGGCTGTCCAGCGCGAGCCCGGTCCCGCGCGAGAAGGCGGTCCAGCACCTGACGTCGCTCGCCTGGCGCGGCATCGCGGGCTTCCCGCTGCACGGGAGCGAGCACCACTGACCCGCTGATCGCCCCTGGGCACATTTGTTCCCGCCCCGGTGTTCGCTCTTGGCGTGCAGCCGGGGCGCCGGGTGCCTCGCCTGGCCGGGCTAATCTTTGCTGCGTACGGCGCGCGGTCGTCCGCGCACATCACGGATCGTCGGAGGGACAAGGCCGTGGAGGTCAAGATCGGCGTGCTGCACACGCCTCGCGAGATCGTTCTGGAGAGCGGCCAGCCCGTCGAGGAGGTCGAGAGCGCGGTGGCGGAGGCGCTGGCAGGCAAGGCTCAGCTGCTGTCCCTGACGGACGAGAAGGGCCGCAAGGTCCTGGTCCCCGCCGAGCGTCTCGCTTACGTGGAGATCGGCGAGCCGACGGTGCGCAAGGTGGGCTTCGGCCCGCTCTAAGCAGCCCGGGACACACCGGAAACATGGAAGAAGGCCTGGTGGCATCGTGCCACCGGGCCTTCTTTCACGTGCTGACGCGTTCTGCCGCGTTCACAGCCGATGCACACGGGGAGGGTTGCGTTCCGGGTGCCAGGGGTAGACCGGGTACGACCGATTTGCACCGACCGGCCGCGCGGGAGGGACCCTCACCATGCTTCTCGAAGCTCTCGGCTCCGCACTGCTCGGCCTGGCCCTCGCCCTGGCCGCGGGACACCGTCTTCCGCACCGGCTTCCGTCGCGCACGCTCGTGCTGCCGACCGGGGTCGCGGGCGCGCTCTTCGGGGCGTTCGTCACGCACAGCGCGCTGGGCGCCGGACATGTGATCGCCACGCTCGTCGGAGCGCTCGTGATGGCGGCGGCCCTGCTGTCGCTGCTGCTGCGCCCGGCCCGGGGCAGAGCGCGGCAGCTGACGCCGTACGCGTAAGAGCCGCACTCCGTAAGAGCCGTACTCGGAAGAGCCGTACGCGGAAGAGGCGAAGACCTCGGCCGGCTCAGGCCGCCAGGCCCAGCGCCGCCATCCGCTTCGTGTGCGCCTCGGTGATCCGCGAGAACATCCGGCCGACCTCGGCCAGGTCGAAGCCGTCGGCCACGCCGCCCACCAGCATCGTGGAGAGCGCGTCGCGGTCGGCGACCACGCGCTGCGACTGCGACAGGGCCTCGCCCATGAGGCGTCGCGCCCACAGCGCGAGCCGCCCGCCCACGCGCGGGTCCGCGTCGATCGCGGCGCGCACCTTCTCGACGGCGAACGACGCGTGCCCGGTGTCGTCCAGGACCGCGAGGACCAGCTTGCGGGTGTCCGAGTCGAGCCGGGCCGCGACCTCCCGGTAGAAGTCGGAGGCGATCGAGTCGCCGACGTACGCCTTGACCAGACCCTCCAGCCAGTCCGACGGGGCGGTCTGGCGGTGGAAGCCGTCGAGCGCGGCGACGAACGGGTCCATCGCCTCGGTCGGCTCGGCGCCGATCGCGGAGAGCCGGTCGCGCAGCTGCTCGAAGTGGTGGAACTCGGCGGACGCCATCTTCGCCAGCTCCGCCTTGTCGGCCAGCGTCGGCGCCAGCTTCGCGTCCTCCGCGAGCCGCTCGAACGCCGCCAGCTCCCCGTACGCGAGCGCGCCCAGCAGGTCGACGACGGCGGCGCGGTAGTTCTCGTCCGCGGCCGCGGTGGCCCAGTCCTGGGCCGCGATACCGGTCACGGCGGGGGTCTCTTCGGCGGTCGGCGTGGCGTTGTCAGGCGTCTCCATGAAGCGCACAATAGCCCGCTCACCGCTCCCCGGAAGTCCCTGGTCAAGGAGTGTGACGACGGCTACGTGACCAATTCGGCCATCGCACATGCGGGTTTCCGGGGTATGGTGGTAAAGAGCCCGCCGAGTGCAAGCCAGGTTCCTGGTGCTTGCGCGTACATGCGACGGGCCGCACGAATGAGGATGCCCGGTCGGTGGCCCGATCGGCTCCGACCCGACAGCCCTCCGGGTCGTACGTCACAAGACGTACGGATCGAGGAGGGGCCCCCTCAGCGGCACGAGCGCTCGAGCGTCGGCAGTGGTCCCGCGCCATCCGGTCCAGCCCGCAGCAAGCGGTTCGAGACCGGCGTACCAACGGCACGGCACTGGCACGGTCAAGACCCCCGCGTTCGCCTCACGCCGCACCTCACAGAAGAGGCAACACCCTGACTACGCAGACTTCGACATTCCGTCAGCTCGGGATCCTTCCCGAGACCGCCGAAGCCCTTGAGGCCGTCGGCATCGTCACCCCCTTCCCCATCCAGGAGATGACCCTCCCCGTCGCCCTGACCGGCACGGACGTCATCGGCCAGGCCAAGACCGGCACGGGCAAGACCCTCGGTTTCGGTCTGCCGCTCCTGGAGCGCGTCACCGTCCCCGCGGACGTCGAGGCGGGCCGGGCCAAGCCCGAGCAGCTGACCGACACCCCGCAGGCGCTCGTCGTCGTCCCGACGCGCGAGCTGTGCACCCAGGTGACCAATGACCTGCTCACCGCCGGCAAGGTGCGCAATGTGCGCGTCCTCGCCATATATGGCGGTCGTGCCTACGAGCCCCAGGTCGAGGCCCTCAAGAAGGGCGTCGACGTCATCGTCGGTACGCCCGGGCGTCTTCTCGACCTCGCCGGCCAGAAGAAGCTGAACCTCTCGCACGTGAAGGCGCTCGTCCTCGACGAGGCCGACGAGATGCTCGACCTGGGCTTCCTGCCCGACGTCGAGAAGATCATCAACATGCTTCCGGCGAAGCGTCAGACGATGCTGTTCTCGGCGACCATGCCGGGTGCCGTCATCGGTCTCGCCCGCCGTTACATGTCGCAGCCCACGCACATCCGCGCCGCGGCGCCGGACGACGAGGGCAAGACGGTCGCGAACACCAAGCAGTTCGTCTACCGCGCGCACAACATGGACAAGCCCGAGATGGTCTCGCGCATCCTCCAGGCCGACGGCCGCGGGCTCGCGATGATCTTCTGCCGTACGAAGCGGACCGCCGCCGACATCGCGGAGCAGCTGCAAAAGCGCGGCTTCGCCTCCGGTGCCGTCCACGGCGACCTCGGCCAGGGTGCGCGCGAGCAGGCGCTGCGCGCGTTCCGCAACGGCAAGGTCGACGTGCTGGTGTGCACCGACGTCGCCGCGCGCGGCATCGACGTCGAGGGCGTCACGCACGTCATCAACTACCAGTCGCCCGAGGACGAGAAGACGTACCTCCACCGCATCGGCCGCACCGGCCGCGCGGGCAAGAAGGGCATCGCGATCACGCTGGTGGACTGGGACGACATCCCGCGCTGGCAGCTGATCAACAAGGCGCTCGAGCTGGACTTCAACGACCCGGTCGAGACGTACTCCTCCTCGCCGCACCTGTACGAGGAGCTCAGCATCCCGGCCGGCACCAAGGGTGTCCTGCCGCGTTCGGAGCGCACGCGCGCCGGGCTCGGGGCCGAGGAGATCGAGGACCTGGGTGAGACCGGTGGCCGAGGCGCGTCGTCGCGCGGTGGCCGCGGTGGCCGTCCGGACCGCGACCGTCCGCGTGACCGGGACCGCGATCGTGACCGGGACCGTGACCGTGACCGTGACCGCGGTGACGGTGAGCAGGAGCGTGCCGCGCGTACGCCGCGTCGCCGTCGCCGTACGCGCAACGGCGAGCCGGTCGCCGCGGAGGCCGCCGGCACCACGGCTGCTCCCGTGACGCCGGTCGCGGAGGACTCCGCCGAGCCGCGCACGCCGCGCCGCCGCCGTCGCACGCGCAACGGTGCCGCCGAGCCGGTCGCCTCCGTCGCTCCGGCCGCCGAGGCCGTCGTCGAGGCGGTCGAGACCGTCGCCCCGGTGACCGAGGTGGTGGCCGAGGCCGAGGCGGAGGCCAAGCCGCGTCGCCGTACGCGCAAGAAGGCGGAGGCCGTCGTGGAGACGGTCGAGGCCGTCGCGCCGGTCGCCGAGGCCGAGCCCGAGGCGGAGGCCAAGCCCCGTCGCCGTACGCGCAAGAAGGCCGAGGCCGCGGTCGACACCGCGGAGGCCGTCGAGGCCAAGCCGGCCACGCGCACCCGTAAGAAGGCCGTCGCCGCCGCTCCGGTGGAGGAGGCGCCCGCCGAGGCCAAGCCGCGCCGCACGCGCAAGAAGGCCGAGGCCGCGGTCGACACCGCGGAGGCCGTCGAGGCCAAGCCCGCGACGCGGACGCGTAAGAAGGCCGTCGCCGCCGCTCCGGTGGAGGAGGCGCCCGCCGAGGCCAAGCCGCGCCGCACGCGCAAGAAGGCCGTCGCCGCGGTCGACACCGCGGAGGCCGTCGAGGCCAAGCCGGCCACGCGCACCCGCAAGAAGGCCGCCGCCGCTCCGGTGAAGGCCGAGGAGGCGCCCGCCGCCGAGGCCAAGCCGCGCCGCACGCGCAAGAAGGCCGTCGCCGAGGCCCCCGAGGCCTGACCGGTCCGGTGCTGAAGCGCTGAAGGCCCGGTTCCCGCACTGCGGGGGCCGGGCCTTCTGCCGTGCCCGCCGAGGCGCACGGCCCCCTCGCCACGTAATGTCGCGGCATGAGCAGGCCGCCCACCTTCACTCCGCCGCCCGGTACGCGTGCCCACCGTCTGGCCACCGCACGAGGCGAGTTCGCCGCCCTCATCGGTGAGCCCGAACGCGGTCCTGTGCGCGGCACCGCGCTGCTGCTGCCCGGGTTCACCGGCAGCAAGGAGGACTTCATCGCGCTGCACGCCCCGCTCGGCGCCGCCGGGTACCGGACGGTCGCCGTGGACGGGCGCGGGCAGTACGAGAGCAAAGGCCCGGCGGACGATGAATCCCCCTACGCCCAGGGCGAGTTGGCGCAGGACGTGCTCGCGCAGGCGGCCGCGCTCGACGCGGGCCCGGTGCATCTGCTCGGCCACTCCCTCGGCGGCCTGATCGCGCGGGCGGCCGTGCTCCTCGACCCGGCGCCGTTCGCGACGCTGACCTTGATGGCGTCGGGCCCCGGCCCGGTCACCGAGCCGCAGCAACAGCGGGTGAAGCTGCTCCGGGACGCGCTGGCCGCGCTGGACATGGCGCAGGTATGGGAGGCGATCCAGGCCCTGGAGACCCCGGAGGACGTCGCGGACGTACGCGGCGACGAGGAGGATCTGCGGCGCCGCTGGCTGGCCAACAGCCCGGCCCAGCTCATCGCCACGGGGCGGCAGCTGTGCGAGGAACCGGACCGCGTCGCGGAACTGGCCGCGGTGACGCCTCCGGTGCACGTCCTGTCGGGCGAGCGGGACGACGCGTGGCCGGTGCCGCAGCTCGACGCGATGGCGGAGCGGCTCGGCGCGGAGCGGACGTTGATCACCGGGGCGGAGCACTCCCCCAACACGGACCGCCCGCTGGAGACGGCCGCCGCGCTGGCCGCGTTCTGGGACCGCCACCCAGGCCCCACTACTCGCTAGTAATTAGTTACTCGAAAAATTTCCTTAGCGTAGGGAATGTTTGCTGGGGGCAACCCGTTGTACCCATAGAGAACGCGGGGCACTGTAGCCACGCAATCCACTCTTAACGGTCAGGCAACCGCCTGGCCGTACAGCTGGACCAGACTCGTGGTCAGCACCAGTAGTTCTCCTTCAGGAGGATCACCAGACGAAGGGAGAAGCCACATGCGCTTCGAAATCATGCGACTCGACGACGTCGACGGCACCGCCGTGGACAGCACCGTCGTGGACGCCGCCTCCGTCAACCGGATCGTTCAGCAGGCCGCCGCCATCGGGCAGCGCCTCTACATCCGCCCGGCCGAGTCGGCCGCCTCGTAACGGGCAGCGACTCCCACACTTCGAAGCCCCCGTACGCACGCTGCGTACGGGGGCTTCGCGCGTGCGCACGATGCTCAGGAGCTCTGGATCACCTGGGTCACGCCGTTGATGATCTGCTGCACGGCGATCGCCGAGAGCATCATGCCCGCGAGCCGGGTGACCAGGACCACGCCGCCGTCCTTGATGACGCGGATGATCACCAGCGAGTAGCGCATCACGATCCACAGGACGACGTGGATCGCGACGATCGCCGTCCAGACCGAGACCTGGGTCGCGAACGAGTCCGCCTTCTGGACGGCCAGGATGACCGAGACGATCGCGCCGGGCCCGGCGAGCAGCGGCATGCCGAGCGGGACGAGGGCGACGTTCACGTCCTTCGTCTGCTTCGGCTCGTCCGTCTTGCCGGTCAGCAGGTCGAGCGCGATCAGCAGCAGGAGCAGACCGCCCGCGATCATCAGGGCGGGCACGGAGACGTGCAGATAGTCGAGGATCTGGTGGCCCAGGACACCGAAGACGGCGATCACGCCGAAGGCGACGCAGACGGCCTGGAAGGCCATCCGCTTCTGGACCTTGGCGGGGCGGCCCGCGGTGAGGGCGAGGAAGATCGGGGTGATTCCGGGGGGATCCATAATCACAAAAAGCGTGAGAAAAAGGGATCCGAAGACGGCGACGTCGAACACAGTGGGGCTTGCCTTGCAGAAGAGTTGAGCGGTGGAGGGCGTACGAGAGCGACGCGCGGGACGCGTCAGGCGCGGCGTCCGCCGGCGCCCGGCACCGGGAAGGCGCCCGTGGCGCGCCGGGTGATCTCCCCGTAGATCTCGGGGTCGGTCGTGTACTCGCCGAGCACACAGGTCTTGCGGCTGCCGTGGTAGTCCGAGGAGCCGGTGGTCAGCAGGCCGACGTCGGCGGCGAGGGCGCGCAGCCGCTCGCGGGTGGCCGGGTCGTGGTCCATGTGGTCGACCTCGATGCCGTCGAGACCGGCCTCGGCCAGCTTCGCGATCGAGTCCTCGGGAACCGTCTGCCCGCGCTTGGCGGCGCCCGGGTGCGCGAAGACGGTGACCCCGCCCGCGGCCTTGACCAGGCGGATCGCCTCGAAGGGATCGGTCTCGTGCTTGTCGACGTACGCGCGCCCGTCGTTGGCCAGCCAGTCCTCGGTGAACGCGTCGGAGACCGTCGGTACGACACCGAGCTCGACCAGCGCGGTGGCGATGTGCGGGCGGCCGACCGAGCCGTCGCCAGCGATGCGGGCGACCTGCTCCCAGGTGACGGGGACGCCCAGCTCGTTCAGCTGGGCGATCATGCCCTTGGCGCGCGGCACCCGGTCGTCACGGACCAGCTCGCGCTCGGCGAGCAGCGCCGGCTCATCGGGGTCGAAGAGGTACGCCAGCAGGTGCATGCTCACGCCGTCGAGACGGCAGGAGAGCTCGGCGCCGGTGACGAGGGTGAGCCCCGTGGACAGCTCGCGGAGCGCGGCGATCGCCTCGGCGTGGCCGCGCGTGGTGTCGTGGTCGGTGAGCGCCACGACGTCCAGGCCCGCAGCCGCCGCGTTGCGCACGAGCTCGGCCGGGCTGTCCGTGCCGTCCGACGCGGTGGAGTGGGTGTGCAGATCGATGCGCACGGCTGCGTACTCCAGGCTCGGACGGGCCGCCGACGGGCAGCGGGGGGACGCTCAAGGATAACGGGGATTTCCGACACTCCCGTCACCGCCGAAACCGGCCCCCACCCCTTACCCGTACGCGCTACTGAAGCAGCCTCGGCGACAGCGCCCCGCACGGCAGCAGGTCCACCTCGGCGCCCGCGTCGCGCAGATCGGTGAGGACCAGTTCGTCGTACATGAGCAGCCCGGACTGCTCGGGCCACACGATCGCCCACAGCCACAGGCCGCGCGCCTCGCCGGCGAAGACGGCGCGGTCGTCCGGGGTGCCCGACACATGCCAGAGCGGAGTGGGCCGGCCGGCCGCCATGAGCTTGGCCTGCGGCGGCTTCTCGACGCTCATCCGGGGGCCCGGGTCGGGTCCGTCGATGCCCGCGTAGCGCGAGCCGAGTCCGACGCCCAGCTCCTCGGCGACGAGCACCAGCTCGCCGATGCCGCCGAGCGGTCCGGGTCCCGAGCAGGCGACGGCGGTGGCGCGGCCGCCGTGCCGGTCGTCCCCCGCGTTGGCCACGCCCGTGAAGAGCCAGCCGACCGGGAGCGGCCACGGCATCCACACCGGTACCCGCGCACGATGCACCACGACGCTGAGGGCCTCGACGCTGGGCGGGATCACGGGCTGCAGCGGATGCACGGTCCCGTGCACATCACACTGCCAGGAGTCGGCAAAGAGTCCGGGAGCCCTGACCCGGCCACCACACTTCGG
The DNA here is from genome assembly GCF_040679615.1 of Streptomyces sp. NPDC052225. Classification (NCBI taxonomy): domain Bacteria; kingdom Bacillati; phylum Actinomycetota; class Actinomycetes; order Kitasatosporales; family Streptomycetaceae; genus Streptomyces; species Streptomyces sp. NPDC052225. The sequence goes on along the minus strand of NZ_JBFAVD010000021.1, from coordinate 108,197 downwards.
GCAACTGGGTTCGCCCCTCATAAAGCCCCACGGTCCTCCCCGTCCCGCGCCGCGTCAAGGACGATCACCCGTCCGGAGTGTGCCGGGCCGGACCTGCATATTTACATGTAGCTTGCATTAATTAGCGCGTCTAACTTAATATGTGCATACGCCAACGACCTCGCTCGGCCAGGAGCAGAAGGAGCATCAGGCATGAGCCACAGCAGTACAGGAGGTCCCGCCGAAGGGGACCCGTTCGACGCAGGTGCGGCCGGCATCCTGCGTCAACCGAAGGCGGTCTGGGCTACCGCCGGGGCATCCGTCGTCGCCTTCATGGGCATCGGGCTCGTCGACCCGATCCTGCCGTCGATCGCCAAGGGTCTGGAGGCGACACCGAGCCAGGTCTCCCTGCTCTTCACCTCGTACTTCCTGATCACCGCGGTCGCGATGCTGGTCACCGGCTTCGTCTCCAGCCGCATCGGCGGCAAGAAGACGCTGCTCGCCGGCCTCGCGCTCGTCGTCGTCTTCGCCGCGCTCGCGGGCACGTCCGGATCGGTCGGCCAGCTGGTCGGCTTCCGGGCCGGCTGGGGCCTGGGCAACGCGCTCTTCGTCTCCACCGCGCTCGCCGTCATCGTCGGCGCCGCGGCCGGCGGCAGCGCCGCCGCGATCCTGCTGTACGAGTCCGCGCTCGGCCTGGGTATGGCGTGCGGGCCACTGGTGGGCGCCCTGCTCGGCAACGCCAGCTGGCGCTACCCGTTCTTCGGCACGGCGGCCCTGATGGCCGTCGGGTTCCTCTGCATCACGGTGTTCCTGAAGGAACAGCCGAAGCCCGCGCGCAAGACGTCGATCCTCGACCCGATCAAGGCGCTGGGCCACGGCGGCCTCGCGTCCGCGGCCGTCTCGGCGTTCTTCTACAACTACACGTTCTTCACGGTGCTGGCCTTCACGCCGTTCGTGCTGAACATGACCCCGTACAAGTCGGGCGGTGTCTTCTTCGCCTGGGGTGTGCTGCTCGCGCTGTTCTCGGTGATCGTGGCGCCGCGCATGCAGGCGCGGTTCGGTTCGCTGAAGGTGCTCGGCGGTTCGCTGGTGCTGCTCGCCGCGGACGTGCTCGTCCTCGGGTACGGCAGCCACACCGCGGCCATCGTCTGCACGATCCTGTCCGGCGCCTTCATCGGCGTGAACAACACCGTCTACACGGAGCTCGCGCTCGGCGTCTCGGACGCCCCGCGGCCGGTGGCGTCCGCCGGCTACAACTTCGTCCGGTGGTTCGCCGCTGCGGCCGCCCCGTACTTCGCGCCCAAGATCGAGGAGTGGACCGACATCCACATCCCGTTCGTGGTCGCCGCGGTCACGGCACTGCTCGGCGCGCTCGTGGTCTGGGTGCGCAGGAGCGCCCTCACCCACGAGGCCGAGGAGCTGGAGCCGCGACACGCGAGCGAGGACGGCGTCTCCGTCTTCGCCAACTGAGGACTAGTCCAGGGACACGGGCCTGCGCAGCGGATCGCGCAGGTCCGTTCCGCTGCTCAGCCACTTCTCCTGGAGGGCGGCCGCGCCGTGCACCCGCTTCCACGCCGCCTCGTTCTGCGTCATGGGCAGCAGGGGCAGGAACCGTACGGGATCCAGCGGCTCGTCGAGCTCCAGGTCCTCGACCAGGCCGCCCGACTCCGCGACCAGGACCGAGGTGAACGGGGCGCCGGGCCACAGCGGTTCGCCCACGTCCAGCGAGGCGCCCGGCGCGACGACGACGCCCTCGACCTGCGGGGACGCGGCGAGCACGGCGAGCGGGCGCAGCGCCTTGTCCGTGTCGGAGAGGCCGGCCCTGACCGTCAGGATCAGCTCCGCGCGCGGGCCCTTGACCGGGTCGGCGAGCGCCGCCGTGGGGTCGGACATCGGGGACGCGGACATGCCGAGCGTCGCGTACCGCACCACCCCTTGGGAGGCATCCGTGAAGCGCAGCACCTCGATCCGGTCCGTGCCGAGAAACGTGACGGCCGCGCGCGCGTCCGGCGCGCCCAGGGCCGTGGTCAGCCGGGCTTCCACCAACGCAAGAACTTCTGCCATGCCGCGAGCATAGAACTCGCATGCAACGGGTAAAGAAGGGGCTTGCTTCTTCAGTCGGCTGATAGTCTTGGCCGCTGGTCGGGATGGTACGCACCGAGTACCCGCCGAGAGCCCCTCAGAGGGCACTCGAAGAACCGACCCACCAGACGTCCCCCACGGGGGACCGGCCGGAGGAGGTGGGGCTGTCATGGATCGAAGTCGACCGTGCAGTACCACCCGTTCTTCCGGCCGATAGGCCCGCATTTCATCTCGCAGTCGCCTGTCCTGAGGGCTGCCCGCGCGTGCCGGAAGAGCGCTTCGTTTCCGCCTGATCTTTCTGATCTTCCTGATCTGAATCAGTAAGCGAAGCCGCCCCAGTGCCGGTGCGGTGCTCCCCGCTTTGTGGACGTGCAGCATGTCCCGTTGGCCAGGACGTCCTCATTCCGGGTAGTTCCACCCGTCCCTGCGCGGCTCCCGCCCGCGAAGGAGCCTGCCCATGTCGATGATTCGCGACCTGCGTGCCGCCGTCCGCCCCTCGCTGCGCAAGAGCGTGGCCCCGTACGAGAACGAGGGGCGTTCCTCGTACGACAGCACGCGTGACCCGTCCGCGGTCTCGGCGGTCGTGGACTGCGCCGTCTACCGCGACGGTGCCCGCGTCGAGTCCGGCGAGTGCCTCACCCCGCGCGAGGCCCGCTACCAGGTGCGCCGTGACGGCGGCTTCGCCTGGATCGGTCTGCACGAGCCGACCGAGGCCGAATTCTCCGGTATCGCCGCCGAGTTCGGGCTGCACCCGCTCGCCGTGGAGGACGCGGTGCACGCGCACCAGCGGCCCAAGCTGGAGCGGTACGACGACACCCTCTTCGCCGTCTTCAAGACCATCCACTACGTCGAGCACGCCGAGCTCACCGCGACCAGCGAGGTCGTCGAGACCGGCGAGGTCATGTGCTTCACCGGACGGGACTTCTTCATCACCGTCCGGCACGGCGGGCAGGGCTCGCTGCGCGCGCTGCGCCACCGCCTCCAGGACGACCCCGAGCTGCTGTCCAAAGGGCCGAGCGCCGTGCTGCACGCCATCGCCGACCACGTCGTCGACGGCTACCTGGCCGTGGCCGACGCCATGCAGGACGACATCGACGAGGTCGAGACCGAGGTCTTCTCGCAGACCGGCAAGGGCGCGCCGCGCGGTTCCGACGCCGGCCGGATCTACCAGCTCAAGCGCGAGGTACTGGAGTTCAAGCGCGCCGTCGCCCCGCTGCGCCGGCCCCTCGCCCTGCTGAGCGAGCGGCCGATGCGGCTGATCGACCCGGACATCCAGAAGTACTTCCGTGACGTCGCCGACCACCTGGAGCGCGTCCAAGAGCAGGTCATCGGCTTCGACGAACTCCTCAACTCGATCCTCCAGGCCAACCTCGCGCAGGCGTCCGTCGCCCAGAACGAGGACATGCGCAAGATCACCTCGTGGGCCGCGATCATCGCCGTACCGACCATGGTGTGCGGCGTGTACGGCATGAACTTCACATACATGCCGGAGCTGCACTGGCGGTTCGGCTACCCGATGGTGATCGCCGTCATCGGTGCCGTCTGTTTCGGGATCCACCGGACCCTGAAGCGGAACGGGTGGCTGTGAACGTCGCGGCTACGCTTGCCGCATGACGACTGCTGAACTGCTCGATGCCGCCCTCGTCGAGGAAGCCACGAAGAAGTCCGGGCTCATCTGGGTCCGCGGTGCCCGGGGCGTCGAGCGCGCCCTGTGGCACGTGTGGCACGAGGGCGCGGCGCACGTGGTCGGCGACGGGCCCGGCGAGCAGCCGCTGCCCGATCTCGTGGACGGGGGCTCGGCCACCGTCACCGTGCGCAGCAAGGACAAGGGCGGGCGGCTCGTCGGCTGGTCGGCGAAGGTCGTGGAGCTGGTGTCCGGGTCCGAGGCGTGGGAGGGCGCTGTCGCTGAGCTCAAGGGGAAGCGGTTGAACGCGCCGGATTCTGAGGAGATGCCGGCGCGCTGGGGGCGGGAGTGCCGGGTGCTGCGGCTTGAGCCGGATCTCGGTGCGGGCGTCGTGCCGGAGTCGGACGGGGCGTTGGCCGCCCCGCCCCTGCCGTCGCCTGCCGTCACGCGCAATGCCGTGCCTGCCGGGCTTCCCCGGTTGTTGGCTCGGCGGAAGAAGGGCTGAGGTCTCGGGGCTCTGCCCCGGACCCCGCTCCTCAATCGCCGGAGGGGCTTGATCCGCTCAGGACGACGGTAGCGCCTTGCCGTAGTCGACCGTGTCGCCGTCGCCCGGTTCCTCCAGGGTGAAGTCCTTGCCCCAGTCGGTCAGTTGGAGGGTTCCCGCGCCGCCCGCGCGCTCCAGACGCATGGGGAACGCCCTGCCCTCCAGGGAGACGTCGAGCGTGCCGCCCGCGCCCTCGTCGCCGGTGAGTTCGATCGTGCGGACGCCGCCGGCGGAGCCGTGGTCGCCCTTCGCCAGGTCGCCGTGGAGCGTGAGCAGTCCGTCGAGCAGGACGTCCTTGTCGGTGAAGGTGCTCAGGCGCTTGTACGCCGGGTCGCCCGTCGGCACCTTCACGTACTTGCCGTCGAGCTTCTCGGCCGCCGCTCCCTCGCCGTGCCCGCCCTGAGCCTCGTCCGAATGCGTCCAGAAGTCGGCGTCCGCCTTGAGGTACAGGTGCTCGCCGACCCGCAGCAGCCGGAACGTGCTGCCGTTCGTCGTCACCGATCCCGTGCCGCCGTCGTCCTTGAGGCGCATGTCGAGCTTGTACGACTTGCCGCTGCTGACGACGGTGCCGGACAGGTGCACGGCGTCCGCGCCCTGGGCCGCCTTGACCGTGCGGCTCTGGATCGTGGCCGGTTCCAGTTTGCCGACGCCGTTCGTGCCGGCGTCCGGATCCTCTCCGCCGCAGGCCGCGAGTCCGGCCGCGAGCCCCGAGCACATCACGCCGACCAGGACGGTCCTGCGGGTACGGGGGGCCAGGGAAGCTGCGGTCACGGGTGGGGCTACCTCTCGTACGGCATCGGGCGCGGCGGCAGACGGCAGCGTACCCCTGCCATCTGCGGATACCCGTCGGGGTCCGGGTGGCCGCAGCGCAAAGGCGTGTTCTACGGGCACGGGCTAGCCTGAACCACGGATTGCTCGTGTATACGGATGAATGCCGGCGAAAGGGAGGTGGGAGCGGATGGCTGGTGGCGCGCCTCGGATCTTCGTCTCGCATCTCGCCGGTGTCGCCGTCTTCGATCCGAACGGCGACCAGGTGGGGCGGGTGCGCGACCTGGTGGCCATGTTGCGGGTGAGCAAGCGGCCGCCGCGGCTGCTCGGGCTCGTCGTCGAGCTGTCGACGCGGCGCCGCATCTTCCTGCCCATGACCCGCGTGACCGGCATCGAGTCGGGCCAGGTCATCACCACCGGCGTGCTCAACGTCCGGCGGTTCGAGCAGCGGCCCACCGAGCGCCTGGTGATCGGCGAGATGCTCGACCGGCGGGTGCGGCTCGTGGAGAGCGGCGAGGAGGTCACCGTCCTGGACGTCGCGATCCAGCAGCTGCCCGCGCGCCGCGACTGGGAGATCGACCGGGTCTTCGTACGCAAGGGACGCAGCAGCGCGTTCCGGCGGAACAAGGGCGAGACGCTGACCGTGGACTGGTCGGCCGTCGACGGGTTCTCCCTTGAGGAGCACGGACAGGGCGCGGAGAACCTGCTCGCCACCTTCGAGCAGCTGCGCCCCGCCGACCTCGCCAACGTGCTGCACCACCTCTCCCCCAAGCGGCGTGCCGAGGTCGCCGCCGCCCTCACCAACGAACGCCTCGCCGACGTCCTCGAAGAGCTCCCCGAGGACGACCAGATCGAGATCCTCGGCAAGCTGAAGGAGGAGCGCGCCGCCGACGTCCTGGAGGAGATGGACCCGGACGACGCCGCCGACCTGCTCAGCGAGCTGCCCGAGGAGGACAAGGAGCGCCTGCTCGCGCTGATGCAGCCGAGCGACGCGGCCGACGTACGGCGCCTGATGGCGTACGAGGACAGGACCGCGGGCGGTCTGATGACGACCGAGCCGATCGTCCTGCGCCCGGACGCGACCGTCGCCGACGCCCTGGCCCGCGTACGCAACCCCGACCTCTCGCCCGCGCTCGCCGCCCAGGTGTACGTGTGCCGGCCGCCGGACGAGACGCCTACGGGTAAGTACCTCGGCACGATCCACTTCCAGCGGCTGCTGCGCGATCCGCCGTACACACTGGTCAGCGCCGTGCTCGACGAGGACCTCCAGGCACTGTCGCCGGACGCCCAACTGCCGGAGATCGCCGGGTTCTTCGCGACGTACGACATGGTGGCGGCGCCCGTCGTCGACGAGAGCGGCTCGCTGCTCGGCGCCGTGACCGTGGACGACGTACTGGACCACATGCTGCCCGACGACTGGCGCGAGCAGGAATTCCATCTGTCCGGGGATGTGAACCATGCCGACTGAGGAGACCCAGACCCGCACCGGGGAAACCCCGCGGCGGCCGCGGATCCGGCTCGACCAGCCGCTGACGCCCCGCCGCAAGCTCATCCCCGACTACGACCCCGAGGCCTTCGGGCGGATGTCGGAGCGGATCGCGCGCTTCCTGGGCACGGGCCGGTTCATCGTCTGGATGACGGTGATCATCATCGCGTGGGTCGCCTGGAACGTGGCGGCGCCGGACGCCCTGCGCTTCGACACCTACCCGTTCATCTTCCTGACGCTGATGCTGTCGCTCCAGGCGTCGTACGCCGCTCCGCTGATCCTGCTCGCGCAGAACCGGCAGGACGACCGCGACCGGGTCAACCTCGAACAGGACCGCAAGCAGAACGAGCGCTCCATCGCCGACACCGAGTATCTGAGCCGCGAGGTCGCGGCCCTGCGGATCGGGCTCGGCGAGGTCGCCACCCGCGACTGGATCCGCTCCGAACTGCAGGACCTCCTCAAGGAGCTCGAGGAGCAGCAGCGGTCCGGGGTATTCCCGGCCGAGCGCGAGCACGGACGTGATGTAGACGACCGCTGACGGGGCTTTCCGTGCCCCGGTTACCGCGCCGTACTATCGGTCGTATGGCTACGGAAGACGCGGTGCGCGAGGCGCTCGCGACAGTGAACGACCCCGAGATCCAGCGACCCATCACCGAACTGGGGATGGTCAAATCGGTGGACATCGGTGCGGACGGAGTCGTCGCGGTCACCGTGTATCTGACCGTCTCCGGCTGCCCGATGCGCTCCACGATCGAGAACAACGTGCGGGACGCCGTCCTGCGCGTCGACGGCGTGACCGATGTCCAGGTCACCCTCGACGTGATGAGCGACGAGCAGCGCAAGGAGCTGGCCGCCGCGCTGCGCGGCGGCACCGCCGAGCGCGAGGTCCCCTTCGCCAAGCCCGGCTCGCTGACCCGCGTGTACGCGGTCGCCTCCGGCAAGGGCGGCGTCGGCAAGTCCTCGGTGACGGTGAACCTGGCGGCGGCGCTCGCCGCCGACGGCCTGAAGGTCGGCGTCGTCGACGCGGACATCTACGGCCACTCCGTGCCGCGCATGCTCGGCGCCGACGGCAAGCCCACCCAGGTCGAGAACATGATCATGCCGCCGTCGGCGAACGGCGTGAAGGTGATCTCGATCGGCATGTTCACGCCGGGCAACGCGCCGGTGGTGTGGCGCGGCCCGATGCTGCACCGCGCGCTCCAGCAGTTCCTCGCGGACGTGTTCTGGGGCGACCTGGACGTGCTCCTGCTCGACCTGCCGCCGGGCACCGGTGACATCGCCATCTCGGTCGCCCAGCTCGTGCCGAACGCCGAGATCCTCGTCGTCACGACGCCGCAGCAGGCCGCCGCGGAGGTCGCCGAGCGGGCCGGCTCCATCGCCGTACAGACGCACCAGAAGATCGTCGGCGTCGTCGAGAACATGTCGGGCCTGCCGTGCCCGCACTGCGACGAGATGGTCGACGTGTTCGGCACCGGCGGCGGTCAGCTGGTCGCCGAGGGCCTGACCAAGACGACGGGTACGAACGTGCCGGTCCTCGGCTCCATCCCGATCGACGTCCGCCTGCGCGAGGGCGGCGACGAGGGCAAGCCGGTCGTCCTGACCGACCCCGACTCCCCCGCGGGTTCGGCGCTGCGCGCCATCGCCGCGAAGCTGAGCGGCCGCCAGCGCGGCCTGTCGGGCATGTCGCTGGGGCTCACACCGCGCAACAAGTTCTGATCGCGTTCTCGGGCGTACGAGTACGGGCCGCATCCGGATCGACTCCGGATGCGGCCCGTACTCGTACGTGACGTGCGCGAACTACGCGAGTTCCGCGATGTCCTTGACGACGGAGAAGCCGAGACCGTACGCGCTCATGCCGCGTCCGTACGCGCCCAGGTGCACCCCGGCCTGCGTGGAGCCGGCGAGGACCCAGCCGTACTCGGACTCCCGGTAGTGGAACGGCGTCGGCACCCCGTCGACCGGCAGCGACAGCGTCGCCCAGTCCGAGGAGCCGAGATCGTCCGCGAGCACCCAGGCCGTCTCGGTCTGCTGGTCGAGCCAGTCGTCGCGCAGGGTGTGGTCCATCTGCCCCGGCCAGGTGAACGAGAGCAGTCCGACACCGGCCAGCCAGGCCGCTGATGAGACGGACGTCGCCTCCAGGACACCCGTGCCGTCGGAGCTGCGCCGCACCGGATTCGCGGCGACGGTCACCACGACCGCGAACCGCTCGGTGTCCTCCGTGCCTTCGCTGCGGACGGAGGGCTCGTCACCGTGCCCGATCGAACCGTGCTCGACGGAACCGTCCGCCGTGGTGCCGACCTGCATCAGCCAGCGCGGTCCCGTGAAGGCCTCGTCGAGGCCGTACCACGGGAAGGGCGCCAGCAGGTAGCCGTCGACCGTGCGCCGGGCCGTGGGAACCTGACCGGCCCCCTCGGTGGCCGGCGCCTGCGCGCCCACCCGACTCGTCGTCTCCATGTACCCGGCCGCCTCCTCGCTCAGTTACGGACCGGAGCGGCCCGCCCCCCTCGGGCGTTCTCACGTCCGGTCCGCGCAACAACAAGGCAGGATGCCACACCGGGTCCAGGAGGCCCGGTTCCACCGGTGTGGTTCAGGTCGCGTCGGGCGGGGTTCAGGTCGCGTCGACGTCGAAGGGCGGCGGCTCGACGGCGGCCGGCTTGTCCGCCTTCTGCATGTCGATCTTCGCGGGCTGCTCGGTGCGCTTCTGCATGTCGACGCTGCCGGCCGCGGTGCCCGACGAACCCGATTCCTCCAGGTCGCCCACGGTCTTCACCGCGTCGCCGACCTCGGCCATCTCCTTCTTCAGGTCGAAGCCGTTGCGGATCTCCTTGAGCCCCAGCTCGTCGCTGTCCAGCTGCTTGCGGATGAACGTCTTGGGGTTCAGGTCCTCGAACTCGAAGTCCTTGAATTCCGGGCCGAGTTCATTGCGGATGTCCTGCTTGGCGCTGTCCGAGAACTCGCGGATCTTACGGATCGTGCGCGAGACGTCCTGGATGACCTGCGGCAGCTTGTCGGGACCGAAGACGAGGACGGCCAGCACGACCAGCGCTATGACCTCCGGCAGGCCAATGTCGTTGAACACCTTGATCTCCTAGCGTGTCCTCGGCCCGCGGTCGGTCTTCAGTAGCAGGTCTTCGGCAGGGTCCGGCATCGGACCGGGTCCACGGTACCCGCCGATCCTGTCCATTTGGTAGCCACTGGGATACGTCCGAGATCGGCTCGGCCCGTATCTCCGGTCAGTTGCCGTCGGCCGAACCGAGAACAAGCGTCACTTTCCGGTCTTTTCCGCCTCGTTCGAGTGTGAGGTCCAGCTTGTCGCCGGGGCGATGGGCGCGGATCTTGACGATGAGTTCCTCGCCGGAGTGGACGCGGGTGCCGTCCACCGCGGTGATCACGTCGTGCGGTTCGATGCCGGCCTTGTCGCCGGGGCCGCCGGGGCTGACGGCCGAGCCGCCGCTGTTGCCCTTCGCTCCGACGCGGGCGCCGTCGCCGTTGTAGTCCATGTCGAGGGTGACGCCGATCACCGGGTGGGTGGCCTTGCCGGTGTTGATGAGCTCTTCGGCGACGCGCTTGGCCTGGTTGATGGGGATCGCGAAGCCGAGGCCGATCGAACCGGACTGGCCGCCCTCCAGCTCCGAGCCGCTGTCGGCGGAGCGGATCGCGCTGTTGATGCCGATGACGCGGGCCCGGGAGTCGACGAGCGGGCCGCCTGAGTTGCCCGGGTTGATGGGGGCGTCGGTCTGCAACGCGTCGACATAGCTGACGTCGCTGCCGTCCCCCTTCTCACCGCCCGCCGTGATGGGCCGCTCCTTGGCGCTGATGATGCCGGAGGTGACCGTGTTGGCCAGGTCGAAGGGGGCGCCGATGGCCACGACGGGGTCGCCGACCTGCACGTTCTCGGAGTTGCCGAGGGGCAGGGGCTTCAGCCCGCGTACGCCCTTGACCTTGATGACGGCGAGGTCGTAGCCGGTGTCGTGCCCGACCACCTCGGCGTCGGCGCTCTCGCCTCCGGCGAAGGTGACCGATATCTCACCGCTGCTGCCCGCGGGTTTCACGACGTGGTTGTTCGTGAGGATGTGGCCGCGGCTGTCGAGGACGAAGCCGGTGCCGGTGCCCTGCTCCGCCGAACCGCTGGTGTGGATCGTGACGACGCCGGGCAGGGCGCGGGCTGCGATGCCCGCGACGCTGCCGGGAGCACGGTGCGTGGACTCGGCGCCGGCCTGCGGGAGTTGGACCTCCGTGCCGCCGTTGCGCTCCAGGTAGGAGCCGAGGGCGCCGCCGACGCCACCGGACACGACGGCGATCAGCACGGCGGCGAGCACCAGGCCGCGCCGCCGCCGCACCGGCTTCCCCCCGACGGGCCCACCACTCTGCGACAGGGAGACGGGCCCGGCCCAGGGGTCGTACTGCTGCCAGGGCCCGGCCGGGGGGGGAGGGGCGGCGGCCAGGTGCGGGGTGGTCTGCTGCGAGGTGGGCGGCTGCGGGGTCAGCGGGTGCGGGGCTGTCGGCAGGGGCGCCGGAGCCGTGGCGTACGGCGGCTGCGGGGCCGGCGTGCCGTGGGCCGGGGTGGCAGCCGGGTGCTGCACGGGCGGCGCGGGGGCCCACGGCCCCGGCTCCCCGTACGGCGGCGTGCTGTACGGGTCGGGGTCGTGCAGAGGACGCGGGGCGCCGCGCCCGGACTCGGCAACGGCACCGGGGGCGGGGCTGGTTGCGCCAGCCGCGGTGCCGGTGACAGCGGACGCGACGGCAGCCGGGTCCGGGCCCGGGCCGGTGCCGGTGCCGGTCGGCGCGGCAGCAGCCGGGGACGGGTCCGGGCCGGTGTCGATGCCGGTCGGCGCGGCGACAGCCGGGGTCGGGCCCAAGCCGCTATCGACGACGGCACCCGGCGACGAACCCGGCTCGCCGGCCATGTCAGCGGCGGGATCGGTGGCGTCCGGCGCGGCAGCCGGGGACGGGGCCGGGCCGGGCGGGGTTACGGCGTCCAGGGGCGCGGCAGCCGGGGACGCCCCGCCTCCCGCACCGGGCTCGGTGGCAGGCGCGGGTGCCTGGAGGTGCCAGTCGCCGTCACCGTCGTCCCCCACGGAGTGCCCCGTGTCCGGTCGGGGGCGGCTCCACCACTTGGCCTTCGTGGGCTTGCCCTCGTCCATGTCGCGCTGCTCTCCCCACACCTGGCCCGCGGCACCACGCCACGGGCTCCCACGCGCGATTCAACCAGGTTCGACCGCGGGAGCGCAGGGGCGTCAGCGGAGCGAGGACGGGCGGGACGACGCGGTCGGCGCGGAGACGGGCGACGCGGCGAGCCCCGACGACGTCCCCTCGAAGGCGGTCGCCTCTGCGGCCGGCACATACGTGTCCTGCGCCGGGCGTATCAGCGGCGACATGCGTGCGGCGCCGGACAGCAGCGGGCTCGGGAACGGATACGTGGCGCTGTCCGCGTGGCCGCCACCGGGCAGCAGGGGCGCGCTCGCCTCCCTCGGCGAGACCGGTGCCGCGAGGGCGCCACCGCTCTGGCCGAGCAGCGGGGCCAGCGTACGGCGCCGCTGGGCCTCCGGCGTCGAGGCCGTGCCCGCGGCCTGGCTGCGCAGGGGCGTGACATTGCTGCCGCCGCCGCGCGCGTCCGACGCGTCGACCGGGGCGCCGGCCGAGACGCCGCCGAGCGCGATCGCGGCCAGCGAGACGGCCCCGGCCGCGGCGAACGCGAAGCGGCGCGAGCGCGAGGCCCGGTCGCTGTCGTGCCGGTCGGAACGGCCCACCTCGTGGATACGGAAGCCGCGCTGCGCACTGGGCAGCACGGCGGCGTGCGCCCCGGCCGGTGCGTAGCCGAACGGCTCGGGGTCCACGTCGAAGACGCCTTGCCCGAAGCCCCGGACGCTGCCGAAGGCGCGGCCGGTGGCGAACCCGCCGCCCCCGAAGGACGGCGTGCCGCCGTCACCGTCACCTCCCGCGGGAAGCCCCTGAAGGCGGGCGAGGAAGCTCTCGGAGGGCGGCGGCGGGGCCGCCTCGGCGAAGACACTCTTGAGGCGGCGCTGCGCGTCGGCCTCGGCCTTGCACTTCGCACAGGTCGCCAGGTGCGCGAGCACACGCTCGCGGGCGTCATGGTCCAACTCGCCGTCGACCAGAGCGGCCAGCCTGTCCCCCAGGTGCTGATCGGCCGCGGTCTGTTGGCGCTCGGCAGGATTGAGACGTGATCCACTCACGCGGGCGCGCCCCCTCCTCCAAGGACGGGGATCCCCGTGGTCGCGAGCGTGCGGCGCTCGGCGCGGGCCTCGGGCGAACGGTGCTGCAGCGCCTTGCGCAGCTGCGAGCGGCCGCGGTGGATACGGCTGCGCACCGTGCCCAGCTTCACGCCCAGGGTCGCGGCGATCTCCTCGTACGAGAGTCCTTCGATGTCGCACAGCACGACGGCGGCGCGGAACTCGGGTGCGAGGGTGTCGAGGGCCTGCTGGACGTCGGCGTCGAAGTGCGCGTCGTTGAAGACCTGCTGCGGCGACGGGTCGCGGCTGGGCAGGCGCTCGGCCGCGTCGTCCCCGAGGGAGTCGAAGCGGATGCGCTGCTTGCGGCGGACCATGTCCAGGAACAGGTTCGTGGTGATGCGGTGCAGCCAGCCCTCGAACGTGCCGGGCGTGTACGTCGACAGGGAGCGGAAGACACGGACGAAGACCTCCTGCGTGAGGTCCTCGGCGTCGTGCTGGTTTCCGGTCAGTCGGTAGGCGAGCCGGTACACCCGGCCGCTGTGCGTGCTGACGATCTCCTCCCAGGTGGGCGGAGTCCACGCCTGCGATTCCGCATCAGCGGCAAAGGTCGCGGTCTGCTGCGCGGAGTCAGTGGTGCGGATTCGGTCAGCGGTGTCGGTCACAGATTTCGGCTCACCCGCCGACCTGAGAAAGCGCCGCAGCACTCCTCCCCGATCCACAGGCGCAGCCGCACCTCCCCTGTCGGCTCTGGTGGTGTCCAGCGGAGCCCCTACCATAGCCACCTCGCCCGTTAGCTCCGGATAAGCGTTTTTACTCAGATTTGCCGGTCGGCTCCCCGCCGCCCGCCTGCCCTCTTAAACGCCCGGTCCCATCTGCGAGTTCCCGCCACCAACGGATAAAGTCACGCGCAGGCAACCACGGGGACAGGAGAGGGCCATTACCGGCAACCGGCAGACGAGCTGGGCGTTCGCCGACGCCTTTGTCGCCGAGGACGACGCGGTGCGCTGGGCCCGGGACCGGGCCCGTGAGTCGGGACTGCGCTCGGTGTCCCCCGGCGCGGGCGCCGCGCTGCGGATGCTCGCTGCCACGGTGGACGCGAAAGCCGTCGCCGAGATCGGTACGGGCACGGGCGTGTCCGGAATCCATCTTCTGCACGGGATGCGGCCCGACGGCGTCCTGACGACGGTCGATCCGGAGCCCGAGCGGCAGCAGTTCGCCCGGCAGGCGTTCCGCGCGGCCGGCTTCGCCAGCAACCGGGCCAGGTTCATCCCGGGGCGGGCGCTCGACGTGCTCCCGCGGCTCGCGGACAGCGGCTACGACCTGGTTTTCTGCGACGGCGACCGGATGGAGTCCCTGGACTACCTCGCTGAATCGTTGCGCCTGCTGCGGCCCGGGGGCCTGGTCTGCTTCGAGGGCGTCTTCGCCGACGGCCGGACCGTCGACTCCGGTCCGCAGCCGGTGGAAGTGGTGCGTCTGCGGGAGCTGCTGCGCGCGGTGCGGGAGTCGCCCGAGCTGGTGCCGTCCCTGCTTCCCGTCGGCGACGGGCTGCTCTGCGCCGTCAAGCGCTGAACCTGCCCGAACCCGCCCCAGAGCCCCTCTGACCTGCGAACACACGACTGCCCCGGCACCGAATGTGTGCCGGGGCAGTCGAAAAGGTATGGTCGCTTCCGCGTCAGCCGACGACCTTCTTCAGGGCGTCGCCGAGGGCATCGGCCTCGTCCGGCGTCAGCTCTACCACGAGCCGACCGCCGCCTTCGAGCGGAACGCGCATGACGATGCCCCGCCCCTCCTTTGTCACCTCGAGCGGGCCGTCACCCGTTCGCGGCTTCATGGCCGCCATGCTCGTTCCCCTTCCTGAAACCAGCTCATCGGTAGCCGACGGCCCTCTGGATGGGCACACGTCACCGGCATCGAACACATTGCTTCCAGGCCATTATCCCGCATCAGCGGACCCGATGACCAACATCAGTCGGCATCGCTTGCGCAACGCGCTTGAGCAAAACCACTCAATTCGGCGATGTGACTGCGATACTGCGCCTCCTTCGCACCCCTCCCGGAGCGGAATTGTTTGACGCAGGTCACACGCCGGGGGCGTTCCGCGGGCCGTGATCTCCGTCATGCTGAGCACGACGACTAAGCAACCGCATAGGAGGAGTCCCATGGCCGACACCGTGCTCTACGAGGTGAGTGACGGGCTCGCGACGATCACGCTGAACCGCCCCGAGGCGATGAACGCGATGAACACCGAGGCCAAGGTCGCCCTCCGCGACGCGGTGCAGTCGGCCGCGGCCGACGAGGCGGTGCGGGCGGTGCTGCTGACCGCGGCCGGCGAGCGGGCGTTCTGTGTGGGCCAGGACCTCAAGGAGCACGTGGGGTCGCTGATGGCCGACCGCGCGGACGGCAAGGGCCGCACCATGAACACGGTGCGCGAGCACTACAACCCGATCGTGCGGGCGCTGACCGGCATGCGGAAGCCGGTCGTGGCCGCGGTGAACGGCGTGGCGGCCGGCGCGGGCTTCGGCTTCGCGCTCTGCGCGGACTACCGGATCGCCGCCGACCACGCGTCGTTCAACACCTCGTTCGCGGGTGTCGCGCTGACCGCCGACTCCGGCGTGTCCTGGACGCTGCCGCGGCTGATCGGGCCCGGCCGCGCCACCGACCTGCTGCTCTTCCCGCGCTCCCTCAAGGTGCAGGAGGCGTACGAGCTCGGCATCGTGAACCGGGTCGTGCCCGGGGCCGAACTCGCCGCCGAGGCGCTGAAGGTGGCCCGCACGCTCGCCGAGGGCCCGACCGTCGCCTACGCGGCGCTCAAGGAGGCGGTGGCGTACTCCGCCGACCACTCCCTGGACGAGACCCTCGACAAGGAGGACGAGCTCCAGACGCGGGCCGGTGCGTCCGAGGACCACACCATCGCCGTCCAGGCCTTCCTCGCCAAGGAGAAGCCGAAGTACCTCGGGCGCTAGGGCTTCTTGGTGCGGGCTGTGCAGTCGGCCAGGTGGTCGTCGACCAGCCCGCACGCCTGCATCAGGGCGTAGGCCGTGGTCGGGCCGACGAAGCGCAGGCCGCGCTTCTTCAGCTCCTTGGACAGGGCCGTGGACTCGTCGGTGATCGCGGCCACGTCGCCGAGCACCTTCGGGACCGGGCGGTCCACCGGGTCCGGGGCGAACGACCAGATCAGCGCGTCGAGTTCACCGGGCGACCAGTCCGCGAGCACGCGCGCGTTGGCGAGTGTCGCGTCGACCTTGGAGCGGTTGCGGATGATGCCCGGGTCGGCGAGGAGCCGCTCGCGGTCGGCTTCCGTGAAGGCGGCCACGTCGGCGATCTTGAACCCGGAGAACGCGGCACGGAAGGTCTCGCGGCGGCGCAGGATCGTGATCCAGGACAGCCCCGACTGGAACGCCTCCAGGGACAGCCGCTCGAAGAGCGCGTCGTCGCCGTGGACCGGGCGGCCCCACTCCTCGTCGTGGTACGCCACGTAGTCCTCGGTCGACAGACCCCAGGGGCAGCGCAGTTTCCCGTCGGGCCCGGGGATCGCGGCGCCCGGCACCGGCTCGCTCACCGGAAGTCCCCGTCCTGCTCGCCCTGGTACCCGCCGGGCGGCGCGAAGCCGCGCGGATCGGGCTGCGGGTCGACGGGCTGCCGGGCCGCGCGCGCGTGGGCCGCGGCGAGAGCCGCCTCCAGCTCCCCGATGCGGGCCTCGCGCTCGGCGAGTTCGGCACCGAGGCGGTTCAGCGCGTCGTCCACCTCCGCCATGCGGTAGCCGCGCACGGCCGTGGGCAGGCGCAGCGCCTCCACGTCGGCGGGGACCAGGGGGCGGTCCGGCGGCAGCGGGTCGGCGTAGAACTGGGACGGCTCGTCGCGCAGCGCGCCGCCGTCACCGCCGCCGAGGACCGCGAGCGTCACCGCGGCGACCACCACGACCAGCGCGGCGACCAGAAACAAGAACATGACCATCTCTGCTGTCCCCTGGCTCGACCGGGCTGGCCATCAGTGCAGCCCGAAACCGTCAGGCTCCGATCGTGCCATGCCGCACCGACAGTTAAGGTCGCAGGCGACCGTTCACGAGGAATCCGAGGGAGAGTCACAGGGGATGCTCAGGCTGGGCCGGCGCGAATTCGGCGCTCACGAACCGGTGATCATGGCGATCGTCAACCGGACCCCGGACTCCTTCTACGACCAGGGCGCCACGTTCCAGGACGAGCCCGCCCTCGCCCGCGTCGAGCAGGCGGTGGCCGAGGGCGCCGCGATCGTCGACATCGGCGGCGTGAAGGCGGGGCCCGGCGAGGAGGTCGACGCCGAGGAAGAGGCACGGCGCACCGTCGGCTTCGTCGCGGAGGTGCGGCGGCGCTTCCCTGACGTGATCATCAGCGTCGACACCTGGCGGCACGAGGTGGGCGAGGCCGTGTGCGAGGCCGGCGCGGATCTCCTCAACGACGCGTGGGGCGGCGTCGACCCGAAGCTCGCCGAGGTCGCGGCCCGCTACAAGGTCGGCATCGTGTGCACGCACGCGGGCGGCGCCGAGCCCCGTACCCGGCCGCACCGGGCCACGTACGACGACGTGATGGCGGACATCCTGGACGTGACGGTCGGCTACGCGGAGCGGGCCGTGGCGCTCGGGGTGCCGCGCGAGTCCGTGCTGATCGACCCGGGGCACGACTTCGGGAAGAACACGCGGCACTCCCTGGAGGCGACGCGACGCCTTCCGGAGATGGTGGAGACCGGATGGCCGGTGCTCGTCTCCCTGTCCAACAAGGACTTCGTCGGCGAGACGCTCGACAAGCCGGTCAAGGAGCGGGTCATCGGGACGCTGGCGACGACGGCGGTCTCGGCGTGGCTGGGGGCGCAGGTCTACCGGGTGCACGAGGTCGCCGAGACGCGGCAGGTGCTCGACATGGTGGCGTCCATCGCGGGACACCGGCCCCCGGCGGTCGCCCGCCGGGGGCTCGCCTAGCAGCCCGCTACTTGCCGGTCTCCTTGGTGACCAGCGTGATCGCCTCCTCCACGTCGTCCGTGACGTGGAAGAGCAGCAGGTCGGCCTCGCTGGCCTTGCCCTGGGCGATCACCGTGTCCTTGAGCCAGTCGACCAGGCCGCTCCAGTACTGCGTACCGAAGAGGACGATCGGGAAGCGGGTCACCTTCGTGGTCTGGACGAGGGTGAGCGCTTCGAAGAGCTCGTCCAGCGTGCCGAGGCCGCCGGGCAGGACCACGAAACCCTGCGCGTACTTGACGAACATCGTCTTCCGCACGAAGAAGTAGCGGAAGTTGAGGCCCAGGTCGACGTACGGGTTGAGGCCCTGCTCGAAGGGCAGCTCGATGCCGAGGCCGACCGAGATGCCCTTGGCCTCCACGGCGCCCTGGTTGGCGGCCTGCATGGCGCCGGGGCCGCCGCCCGTGATGACCGCGAACCCGGCCTCCACGAGGGCCTTGCCGATGGCGACGCCCGCCGCGTACTCCGGTGAGTCCACCGGCGTACGGGCGGAGCCGAACACGCTGATCGCGGGCGGCAGTTCGGCCAGGGTGCCGAAGCCCTCGATGAACTCCGACTGGATGCGCAGCACCCGCCACGGATCGGTGTGGACCCAGCCCGAGGGCCCTTCGGTGTCGAGCAGACGCTGGTCACTCGTCCCGGGCTGCACCTGATCGCGGCGCCGGACCACCGGCCCCGTCCGCTGCTCCACAGGACGTCGCTTGCCCTCCGGGTTGCTCATCGTCTGCTCCCTCCATGCGCAGGTATCACGCGCTTACGTAGAGCAAGGGTAGGTCTACGCGGGTTACATACGAGGGACCTCGGCGTATCAGGCGTCGGAGGATCAGGAAGCCGTGAGCCATGCGGCGAGGCGCTTCTCCGCTTCCAGGATGAGCGCGGTGTCGACGCGCTCGTCGATCTTGTGGGCGTAGATCGGGTTGCCGGGTCCGTAGTTCACCGCGGGGACGCCGAGCGCGCTGAAGCGGGAGACGTCCGTCCAGCCGAACTTGGGGCGTGCCTCGCCGCCGACGGCGGCCATGAAAGCGGCCGCCACGGGGTGGGTGAGGCCGGGCCGGGCGCCACCTGTGTGGTCGTCCACGATGAACTCGTCGATCGGGCAGTCGGCGAAGAAGTCGCGGACGAACTGCTCGGCCTCCTCCATCGAACGGTCCGGCGCGTAGCGGAAGTTGACGGTCACCGCGCAGTCGTCGGGGATGACGTTCGTGGCGACGAAGCCCTCGATACGCACCGCATTGAGTCCCTCGTGGAACTCCAGGCCGTCGACGACCGGCTTGCGCGGCTCGTACGCGGCGAGCTTCTCCAGGATCGGGGACGCCGCATGAATGGCGTTCTTTCCCATCCACGCGCGCGCGGAGTGCGCCCGCTCGCCCTTCGTCTTCAGGATGACGCGCAGCGTGCCCTGGCAGCCGCCCTCGACCTCGCCCTCGGTGCCCTCCAGGAGGATGGCGAAGTCGCCCTCCAGCCAGTCGGGGTGCGCGTCGGCCACATGGCCCAGGCCGTTCAGGTGCGCGGCGACCTCTTCGTTGTCGTAGAAGACGAACGTGAGGTCGCGGTTGGGTTCGATGATCGTCTGCGCGATACGGAGCTGGACCGCGACGCCCGACTTCATGTCGCTGGTGCCGCAGCCCCACAGGACGCCGTCCTCGTCGAGGCGCGAGGGGACGTTGTCGGCGATCGGGACCGTGTCGATGTGACCGGCGAGGATGACGCGCTCGGCGCGGCCCAGGTGCGTGCGCGCCACCACGTTGTTGCCGTACCGGTCGACCGTGAGGTGCGGCAGGGCGCGCAGGGCCTCCTCCACGGCGTCGGCCAGCTCTTTCTCGCTGCCGCTGGGCGAGGGGAAGTCGACCAGCTGGGCGGTGAGGCGGGCGGCGTCCTGGGTGAGGTCAAGCGGCGTACGGTCCATGCCGTCGACCCTATATCCCGTGCGGGGACAGGCCTGTCCCCGTCCACGGCGGCCTCCAGTACCTTGGACGCGTGCCTGAGCCCCCCACCCTCGTCCGGCGCGGCCGCCTCCTGCGTATCGCAGCGGCTGCCGTCGTGCTGCTCGCCGTCGCCGCGTACGTGGCCGTCCAGTACGCCACCGGGGGCCGCGGCACGCCGAGATGCGTGGTCGTCTCGGCCAACGGGGACGGGGCGTCCTACGAGTTCACGGCCGAGCAGGCGGTGAACGCGGCGACGATCTCCGCCGTCGGCACCTCGCGCGGCATGCCCGAGCGGGCCGTCACGATCGCCCTCGCGACCGCGCTCCAGGAGTCGGGGCTGCGCAACATCCGTCACGGTGACCGGGATTCGCTGGGCCTGTTCCAGCAGCGGCCATCGGAGGGCTGGGGCACCGAGAAGCAGATCATGGACCCGGTGTACGCGGCGGACCGGTTCTACGCGCATCTGGCGAAGGTCCCCGGCTACTCGCGGCTGCCGCTGACGGTGGCCGCGCAGCGCGTGCAGCGCAGCGGCTTCCCGCAGGCGTACGCCAAGCACGAGCCGGACGCGACGCTGCTCGCCGCCTCGCTGACCGGGCGGGCCGCGGCGTCCCTGACCTGCGAGGGGCGGCCGAGCGGCGCGGACGGCGCGCAGGCCGGCGATCCCGCGCGTGTGAAGAGCGCGCTCGTACGGGACTTCGGCCGTGGGGTGACACCGGCCGCGCCCCGGGGCGGGCGCTCCGTCCGCGTGCCCGTGCCCTCGACCGTGGACTCCGCGGCGGGCGGGGAGCGGCAGCGCGGCTGGGAGCTGGCGCAGTGGGCGGTGGCCAACTCGTCCGCGTTGCACATCGAACGTGTCTCCTACGCGGGCCACGAGTGGAGCGCGGGCCAGAGGGGGAATGCATGGCGCAGGGCGGGTGCGAAGTCCGGTGCCGCGTCCGGCTCCGAGGCCTCGACGTCGGTCGACGAGGTTCGAATCGTCACTGGGCAGTAGTGCGGGCGATCACTCGATAGGGGCACGTGGATCATGCCCGGGTGACGTCGTCGACGGCTTTCCCCGCAGGATGCGGCGTCATCCTCAAACCCCTTGCCAGTAAAGGGCTGTAAGGATTTTTCAGGGCTGCGGAACCGGTGGTGTTTGCCCGTTTTTATCCGTAGCCGATTATGTGACGCATTGCCAACCCTTTACGTCGGGGACCCGCAACCTTCCTGGGCCTTGGGGCTGTTGTCACGGCGTCCGACCGCCGAGCGGCCCGAGCCGAACGGCGGACGGACAGCCAACGTTCTCTCCCGTCTAAGGAGCATCATGTCCCTCCCCCTGACCCGCCGGATCGCCCGTGTCGCGCTGCTCGTCGCGGCGGGAGCGGCGCCCGTGGTCGGTGCGGCCGGCTCCGCGAGCGCCGCAGACCTCCCGGCTGCCCCCAACCTGGGCGGTCTGACCGCTCTGGACGGTGCGGGCCTGGGTGACACCGTCGACGGTGCGGCTCAGAACGTCAGCGGGCTCGCGGGCGACACCGGCAGCAAGACCGTCAAGAAGGCCGTGCCGACGGCGGGCAAGGCGGTCGGCAAGGGCGCCAAGACCGCTACGCCGGCCGCGCAGAAGGCCGCGGGTGACCTGGCCGGCAGCGCGGGTGACGTGGTCGGTGAGACGGCCGGGACGGCGACCAAGGGCGGTCTGCCGGTCGCCGGTGGCGGGCTGCCCACCGACTCGCTCACCAAGGGTGGGCTGCCGGGTGTCGGTGGCGGGCTGCCGACCGACCAGCTGCCGGTCAAGGGTCTGCCGGTCGGCTGACCGCCGCACTTGCCGAACCGGGGTGCCCGGAGCCGTTCAGCTCCGGGCACCCCGGTTTTTTGCTGCGCCGCACGCGAGGCCTACCGACTCAGTGCCCGGCGCTGGGGCGGCCGCTTCACGGCGGAGGCCGGCCGTCAGGGCTCAGGTCAGGCGGGTTACCGCTGCCGCCACCCGCTCGTCCGTTGCTGTCAGGGCCACGCGGACGAACTGGTTGCCCGCCTCGCCGTAGAAGTCGCCCGGGGCCACCAGGATGCCGAGGTCCGCGAGGTGGGCGACGGTGTCCCAGCAGGACTCGTCGCGGGTCGCCCACAGGTACAGGCTCGCCTCGCTGTGCTCGATGCGGAAGCCGTGCCGCACGAGAGCCGCACGCAGCTGCTCGCGGCGGGCCGCGTACCGCTCGCGCTGCTCCTGTACGTGGGCGTCGTCGCCGAGCGCGGCGACGACCGCCGCCTGCGTCGGGGCCGACGTCATCATGCCGCCGTGCTTGCGGATCTGGAGCAGCGGGTCGAGAACCGCCGGGTCGCCCGCGATGAACGCGGCGCGGTACCCGGCCAGGTTCGAGCGCTTGGACAGCGAGTGGACGGCGACCAGACCCTCGTACGAACCGCCGTTGACGTCCGGGTGCAGGACCGAGACCGGGTCGGCCTCCCAGCCCAGCTCCAGGTAGCACTCGTCCGAGAAGATCAGGATGTTGTGCGAACGCGCCCACGCGACGATGCGGGTCAGGTCCTCCTGGGACAGGACCTTGCCGGTGGGGTTCGACGGGGAGTTCAGCCAGAGGAGCTTGATGCCCTCCGGGTCCAGGTCCGTGGGGTCGTCGTACGTGACGTACTCGGCGCGGGCCAGGCGCGCGCCGACCTCGTACGTCGGGTACGCGAGCCGCGGGTAGGCGACCTTGTCGCCCGGGCCGAGGCCCAGCTGCGTCGGGAGCCAGGCGACCAGTTCCTTGGAGCCGACCACGGGCAGGACGTTGCGGTGCGTGAAGTCGCGGGCGCCGAGGCGGCGTTCGCACCAGGAGACCAGGGCGTCGCGCAGTTCCGGGGTGCCCCACACCGTCGGGTAGCCCGGCGAGTCCGCGGCGTCGATCAGCGCCTTCTGGATCAGCTCGGGCACCGGGTCGACGGGCGTGCCGACGGAGAGGTCGACGATGCCGTCCGGGTGCGCCGCGGCCGTCTTCTTGTACGGCTCCAGCTTGTCCCAGGGGAAGGCCGGGATGCGGTCGATGGGGGCTGGGACTGCGGACACCTGACGGCTCACTTTCCTCGTGGTGGACAAATGCCTCGGTCCCGTACGGCAGTTGAAGCCGTACGGGACCGGGGCAGCGCCTGTGCGTACCGCTACTGCAGGATTACTGGTTCTGCGGCGGCAGCGCGGCGATGAACGGGTGGTCCTTCTCGATCAGGCCCATCTTCGAGGCACCACCGGGCGAACCGAGCTCGTCGAAGAACTCGACGTTCGCCTTGTAGTAGTCCTTCCACTCCTCCGGAGTGTCGTCCTCGTAGAAGATCGCCTCGACCGGGCAGACCGGCTCACAGGCACCACAGTCGACGCATTCGTCCGGGTGGATGTACAAGGACCGGGAGCCCTCGTAGATGCAGTCGACCGGGCACTCCTCGATGCACGCCTTGTCCTTGACGTCGACACAAGGCTGCGCGATGACGTAGGTCACGCTGTCGTTCCTCCTCGATAGGGCGCTGGCGGGCCTCCACAGGCTCCGCCGCCTGGCGCGCGGGAGCGCGGCGTCGTCGATGCCCGCCCCTAGTATCTCCGTTCCTGGGCATGATCCGAACAGGAGGGGTGGACCGAGCTGTGGAATTCACTGCGGGCGGACGGCTCGAGGTCCGTATCACCGGCGCTGACGTGGGAAAACGTGTCTCCGTGCGACGGGTGAGTGAAGAGGGGCCCGCGGGTCGGAAGTTCACCGACACGGTCGGAGTTCTCACATCGTGGAACGACGGTGTGCTGCTCATCACACGACGGAACGGCGAGCGCGTCGCGATCGACGCGTCGTCGCTGGTCGCCGGGAAGGTCGTGCCGGCCGAGCCGGCACGGCGCCGGGGGCCCTCGGCGACGTACCCGGAACTCGCGCGGATCGCCTCGCGGGCCTGGCAGCCCGTCGAGCGCGAGCTGCTCGGGGAGTGGGAGCTGCGGGCGGCCTCCGGGTTCACGCGCAGGGCCAACTCGCTGCTGCCCGTGGGCGACCCGGGCCTGCCGCTCGACGACGCGCTGCGTTACGTGGAGCAGTGGTACGGGGACCGGGGGCTGCCCGCGTACGCGCAGACGGCGACCGGGGCGCAGGGGACGCAGGAAGTGCTCTGCGCGGAGCTGGAGGCGCGCGGGTGGGCGCGGGAGGTCAGTGCCGAGCTGCGGATCGCGGCGCTCGCGCCGATCGGGGACGCGGCGGACGACCCCGGGGTGGTGCTCAGCCGGGAGCCCGGGGAGGCGTGGCTCGGGCGGTACCAGCGCAAGGGTGCGGACGAGGTCGCGCTGAAGGTGCTGTGCGCCGGTCCCTCGGTGTGGTTCGCGACCGCGCCCGGCGCGGGCGATGTGCCCGCGGCGATCGGGCGGTGCGTGGTCGACGGGCGGTGGGCCGGATTCGCCGCCGTCGAGGTGGACCCGGCGCAGCGGCGCAGCGGGCTCGCGACGCGGGTCATGACGGCGCTCGCGCGACGGGCCCTCGACGAGGGCGCGTCGGCGGCCTGGCTCCAGGTCGAGGCCGAGAACGACGGGGCGCGCGCGCTGTACGACCGGATGGGTTTCGCCACACACCACACGTATCACCACTACCGTGCTCCGGAACGCCGCTGCGGCTGACCCGCTATCGATCGGTCTGAGAGGGCACGACCCACGTATGTCCCCCCACCTTTCCCCCCGTTCCGCGGAACTTCGCCGTCGGTTCGCCGAACTGGCGCGGGCCGAGCGGCCCGATCTGGCACAGCTGTGCCTGCTGCTCGCGGCGCAGGCGGACGGCGCGCTCGACGAGGCAGGCATGGACGCCGTGGAGATCGAACTGGACGAGCTGGCCGGGCGGCTGCCGTTCCGTCCCGGCGGGCCGCGGTCCTGGGCCACCGCGCTGAGCGAGCTGCTCGGCGCGCGGCTCGGCTTCCACGGGACGCCCGGCGACTACCAGCGTCTGGAGTCGTCGCTGCTGCACGAGGTCGTACGGCGGCGGCGCGGGCTGCCGATCCTGCTCTCGGTGGTGTGGATGGAGGTCGCGCGGCGGGCCGGGGCGCCGGTCTACGGGGTCGCGCTGCCGGGTCACTTCGTCGTCGGCTTTGGGCCTCCGGAGGAGCAGGTGCTCGCCGATCCGTTCGCCGGGGGCCGGGTGCTCAGCGGGCCCGACACGGAGCTGCTCGTGGCCGGGGCGACGGGGGCGCCGCTGGACCCGTCGATGCTCACGCCCGCCGACCCGCTGGAGGTCGTGCTGCGGATCCTGAACAACGTACGGGCGTGGGCGGCGACGCGGCCCGAGCGGTCCGATGTGTCGCTGTGGGCCGTGGAGTTGTCGCTGCTGCTGCCGTCGCATCCGGCGCGGTTGCGCTATGAGCGGGCCCAGCTGTTGGTTCAGCGGGGGGATTTCGTGACGGGGGCCGTGGAGTTGGAGGCGTACGCGGAGGTGGTCGAGGCGGTTGACGCCGCCGCGGCTGAGCAGGTGCGCGGGCAGGCTGTTGCGGCTCGGGCCAGGTTGAACTGACGCCCAGTCACAGAAAGGCCGCGGACGCGTCTGCTCGGTGCACGAGCAGACGCGTCCGCGGCTTGTCGTGGGTTGCTCGCGCCGTTCCCCGCGCCCCTGGCGGGGCGCTCTACAGCCAGCCCTTCTCTCGCGCTCGGGTGACCGCCTCCGCCCGATTGCGGACCGCCAGTTTCTGGATCGCGACGGAGAGGTAGTTGCGGACCGTGCCCTGGGAGAGGTTCAGGGCGTGGGCCAGTTCGGCGTTGGTGCGGCCGTCCGCCGCCGCGCGCAGCACCTCGCGCTCGCGGTCCGTGAGGGGGTTCGCCCCCTCGGCCAGCGCCGCCGCCGCGAGGGTCGGGTCGATGACGCGCTCCCCCGCGAGGACCTTGCGGACGGCGTCCGCGAGCTGCGCCGCCGGGGCGTCCTTGACGAGGAACGCGGCCGCGCCCGCCTCCATGGCGCTGCGCAGATAGCCGGGCCGGCCGAACGTGGTGAGCACGACGACCTTCAAATCCGGGAGTTCGGCGCGCAGTTGGGCCGCCGCCTCGATGCCCGTACAGCCCGGCATCTCGATGTCGAGGAGCGCCACGTCCACCGCGTGCGCGCGGGCCGCCGCGAGGACCTCGTCGCCGCGCGCGGCCTGGGCGACGACCTCGATGTCCGGCTCCAGGCCGAGCAGCGCCGCGAGCGCCTCGCGCACCATCGACTGGTCCTCGGCGAGCAGCACCCTGATCGTCGTGTTCTCCGGGCTCATGCGGCGGATCCTACGGATCCTGCCGGGACCCGGGCCACCAGGTGGAAGCCGCGGCCGCGCGCGGCGCCGGTCTCCAGGGTGCCGCCGACCTCGGCGAGGCGTTCGGCGAGGCCGGTCAGGCCGTTGCCCGCGGAGGTGCCGGCGGGGCCGCGGCCGTCGTCCTCGACGGTCAGCTCGACGAGCGGCCCGCCGAGGGTCTCGCGGCGGGTGACGTCCACGACGCAGTGCCGTGCGCGGCTGTGCCGTACGACGTTGGTGACGGCCTCGCGCAGCGTCCAGGCGAGCGCCGCCTCCTGCGCCTCGGGCAGCACGGGGGTCTCGGCGGGCACCTCCGCGGCGATGCCGGCGGCCGTCAACGCGGCCTGGGCGCCCGCGAGTTCGGTGGCCAGGCGGGGCCGTCGGTAGCCGGTGACGGCCTCGCGCACGTCGACCAGGGCCTGCCGGCTGACCTTCTCGATGTCGGCGACCTGATCCGCGGCCTTGTCCGGGTGGCCGGGCAGCATCCGCCCGGCGAGTTCGCTCTTGAGGGTGATCAGCGAGAGGGAGTGGCCGAGCAGATCGTGCAGGTCGCGGGCGAGGCGCAGCCGTTCCTCGCTCGCGGCGAGCTGGGCGACACGCGCCCGCGCCTCACGCAGCTCCCTGGTCGTGCGCACCAGTTGCCGTACGCCGGTCATCGAGAAGCCGCCGAGCAGCGCGGGGAAGACGAGGTCGAGGTCGGGGCCCGCGCCGAGCCCGAGCGCGATGGCGACCATCACGGCGGTCGACGCGAGGATCATGGCCCGCGCCTGCCGTATCGGCAGGACCGCGCCGCAGGACACGGCGACGTACACGAACAGGACCAGCCACGGCTCGCCCAGCGTGAGGGACAGGGCCGTGGCGAGGGCGGGCAGGGCCGCGAGGATCACGTACACGACGGTGCGGGCCAGCGGTGTGCTGGTGTGCCGGAAGACGAGGACCACGTACGTGAGCGTGAAGACGGCGAGGCCGGTCCAGCCCCAGAAGGTGCCCGCGGGGGTGTGGGCGCCGTCGAGGAGGTCGTCGACGGGGGCGCCGAGGAAGATCAGCCACATGCCGATCCACAGCAGCTTCACCACGAACTCGCGGCGGCTCTCCGGCGCCCGGCCGATCCCCACGTCCCCCACGTCCTGTCGCGTCCCGCTCACGCCTTCAACGTGTCCTTCCGGTACAGCCAGGCCGCGCCGCCCGCGAAGAGCAGGAAGTACGCGACGATCAGCGCGACGTCCTTGGCGTGCGGGGCGTTGCCCAGCTCGATGGCCTGGCCTAGGGCAGCGTACGCGTGCGTGGGCAGCCACTTGGCGACGTTCTGGAGCCAGCCGGGGAAGGACGTGGTCGGCATCCACAGGCCGCCGAGGATCGACAGGCCGAAGTAGACGATCATCGTGATGGGGCGGACGGCGTCGCCGGACGCGACGTAGCCGATGGCGACACCGAGGGCGGCGAAGCAGAGGCTGCCGGCCCAGATCGCGCCGGTCAGCGCGAGCCACTGCCAGGCGTCGAACCGTACGTCCTTGAAGAGCGCGGCCACGACGAAGACGACGACGATCGAGGGCAGGGAGACCACCGCGGCGCTCGCCGTCTTGGCGAGGACGTAGCCGCGCCCCGGCAGCGTGGTGAGCCTCAACTGCCGTACCCAGCCGCTCTCCCGCTCCTTCGCGATGCGCTCGCTGTTGCCCATCAGGACGGCGGTGAGCGCGCCGAAGGAGGCCATGGAGACCATCATGAACGCGGCGAGGTTCAGGCCGCCGGTGCCCGTGACGATGTCCGAGGTCGTGGACTGACCCGCGATCAGGAGGAACAGGACCGACGGGTAGATCACGGAGAAGAACAGGAACTTCTTGTTGCGCAGGGCGCGCACGAGTTCCAGCCTGATCAGGCTGTACATGCCGTTCATGCCATTCATCGGACCTTGGCCTCCTCGGCTTCGGTGATCGCCACGAACGCCTGCTCAAGGCCGAGTCCGGCGACTTCGAGGTTGCGGGGGTAGACGCCGAGCGCGTACAGCGCGTGCACGGTCGCGTCGGCGTCGGTGGACTGGATGCGGACGGTCTGGCCGCTGATGTCGACGGCGGTGAGGAACGGCAGCGCCCTGACGGCGGCGGCGTCGATCTCGCCCTCCAGGTCGAAGGAGACCTTGCGGGCGCCCGCCTTCGCCTTGATCTCGGCCGCGGTGCCGTCGGCGAGGAGCCGGCCGCGGTGCAGCACGAGGACGCGGTCGGCGATCGCGTCCGCCTCCTCCAGGTAGTGCGTGGCGAAGAGGACCGTACGGCCCTGGTCGGCCTGCTCGCGCATGGTCGCCCAGAACGCCTGGCGCGCGGTGACGTCCATGCCCGTGGTCGGCTCGTCGAGGACGATCAGATCGCTGTCGCCCGCGGTGGCGAGGGCGAAGCGGACGCGCTGCTCCTGGCCGCCGGAGAGCTTGTTGACCTTGCGGTCGGCGATCTGGGTGATGCCGGCGCGGGCCAGCACGTCGCCGGGCTTGTACGGCTTGGGGTGCAGGGCGCAGGCGAGCTGGACGAGTTCGCGCACGGTCACCTCGTCCATCAGGCCGCCGCTCTGGAGCATGGCGCCGACGCGGCCCGCGACGATGGCGTCCCGCGGGCTCGTGCCGAAGACGGTGACGTCACCGGTGTCGGCCGGGCGCAGGCCGAGCAGCAGGTCGAGGGTGGTGGACTTGCCCGCGCCGTTGGGGCCGAGGAGGGCGACGGTCTCGCCCGGGTGCAGGTCGAGGCTGAGGCCGTCGACCGCCTTCACGGTGCCGTAGGTCTTCGTCACCCCGGTGAAGGTGACCGCTGCGGTGGTGTTCATGACGTCATCGTCGCCGGTGGGCGGCGGTGCGCGGCAGTGTCACGCGTCGCGGGTCCCGCATGACGGATGTCATGCGGGACCTGCGGGGAAGCCCTGAGGGACGGGCTCTAGCCGGGGTTCGTCTCGATCGTGGCGACGCGCTCGGCCGGCGTCTTGCCGAGCAGTGCCTTGGCCATCGCCTGGGCGACGTCCGTGGGCTGCACCGGGGTCTTCTTGCCGGTGCCGCGCGTGATCAGGACGCCGTCGAAGGTGTTGCCGTAGAGCGCCTTGAGGGCCTGAAGGTCGTACGTCTCGACGAGCTTGCCGTCGACCGCCTTCATCCCGAGGATCTTGGGCAGCGACTTGTCCGGGCCGAACTGGATGGACGCGGTCGGGCCCGCCTTGATCGTGATCAGACCGGACATCGCGGGCTCGGCGAACTGCTTCATCTTCCGGTCGACCTCGGCGTTCGAGACCGTGGGCTCGCGCGTCGTGGTGGCCACCCGGACCGGCGTGGTCGCGCCCGTCTCGACCTGTGCCCTGTACGCCTCCGCGACCGCGGCCGTCGACTTGTCGACGTCGATGCCCTTGCCGGTCTTGCCGTAGACGGGGACGGCCTTGCCCGGGACGAACTTGATCGTGCCGTCACCGGAGGCCGCGGCGCCGCCGGCCGCCCGCTCCAGGGCGGCGGCGAGCTTCTCCTCGTCGACGGGCATGACCGGCTCGACGACCCGTTCGTTGCCGAACAGCGAGCCGATCACGGAGACCGGGTTGTAGTCGCTGCCCGCGGCGGCGGACACGGTGGCGGCGCTGTCCAGGGACAGGCCCGCCTGGTCCGGCTTGAGGGCGACCGTCTCGCCGTCGACCTGGAGCTTGAGGGCCTGCTCGGTGCGCTTGTGCAGGGCGTCGTCCAGCTTGGCGGCCGCCTCGTCGCGGGTGCCGCCGCCGATGTCGACGCCGAGGACGGTGGTGCCCTTCGGCACGTCCGAGTGGTTCATCAGGAGGCCCGCGCCGTACGCGACGCCGGCCACGCCGACGACGCCCGCGCCGAGCAGGACCAGCTTGCTGCGGCCCTTCTTCTTCTTCGCGGGGGCCGCGGCCGGTGCGGTCTGCACCGGGTCCGGCAGCTTCGGCGGGGTGTGCGGCGAGGGGGCGGTGCCGGGCCCCGCGGGGGAGAACGGCGAACCGGGGCCGTGGCCCTGCCCTGCCTGCGGGACGACGGGGATGCCGCTGGTGAGCGTGTCCCCCGAGACGTTGCCCCCCGCGGCGCCGTGGTCCGGGGCCGGCTTCTGCGGGGTCAGGATCGCGGTGTCGTCGCTCATCCGGGGCGGGGTCTGCGCGCCGCCGACCAGCGGGTTGGGCGCGCTCGGCGGCACCATCGGGCCGTCGCCGGTGGCGGGCCCCGTCGTGGGACCTGCCGGACCGTTCGGCCCGCCGGGACGCGGGGCGCCGGCGTCCGCGCCGCCGGAGAAGTAGGGGAGGTCGCCGCCCTGGCCGTCGGGGCGCTGGGCGCGCGGGGCCGGGCCGCCGAGCGGGCCCGCGGCCAGCGCGCCGGTCACGTCGAAGCCGCCGGAGGAGCCACCGGCGGGACCGCCCGAAGTGCCGGACGGGGAGCCTCCGTTGGGGCTGCCGTTCGGACCGGGCGGCGGGGTCATGGGACCGCGCGCACCGGGGCCACCGGGCGTCGGAGCGCCGGGGGTCGGGCCGCCGGTGTTCGGGCCGCCGGTGGAGGCCGCGGCACCCGCCCCGTTGGCGGCGGCGCCGCCGCGCGGGCTCGGGGACGACGGCTTGCGCGGGGCGAACCAGTCGCTGGTCTTCTCCTCGCGGACCGGCTTGGCCTCGGGCTCGTCGGCGACGGAGGCCGCGGCGGGGCCGGGTCCGGTCTCCGTCGCGCCGTCCGCGTAGGCGGACAGGGCCGAGGCACGCCCGGCCGACGGAGCCGACTGAGCGGACTGGGCCGCCTGAGCGGACTGCGGGGTCTGCGCGCCGTTGTCGGCCGCGCCCTCGGACTTGCCGTCGACGTCGCTCATCGGCGTACGCATCACGACTGGCGGGATCGGCCGGGACCCGGGGATGTTGATCCGGATCCGCGTCGTCAGCGTGGTCTCGGTCTTGGGTGCGTCCGGGGCGCTCTGCTCGCCCGCGGGCCCCTGGCCAAGCGGGTCGGCATCGCCGGACGTCGGGCCCTGCGCGGACGTTCCGTACGGAGGCGTCCCCGACGGGTAGGCGGCAGCGCCGCGCCCCTGGGGCCCGGAGGACGAACTGTCAGTTTCACGACTCAAAGCAGGTTCTCCCGGTTGGCTCCGCCGCCCGTCTCGACCTCGCGCGGGCTGCTCGGCGGCGCGCACCACCATACTGGCCGCCGCCGGAAGTCACTGTGTGACGGATGGTGAATCCCGTGCGGAGGACCAGGGGTGCTGGTAATAAGTGCGACGTCACTTCCCAAGTCGGGCGGCGGACGCGGGTGGTTGCCGCGGAAGTCCAAGGGTGGCGCACATCACAGCCACGGTCATCCCTCCGAGGAGGAAGACGTACGAGCCGAGGCCGGCGCCGAACAGGAAGTCGCCCTCGGGCCGGCTCGCGGTCAGCAGGACGACCGCGACGACCCAGCCCGCGGCGGGTGCGAGGGCCCCGGATCTGCCGCGGGTCAGCCGGGCGCCGCCGTGGAAGAGGCCGGCCGCGCCGAGCAGCGCCAGGAGCAAACCGCCCGGGAACCAGCCCCCTTGGACGAGTGCGCCCGCGGCCCCCGCACCGGCGCCGAGCACGAAGAGGACGAGGAGGACGCCGGCCCGTCCTGCCGAGAAGCCGCTCATGCTGAAGGGCAGGTCGACCTGCTGGACCGGGGTCGCGCCGCCCTTGCCGGAGGCCGCCGCGGCCCGCCCGTTGCCACCGCTGCTCATCACGCGCGCGCTCCCTCGGTGCCGTCGAGGCCCTCGATGCCCTCGAACAGGTCCTTCTCGTACGCCGATCCGGGCTCGCCCCGCACCAACTCGTAGTACTCGGTGTCGAACAGCGGCTGTGCCAGCGCGTTCGACAGCGCGAAGACCCTGAAACCCTCCGGCCCGTCGGCGACGTCGACCTGAGTGGCGTGCGCGGCCATCGCGGCGGCCTTCCGCGCGGCGTACGCGCGGCCGTCGATCTCCGCGGTGACGCGCTCGTCGTCGACGACGCCCGGTACGTCACCGACGACCGCGGCGACGCCGAAGGGTGTGGTGTCGAGCACGTCCGCGAGGCGGCGGAAGCGCTCCTCGACGACCGTGCGCGGCACGCGGTTCCAGTAGATCTTGGAGATCGTGTGCGGCTCTCCGAGGTCGCGGCGGAAGGCGGTCTCGGCGGCGAGGTCGGCGGCACGCATCGCGACGCGGTGCGCCTGGATGTGGTCGGGGTGGCCGTAGCCGCCGTCCGGGTCGTACGTGACCAGGACCTGCGGGCGGATCTCGCGGATGACGGCGACGAGGTGGGCGGCGGCCTCGTCGAGATCGGCGGACCAGAAGGCGCCGGGCCGCCCGTTCTGCTCGACGCCCATCATTCCGGAGTCGCGGTAGCGGCCCGGGCCGCCGAGGAAGCGGTGGTCGGTGACACCGAGTTCCTCCATGGCGGCGGCCAACTCGCCGATCCGGTGCGGTCCGAGAAGGTTCTCCCGGTCCGGCGCGAGATGGGCGAGTTCATCCGGAATGACCTCGCCCTCTTCGCCGAGGGTGCAGGTCACGAGCGTGACGTGGACGCCGTCGGCCGCGTACCTGGCCATGGTGGCGCCGTTGTTGATCGACTCGTCGTCGGGGTGCGCGTGCACGAGGAGCAGACGCCGGTCGGGCAGTTCCGTCATGCCCCCAGCCTAGAACCCTCTCGGCGAGCGGCTACCGCTAGAACTTGATGTCGCCGATCATGCCGGCGACGTTCGTCGTCAGCTCCGTGATCGTGGGGGCGACGGAGGAGCTCGCCAGATAGAAGCCGAGGAGCACGCAGACGATCGCGTGCCCCGCCTTCAGGCCGGACTTCTTGATCAGGATGAAGACGATGATCGCGAACAGCACCACGGCCGAGATCGAAAGTGCCACAGCGGTCCTCCTCCAAAGTGATCAGGGGCCGGTCGAGGTCACCCCCGACCGACTCATACCCACGCAGCGCTACGAATCATAACTATCCGTCGCCACGCATGAGTCACGCACCGGGAGCACGGATGCGGCGGGGAGCGCGCGGGGGCGCATGCCCCTTTGACGTCCTAGTCTTCTGGGATGACCTCCGAGACGTACTCCTTCCCCCGTCGGCACGCGCGGACGCAGCGCTTCTCGTTGGGGGCGCCGCGGGCGTTCACCGTGGCGCCCGACGGGGAGCGGGTCGTGTTTCTGCGGTCGAGCTCGGGGACCGACCGGGCCAACGCGCTGTGGGTGCTCGACGTGACGAGCGGTCAGGAACGCGTCGCAGCCGACCCGGTGGCGCTCCTCGGCGGCGCGGCGGAGCGCCTCTCGGCGCAGGAGCGGGCGCGGCGCGAGCGCAGCCGGGAGGGCGGCGCGGGCATCGTGGGCTACGCGACCGACGCCGCGGCCGAGCTGGCGGCGTTCGCCCTGTCGGGGCGGCTGTTCACGGCCGAGCTGCGGGCCGGTACCGCGCGTGAACTCCCCGCCCACGGGCCGGTGTTGGACCCCCGCCCCTCCCCCGACGGCCGGCACATCGCGTACGTCGCGCAGGGCGCCCTGCGGGTCGTCGGCGCGGAGGGCGACGGTGACCGGGTGCTCGCGTCGCCGGAGTCGGAGACGGTGACGTACGGGCTCGCGGAGTTCATCGCGGCCGAGGAGATGTCCCGCTCGCGCGGCTACTGGTGGTCGCCCGGCTCGGACCGGCTGCTCGTGGCCCGCGCCGACGACGCGGACGTGAACCGCTGGTGGATCGCCGACCCGGCGCACCCGGACCGGGAGCCCGCGCACACCGCCTATCCGGCGGCGGGCACGCCCAACGCCGAGGTGCGGCTGTTCGCGTACGCCCTCGACGGCAGCCGCACCGAGATCAACTGGAACCGGTCCGCGTACCCGTACCTGGCCCGCGTGCACTGGTCTGCGGACGGCGCCCCGCTGATCCTCGTCCAGGCCCGCGACCAGCTCAGCGCGCTGTACCTGGCGGTCGACCCGGACGACGGCTCGACGCGGATGGTGCACGCCGACGAGGACGACCAGTGGCTGGAGCTGCTGCCCGGCGTGCCGTGCTGGTCGCCGAGCGGACAGCTCGTGCGGATCGCCGACGAGGGCGGCGCGCGGGTCCTCGCGGTGGGCGAACGCCCGCTGACCGGACCGCAGTTGCATGTCCGGGCGGTGCTCGACGTGGGCGCGGGCGACGTCCTCGTGTCGGCGTCGGCGGGCGCGGACGCCGAGTCGCCGGAGACCGGTGAGGTGCACGTGTACCGCGTCAACGAACTGGGCGTGCAGCGTCTGACCACCGAGCCCGGCGTGCACTCGGCCGTCCGCTCCGGCGACGTCACGGTCCTCGTCTCGGCGACGCTCGACTCCCCCGGCGCCCGGGTGCGCGTGGAACGCGACGGCAAGCACGTCGCCGAGATCGTCTCGCACGCCGAGGACCCGCGGCTCACCCCGCGTGTGACCCTCACCGAGGCGGACGGCATCCCGTGCGCCGTCCTGCTGCCGACGTCGTACGAGGAGGGGGACGGCCCGCTGCCGGTCCTGATGGACCCCTACGGCGGCCCGCACGGCCAGCGTGTGGTCGCGGCGCACCACGCGTATCTGACCTCGCAGTGGTTCGCCGACCAGGGCTTCGCGGTGATCGTCGCCGACGGCCGGGGTACCCCCGGCATCTCCCCCGGCCGCGAGAAGGCGGTCCGCGGCGACTTCACCCTCACCCTCGACGACCAGGTCGCGGCGCTGCACGCGCTCGCCGACCGGTTCCCGCTCGACCTCTCCAAAGTGGCGATGCGCGGCTGGAGTTACGGCGGTTACCTCTCCGCGCTGGCCGTGCTGCGCCGCCCCGACGTCTTCCACGCGGGCATCGCGGGCGCCCCGGTGACGGACTGGCGGCTGTACGACACGCACTACACGGAGCGGTACCTGGGTGATCCGGCGGCGTCCCCGGAAACGTACGCGAAGAGCTCCCTGGTGACGGACGACGGTCTGTCGGAGGCGGCCGGGCAGCACCGGCCGATGCTCATCGTGCACGGCCTCGCCGACGACAACGTGGTCGTGGCGCACGCGCTGCGGCTCAGCTCCGCGCTGCTCGCCGACGGCCGGCCGCACGAGGTGCTTCCGCTGTCCGGGGTCACGCACATGACGCCGCAGGAGCAGGTCGCCGAGAACCTGCTGCTGCTCCAGGTCGACTTCCTGAAGCGGTCGTTGAGGCTCGACTGAGACGGCGACCGGGCCGGAGCGACATGGCGCGCTCCGACCCGGTCCACGGCACCCGCACGGCCGTACACCGCACACCTTGGTCCGTTCGTATATCGGCGCCGCTTCCGCCGAGTTGCCTGCGTGTAAAGACGGTCACTCCGTCGGGACGACCTGCTTCTCCTCGGCGAAGTGGCAGGCCGACGGGTGCTTGGCCGGGCTGTCGCCGATGCGGAACACGGCGGGCACGGCCAGCTCGGGCACCTCGTCCTCGCAGCGCTGCTGCGCCTTCCAGCAGCGGGTGCGGAAGCGGCAGCCGGAGGGCGGGTTGGCGGGCGAGGGCACGTCGCCGGTGAGGATGATCCGCTCCCGGTGCTCGCGCGCCTGCGGGTCGGGGACGGGGACGGCGGAGAGCAGCGCCTGCGTGTAGGGGTGCGTCGGATGCTCGTAGATCTCGGCGTCGGAGCCGATCTCGACGATGCGCCCGAGGTACATGACGCCGACCCGGTCGGAGATGTGCCGCACGATGGACAGGTCGTGCGCAATGAAGACGTACGACAGGTCGAACTCGTCCTGGAGGCGCTCCAGGAGGTTGACCACCTGCGCCTGCACCGACACGTCGAGCGCGGAGACCGGCTCGTCGGCGACGATGATCTCGGGGCGCAGCGCCAACCCCCGTGCGATACCGATGCGTTGGCGCTGGCCGCCGGAGAACTGGTGCGGGTAGCGGTTGATGTACTCGGGGTTGAGGCCGACCACGTCGAGGAGTTCCTGGACCCGCTTCCTGCGGTCGCCCTTCGGCGCGACCTCGGGATGGATCTCGTACGGCTCGCCGATGATGTCGCCGACCGTCATCCGGGGGTTCAGGGACGTGTAGGGGTCCTGGAACACCATCTGGATGTTGCGGCGCACGGCCTTGAGGGCGCGGCCGGAGAGCGTGGTGATGTCCTCGCCCTTGTACTTGATCTGGCCCGCCGTGGGGCGCTCCAGGTTGACCAGCATCTTGGCGACGGTCGACTTGCCGCAGCCGGACTCGCCGACGATGCCGAGCGTCTCGCCCTGTCCGAGGTCGAAGTCCACGCCGTCGACGGCCTTGACCGCGCCGACCTGCTTCTTGATGACGACGCCCCGGGTGAGCGGGTAGTGCTTTACCAACCCCCGTACTTCCAGGAGGGGTTCGTGCCCGGAGGCCGAGCCGTTCTTCGCGTACGAGGACTCGGCCTGCGCCTTGTGGAGGAGGTGCTCGGCGATCTCGCCCTCACGCTTCAGGTCGTCCTTGCTGACGTGTTCACTGTGCGGCATCGAGCGTCTCCTTCCAGAAGTGGCAGGCACTGCGGCGCTCTTCGGAGACCTTCGCGAGCGGCGGGACGTCGGTGCGGCACACGTCCTGGGCCATCGGGCAGCGCGGGTTGAAGGCGCAGCCGGGCGGGATGTTCATGAGGTTGGGCGGCAGACCCTTGATGGCGAACAGCTCCTGGCCCTTCTGGTCCAGGCGCGGGATCGACTCCAACAGGCCCTTGGTGTACGGGTGGGCGGGCGCCTTGTAGATCTCGTGGACCGGCGCCTGCTCGACGATGCGCCCCGCGTACATGACCGCGATCTTGTCGGCGACGTCGGCGACGACGCCCAGGTCGTGCGTGATGAGGATGAGGCCCATGTTGAGCTCGCGCTGCAACTCCGCGAGCAGGTCCATGACCTGGGCCTGGACGGTGACGTCGAGGGCGGTGGTCGGCTCGTCGGCGATGATCAGGTCGGGTTCGAGCGCGAGCGCCATCGCGATCATGATGCGCTGGCGCATACCGCCGGAGAACTGGTGCGGGTACTGGCCGACCCGTTCCTTCGCGGCGGGGATGCGCACCCGGTCCATCAGCTCGATGGCCTTCGCCTTCCCCTCCTTCCGCGACGTCCCCTTGTGGACGACGAACAGTTCGCCGATCTGTTCACCGACCGAGAGGACGGGGTTGAGGGAGGACAGCGCGTCCTGGAAGATCATCGCCATCTCGGCGCCGCGGACCTTCCTGCGCTCCTCCTCCTTCAGCTTCAGCAGGTCCCGGCCCTTGAAGAGGATCTCGCCGCCGGCGATCTTCCCGGGCGGGACGTCGAGGATGCCCATGACGGCCTGGGCGGTGACGGACTTGCCGGACCCGGACTCGCCGAGCACGGCGAGGGTCTCGCCCTCGTCGACCGTGTAGTTGACGCCGTTGACGGCTTTGGCGACACCCTCCCGGGTGCGGAACTCGACGTGCAGATCGCGTACTTCGAGCAGCGGCATGGTCGGCTACCTCAGCTTGGGGTCGAGGGCGTCGCGCACCGCGTCGCCGAGCATGATGAACGCGAGCACCGTGATCGCCAGCGCACCGGCCGGCCACAGCAGCATGTGCGGGGCGTTGCGGATGTACGCCGAGGCCGCCGAGATGTCGATGCCCCAGCTGACCGCCGGCGGCTTCAGACCGACACCCAGGTACGAGAGCGTCGCCTCGAGCGCGATGTACGTACCGAGCGCGATGGTGCCGACGACGATGACCGGCGCGACCGCGTTCGGCGTGATGTGCCGCAGCAGCATCCGCGAGTTGGAGGCGCCCAGCGCGCGGGCCGCCTGCACGTAGTCGTTCTGTTTGGCCGTGATGACCGAGCCGCGCGCGATGCGGGAGATCTGGGGCCAGCCGAGCAGCACCATGAAGCCGATGACGGGCCAGACGGTGTTGCTGGTGACGACCGACAGGAGCACCAGACCGCCGAGGACGACGGGGATGGCGAAGAAGATGTCGGTGATACGGGAGAGGATCGCGTCCCACACCCCGCCGAAGAAGCCCGCGAGTCCGCCGAGGACGGAGCCGAGGAGCGAGACGCCGACCGTGGCGCAGACGCCGACGGTGATCGAGTTGCGGGCGCCGTACACGGTGCGCGTGTAGACGTCGCAGCCCTGGCCGTCGAAGCCGAAGGGGTGGCCGGGCTGGGAGCCCTGCTGTGCCTTGGCCAGGTCGCAGGAGAGCGGGTTGCCGGAGGCGATCAGCTGCGGCCAGATCGAGATGAGCACCAGGAAGGCGATGATCAGGCCCGAGATGATGAAGATCGGGTTGCGGCGCAGGTCCCGCCAGGCGTCGGACCACAGGCTGCGCGGCTTGTCCGAGGGGCCCGTGCCGGACGGGCCGCCGGTCCCGCCCTCCAGGGCCGTGCCCTCGCTGGTGGCGAGGTCCATCGCGCCGCCCATGCCGGTCGCGGCGATGGCTCCGTCCTCGGGCGCCCGTCCGCCGCCGGACCAGGACGAGGGCTGTGGCTGCTCGGGTTCAGGCATAGCGGATCCTCGGGTCGAGTACGGCGTACAGGAGGTCGACGATCAGGTTCACCGCCAGGAACACCAGGACGAGGATGGTCACGAAGCCGACCACGGTCTGGGTGTTCTGGCGGAGGATGCCCTGGTAGAGCTGGTAGCCGACGCCGTGGATGTTGAAGATGCGCTCGGTGACGATGGCGCCGCCCATCAGGGCGCCGACGTCGGCGCCGATGAAGGTGACCACCGGGATCAGGGAGTTGCGCAGCAGGTGCCGGGTGATGACGCGGCGCCGGGGCAGGCCCTTGGCGATGGCGGTGCGGACGTAGTCGGCACGCTTGTTCTCGGCGATCGAGGTGCGGGTCAGCCGGGTCACGTACGCCAGGGAGACCGAGGCGAGCACCAGGCCCGGCACGATCAGTTCGCTGAACGGCGCCTCGGTGGACACGGCCGGGTTGATCCAGCCCAGTTGGACACCGAGCAGCAGCTGGAGCAGCAGACCGGTGACGAACGTCGGCACGGAGATCACGACGAGCGTCAGGAGCAGCACCGTGCTGTCGATGGGGCGGCCGCGCTTGAGGCCGGTGATGACACCGAGCGTGATGCCCACGACGATCTCGAACAGGATGGCCACGATGGTCAGCCGGATGGTGACCGGGAACGCGCTCGACATCAGCTCGGTGACCTTCTGCCCGTTGAACGCGGTGCCGAAGTCGCCGGTGAAGACGTTCCCCATGTACGTGAGGTATTGCTGCCAGACGGGCTTGTCGAGGCCGTACTCGGTCTTGAGCTGGGCCTCCGTCGCGGGGTCGCAGGCCCGGTCGCCGCACAGGCCCGCGATGGGGTCGCCCATGACGTTGACCATCAGGAAGATCAGCAGCGTCGCCCCGATGAACACGGGGATCATCTGGAGCAGCCGCCGGATCACATAACGTCCCATGAGGGCTCCGGTTCGGGGTCGGGCCGTGGGAGCGGCAGCGTCAACTGCCGCTCCCCGGGCGTCAGTTGACCTTGATCTCGTTGTAGACCGGAACGCTGAACGGGTTCAGCGAGACGTTGGAGACCTTGTCCGAGTAGCCGGCGCTGCCGTTCTGGTACCAGAGCGGGATGGCGGCCATGTTGTCCCGGACGACCTCCTGGGCCTGCTGGAACGTCTTGACCGCGGTGGCCTGGTCGGCCTCGCCGTTCGCCTTGTCGACGAGCGAGTCGAACTCATTGTTGGACCAGTGCCCGTCGTTGGACGAGGCGTTGGTGTAGTACAGCGGCTGGAGGAAGTTCTGGATGAGCGGGTAGTCCATCTGCCAGCCGGCGCGGAACGGGCCCGTCATCTTCTTGTCGGTGATCTTGTTGCGGAAGTCCGCGAACGTACCGGTGGGCGAGCCGACGCAGGCCTTGTCGTTGTCCAGGGCGTTGTTGATGGAGTTGCAGACCGCGTCCACCCACTCCTTGTGGCTGCCGGTGTCGGCGTTGTACCCGATGGTGACCTGCCCGTTCGGCAGCCCACCGCCCTCCGCGACCAGCTTCTTGGCCTCGGCCGGGTTGTAGTCGCAGTACTTGCCGCACAGCCCTTCCTTGTAGCCGCCGTCCTCGCCGAGCACGGGCGAGGTCCAGTCGGTGGCGGGCGTGCGGGTCTTGGCGAAGATCGTCTCGGTGATCTGCTTGCGGTTGATCGCCATGGACAGGCCCTGGCGGACCTTGTCGCTGTTCGCCTTGTTCCAGTCGTCGTCGTAGAACGGGAAGGCGAGCGTCTGGATGATGCCGGCCGGGGTGTTGATGTAGCGGCCGTTGAGGTCGCTCTCCACGTTCTTGAGCTGCGAGGCGGGGACGTCGTCGACGAGGTCGAGGTTGCCCGCCGTCAGGTCGGTGTAGGCGGTGTTGTTGTCGGTGTAGACCTTCAGGTCCACGCCGCCGTTCTGCGCCTTGTCGTCGCCCGGGTACTTGTCCCACTTGCGCAGGGACATCTGGGAGCCCTTTTGGTACGAGTCCACGGTGTACGGGCCGTTGCCGACCGGCTTGCTGACCCAGGCGTCGTGGTCGTCGAAGAACGCCTTCGGCAGCGGCGCGAAGGCCGCGTAGCCGAGGGTGTCGGGCCAGGTGGAGAACTTCTGGTTGAGCTTGACCGTGAAGGTGTTGTCGCCGGTGACCTTCAGGCCGGAGAGGGTGTCGGCCGACTGGCTGCCGGAGTCCGGGTGCACCTTGTCGTAGCCCTCGATGTACCCGAAGAAGTACGCGTTCTTCTGGTTGTTCTTCAGGCTCGCGCCGTAGTTCCAGGCGTCCACGAAGGACTTCGCGGTGACCTTCTCGCCGTTGGAGAAGGTCCAGCCGTCCTTGACCGTGATCGTGTAGTTCATCTGGTCGGAGGTGTCGATCTTCTCCGCCAGCATGTCCTCGGCGGCACCCGTCTTCGGGTTGTACCGCTTCAGGCCGCGGAAGATCATGTCGAGGACCTTGCCGCCCTGCACCTCGTTGGTGTTCGCGGGCTCGAGCGGGTTCTGCGGGTCACCCCACGAGGAGCGCACGACACCGGAGCCGTCACCACCACCGCCGCCGCCCCCGCTGTCACCGCCGCCTCCGCAGGCTGTCGCCGTCAGGGCTACGGCGGCCGCGGCCGCGGCCCACTTGGCGTGCGTGGCTCCACGCATGGAGTGCCTCCTCATTACCGACTCGTCGATCACGTGACACGTACGCCTAAATATCGACCCAAGCCGGGCATATCGCACTCCGGCATCGGCCTTACGGGAAATGCCTCGCGGCGGTCGCGTACGGCGCGCGATGATCGCCCGATGGTCGACCACGCCTTTGCCGACACCCGCCTCGCCCGCCTCTACGACGCCATGAACCCGTGGGCACCCTGCGACGACTTCTATCTCGGCCTGGTGCGCGGCGCCGGATCGGTGCTCGATGTGGGGTGCGGTACGGGGGCCCTGCTGATCCGGGCGCGGGAGGAGGGACACCCGGGGCGGCTGGTCGGACTCGACCCGGCGGCGGGGATGCTCGCCGTGGCGCGGGAGCGGGCGGCCTCCGGCGTCGAGTGGGTCGCGGGAACGCTGGCGTCGGCGCGGGTGACGGGCCCCTTCGACCTGGTCCTGATGAACGGGCACGCGTTCCAGGTCTGGGTCGACGACGACGAGATACGCCGGTCCCTCGCCGCGGTGCGGGAGCTGCTCGGGGCCGGGGGACGGTTCGCGTTCGAGACGCGGAACCCCGCGGTGCGGGCGTGGGAGTCGTGGGGCGCGTCCGAGGTCGCGGGCGTCCGGGTGGCACACGAGGTGGTGGGCGACTTCGACGGGCGGACCGTCACGTTCACGACGACGTTCGAGGCGCCGGGGTGGGCCGCGCCCGAGCTCAGCCGCAGTACGCTCCGCTTCTTGGCGCCGGGTGAGCTGGACGGGTTCCTGGGTGAGGCGGGGCTGGTGGTCGAATCCCGCTTCGGTGACTTTGCCGGTGCCCCTTTCGACGCGGCGACCAGTCCGGAGATCGTCAGCGTCTGCCGGGTGCGGTGAGATTCCGGCTGCGGCGTGCATGGGGGCTGGTCGCGCAGTTCCCCGCGCCCCTGAGATGCAGGCCCTTCGGGCCGCATCTCATCGGGGGAAGGCTGCGCGCAGCGCATGCCTTCCAGGGGCGCGGGGCTGTGTCATTAGCGGCTCCGCCGCGGGGCGCGACCAGCCCCCACGCACCCGCAGACAAAAAGACCGCGGCCCGGCGCCGGTGAACAAGTCACCAGGGCCGGGCCGCAGCCTCGTACAAGCCGAGCGTCAGGACTTGTCGTC
This sequence comes from Streptomyces sp. NPDC052225, assembly GCF_040679615.1. Classification (NCBI taxonomy): domain Bacteria; kingdom Bacillati; phylum Actinomycetota; class Actinomycetes; order Kitasatosporales; family Streptomycetaceae; genus Streptomyces; species Streptomyces sp. NPDC052225. The sequence continues at coordinate 66,223 of NZ_JBFAVD010000021.1, read as the reverse complement.
CTCCAGCGCCGCAAGCGCCGGGTCAAGAACGATGTCCTCGGCACGCGCCTCGATCGACGGCTCCTCCGGGAAGTGGCAGGCAGTCAGATGCCCCGCCTTGGACCCGGAGATCTGCACCAGCGGCGGCTCCTCCGTGGCGCACTTGTCCTGCGCCTTCCAGCACCGGGTGCGGAAGCGGCAGCCGGACGGCGGAGCGATCGGCGAGGGCACGTCGCCCTCGAGGCGGATGCGCTCCTTCTTGTTCGCGTCGATGTCCGCGTCGGGCACGGCCGACATCAGCGCGTGCGTGTACGGGTGACGCGGCCGGTTGTACAGGGAGTCGCGGTCCGCGATCTCCATGACCTTGCCGAGGTACATCACCGCGACGCGCTGCGAGAAGTGCCGCACGATCGCCAGGTCGTGGGCGATGAAGACGAACGCGATGCCCATCTCCCGCTGGACCTTCTGGAGAAGGTTCACCACCTGGGCCTGGATGGAGACGTCGAGCGCCGAGACGGGCTCGTCCGCGACGATCAGCTTCGGCTCCAGGGCCACCGCGCGGGCGACACCGATGCGCTGGCGCTGACCGCCGGAGAACTCGTGCGGGAAGCGGTTGTAGTGCTCCGGGCTGAGGCCGACGATCTCCAGGAGTTCGCGGACCCGGTTCTCACGGCCCCCGGGCGGGTTGATGCCGTTGATCTCCATCGGGCCGGAGATGATCGAGCCGACCGTCTGCCGCGGGTTGAGCGACGCGTACGGGTCCTGGAAGATCATCTGGATCTCGGACCTGATGGGCGCCAGCTGCCGGCGGCTGGCCGTGCTGATGTCCTGGCCCTTGTACGTGATCGTGCCCTGCGTGGGCTCGTACAGACGGGTCAGGAGACGGCCCGTCGTCGACTTGCCGCAGCCGGACTCGCCGACCAGACCCAGGCTCTCGCCGGGGTACACGTCGAAGTCCACGCCGTCGACGGCCTTGACCGCGCCGACGGTGCGCCGGATCGGGAAGCCGCCCTTGATCGGGAAGTGCTTGTGCAGGTTACGCACCTGCATCAGCGGGGCGGTGTCGCCGCCGCGCTGCTCGGGGATCGCCGCGTCGGCGACCGCCGTGGTCGTGCTGTTGTTGTCGCTCATGGTCTGCCCCAGTCGCCGGTTTCAGCTCAGCCCAGCCGGGGCTGAATCGTGTCGATGAACACCTGCTGCTTCTGGTCCGCCGTCAGGTGGCAGGCGGAACCGCGCCCGGCCGGGAGCAGCGGACGCTCGCCCGAGCAGCGGCCGTCCGTCACCTTGTCGGTGAACGTGCAGCGCGGGTGGAACGGGCAGCCCGAAGGCGGGTTCAGCAGCGACGGCGGCGAGCCGGGGATCGGCAGGAGCGGCTCGTCGACGTCCGAGGACAGGCGCGGCATCGAGCTCAACAGGCCCCAGGTGTAAGGGTGCTGAGGCGACTTGAGCACCTCGCGGGTGCTGCCGCGCTCCACGGCACGGCCCGCGTACATCACGAGGATGTCGTCCGCCATGTTCGCGACCACACCCAGGTCGTGGGTGATCATGATGATCGCGGAGCCGAACTCCTGCTGGAGGTCCTTGAGCAGGTCGAGGATCTGCGCCTGCACCGTCACGTCGAGCGCGGTGGTCGGCTCGTCCGCGATCAGCAGCTCGGGGTTGCAGGCCAGCGACATGGCGATCATGGCTCGCTGGCGCATACCGCCGGAGAACTGGTGCGGGTAGTCGTCCACGCGCTGCTTGGGCTGCGGGATGCCGACCTTGCCCAGCATCTCGATGGCCCGGTCGCGGGCCTCCTTCTTGGAGGCACCGGTGTGCTTGCGGAAGGGCTCGGCGATCTGCCGGCCCACCGTGTAGTACGGCGACAGGGCGGTCAGCGAGTCCTGGAAGATCATCGCCATCTTGTTGCCGCGGAGCTTCTCCAGCTCATGCTCGGAGGCGGTGAGCAGCTCCTTGCCGTCGAGGACGATCTCGCCGTCGATGGTGGCGGTCGCCGGGTTGTGCAGGCCGAGCACGGTCAGGTTGGTGACCGACTTGCCGGAGCCCGACTCACCGACGATACCGAGCGTCTTGCCGCGCTCGAGGTCGAAGGAGAGCCCGTCCACCGCCTTGACGGCGCCGTCCTCGGTGGAGAACTGCACCCGCAGGTCGCGTACCGACAGGAACGCTTCGGAACCGGTCGGGGCCGGGGCGTCCTCGGTCTTGGTGAGTGTGGTCACGGGGTTCTCCTAGGACAGGCGCACGCGCGGGTCGATCACGGCGTACAGGGCGTCCACGACGATGTTGCAGATGATGATGAAGGCGGCGCTGATGATCATGACGCCCATGAGAACCGGCAGGTCCTTCAGGATGACCGAGTCACGCGCGAGGCGTCCGAACCCGGCCAGGCCGAAGGTGAGTTCGGTGACCATGCCACCACTGAGCAGGGCGCCGATGTCCATGCCGAGGATGGTGATGATCGGGATCACGGAGCCGCGCCACGCGTACCGGTAGAAGACGTAGCGGCTACTCATGCCCTTGGCCTTGGCAGCGCGTACATGTTCTTCCTGGAGCTGCTCGATCATCGAGGAGCGGGACATACGCGTGTAGTTGGCCGTGAAGATCGTCGCCATCACGATCCAGGGGATCAGCAGGCCCATGAACCAGCCGGCCGGATCCTCGGTGATGGGTACGTACTTGGGCTTGTCCAGCCATCCCGTGCTGTAGACGAAGATGCCGAGCACGATCGGGCCGAGGAAGTAGATCTGGAACGAGCTGAGCACCAGCGAGCCGCCGCTGAAGAGCTTGTCGAGCCAGGTGCCGCGGTAGCGGGCGGCCATGAGGCCGGCGCCGAGACCGACGAACAGGAAGACGATGAGGCCGCCGAAGGTGAGCGAGAGCGTCAGCGGGAGGCGGTCCATGATGGTGTCCCACACCATCTGGTTGTTGCGGAACGAGACGCCGAAGCACGGCGCGTCGCAATGTCCCACCCCGAAGTCACGTCCGACGAAGATGCCGGAGAGGTAGTGCCAGTACTGCACCGGCACCGGGTCGTTGAGCCCCAGGTTCTTGTGGATCACTTCGAGCGCGGCCTTGGTGCAGTTCTTGCCGCACGCGAGTGTCGCCGGGTCCTGTGGGATGGCGAAGTACATGAAGAACGTGAAGGCGCTGATCAGCAGGAGGATGAGTGCTGCGCCAGACGCCCGGCGTATGAGAAATCGAAGCATGGCAGGAAGCTGCTCTCAGGACGGCGGCGGTGGGAGGCCAGGAGGGGACCGGCGGTCCGGGGGTGAAGGCTCCGCCGCGCCTTCACCCCCGGGAACTGCCTTGAGCTGGTTACTTCTTCAGGTAGATCGTGGTCGGGTCGGTGTAGCTGACCACCTGGCCGTAGCGCAGGCCGCCCACGTTCGAACCGGCGATCTGGAACACCTTGGTGTAGTAGATCGGAGCAGCCGGGTTGATCTTCTCGGAGATGTACTTCGAGAGCTTCGCGTACTCAGAGGCGCGCTCGTCGGCGTCCGCGATCTTCTGGATGCGGGCGAGCTCCGAGTTCACGTGCTTGTCGTTGGTGTGCGAGTAGTTCGAGGCACCGTCCTGGATCTGCGCACCGTCGAAGGAGGGCGGGAAGACGGTGTTGCCGTCGGCCCAGTCCTGACCCCAACCGGTCATGTACAGGTCCATGCCGTTCTTGACCTTGCCCATCTGCTCGTACCAGGTGGCCTGGTCGACTTCCTTCTTCTGGATGTCGAGCCCGATCTTCTCAAGGTTGTTGATGATCAGGTTGGCCTGCGTGGTACGCACCGGGGTGTTGGCGTAGGCGTAGACGAGCTTCTTGCCCTCGGCGCCCGCCTCCTTGACGAGCTTCTTCGCCTTCTCGATGTCGCCGTTCGGCTTCTTGACGCGGTCGAACGGGTCGTACGTCTTGTCGTAGCCCGGGGTGGTGGGCGACATCAGCGACGTGGCCGCGTCACCGCCGTAGGCACCACCGTCGGCGCGGGCGGCCGCGGTGGCCGGGATCGCGAGGGCGATGGCGTCACGGAGCTTCTTGTCCTTGACGCGGTCCATGTTGAAGTTCAGCTGCCACACGTACGGGGCGTAGCCCTGGATCGTGCGCTTCATCACGGTCTTGTTGGACGTGATCTTCTGCAGCTGGGTGGCGTCGACCTGGCCGGTGAACATGATCGCGTTCTTGGCCTCGCCGCGGTCGGCCAGGATCGTCTTCGTCTGGTCGGCCTTGTCGTGGTTGAACTCGATGTTCCAGCCGTCGACGTAGGCGTGACGCAGCGGGTCGGTCTTCTCGTCCCAGTTCTCGTTGCGCGTCAGGGAGAGGGACTTGCCCGACTTGTACGAGGCGACCTTGTACGGACCGGTGGCGACGGGCGCCTGGTCGTACTTCTGCTTCGTGTCCGTCTTCTCGGGCACGACGGAGTAGGCGGCCATGGCGAGCGCCTGCGGCACGTCGGTGTGCGCCTCGAGGAAGTGGAAGACGATGGTCTTGTCGTCCGGCGTGTCCAGGACCGACTTCGGCAGGTGCTTGCCGCCGTACGGGCCCTTGTAGGCCTCGCGGTACTTGGTGCCCGCGCCCGACAGCCACTGCTGGATGTAGGTCGGACCGTCCGTCTCGAAGTCGGCGTACAGACGCTCGATCGAGTGGCGCATGTCGGCTGACGTGATGACGTGGCCGTTCTGGTCCTTGATCCCGTCCTTCAGCGTGAAGGTCCAGGTCTTGCCGCCGTCCGAGGACTTGCCCGGGTCGGTGGCGAGGTCGCCGACGACCGTCTGGTTGCCCTGGGCGTCCTCGGTGTACGTGGTCAGGCCACGGTAGAGGAGCTTGGCGAGCATGCCGGCGTCGGAGACGTAGATCTGCCCCGGGTCCAGGTGCGAGAAGTCCGCCTCCTGGTAGACCTGGACGGTGCCGCCCTTCTTGGCACCGGCGACCGGCTTGGCCGGGCCCACCGAGTCCTGGGCGGTGCCCATGGCGACGGGCTTGGCCTGCGCCTTGGCGTCCTCCTGGGACTTGCCGGCCGGCTTGTTGTCGCTCTTGCTGCCGCTGCTGCAGCCGGTCAGTGCGAGTGCGCCGACGGCTGCCGCGGCGACCGTTGCCTGCGCCGTGCGCGATCGAAGGATGCTCATGGAGTTGAGTCCACCTGCCTGTGAGTAGTGATCCTTTGGTGCTGCCTGGCGCATCCGGTTGGTCCCCCCGGTGCCCGGGTGGCAGCTAACCCCCTGGGTGATGCCGGTTCAGCGTCCGGTCTTGGGATCGAAGGCATCCCGGACCGAGTCACCGAGGAGGTTGAACGCCACGACGAAGACGACCATGGCGACACCCGGGAAGAACATGTAGGTCGGGTCCTGCTCGTAGATGTTCGCGGCGGTGGCGAACATCAATCCCCAGTCGGGAGTGGGGTCTTGATAGCCCACGCCGACGAAGGAGAGGAAGGCGACCGAGAGGATGGTGCTGGGGAGGAGGTACGTGCCCTGCACGATGATCGGCGTGACCAGGTTGGGCAGCAGCTCCTTGCGGACGATGCGCCAGGGCGAGGCGCCCGCGACCCGAGCGGCCTCCACGAACTCCCGCTCACGCAGGGAGAGGGTGACGGCGCGGATCAGACGCGACAGGCTCATCCAGGTCAGCATCCACATCACGCCGGTGATGGCGAGGAAGCGCACGTAGGTGGGCGTCTCCTCGTCGGGCGCGACGAACACCGTGACGACGACGGGCATGACCGCCACCATGAACAGCTGGCTGGGCAGCGCCAGCATGAAGTCGGTGAACCGACCCAGCCAGTAGTCGGTCTTGCCGCCGAAGTAGCCGCCGACCAGACCGATGACGATGCCGATCAACACCATGCCGATGGTGGCGAGCAGCGCCGTGCCGAGCGACGTACGCATTCCGTACAGCAGGTACGCGAAGACGTCGCGCCCGTAGTTCGGGTCGATGCCGAACCAGTGCTCGGGCGACATACCGCCGTTGGGCCCGGCCGGCAGGTTGAACTCGTTGAGCAGCGTCGGGTCGTCCTGGCCGTAGAACGTGTACGGGTCCTTGCCGTACAGCTTCGTGATGACCGGCGCGAGCGCGGCTATCGCGAAGAAGAACAGCACGATGCAGGCGGAGATGATGCCCGTCTTGTCGCGCTTGAACCGGCGCCACATCAGCTGTCCAGGGCTGCGCCCCTCCAGCTTCTTGGGCTCCGGGGCGTCGCCCTGCGGCGCGCTCTCCTTGTCCAAGGCGGAAGAGGTAACGGCGCCCTCAATCTCGATTGGACTCGTCATGATTCGTCCATTTCACAGGTGTTGGAGGTCGTCGGGGGTACGAGACGGACCCGACGGCCATCGCACGGCGTACGTCATTCGAAGCGCGCGAGGGGAACAACGACTGGGGTGAACCCACCCCTGGGGAACCCTGGCCCTGCTGTACGTCGGCCGCAGCCGGTCGTCAACAGGCCGAGCCGTCAAGCGCGTTCGCGACGCTGGATCGTTACCTCGGCCACCAGAACGGGACTGGACGTGCCCGCGGGGCCTACAACACCTGTCATCGGGGACGACGCGACCCATATGGCGCTTGTGGCACCTCGCATGGGTTCCTCCTCATGAGTCCACTTTGTTCACTGCAAGTGGAGGCACGATTCACCAAGCCGACACCCCTGACGGCGAAGGTGCATGTGCCCCTAGTGTGCTCGCGAGTCGGCGCGCTCCCCACAGCGCGTGACCCATTGACCCGAGCTCTACGCGGTCAACTATTAGCCACGTCGGCTGTCGCGACCACACTCTTTTGGTCTCGGTTCGATCACACCTGACACGTACTTCTCCCGAAATCCGGACAAACAGATCCGAGATAGATGACCGCGAAACGGACGTGTTACATACCTATCGACCACTCGCGCCCGGATACCGGACACCACCGTGGACTTAATCACTTGCGCCGGGGCGGTATTTGACCCTTTGTTGGGCGACGCCTTACCCGCCCTGTCCCCGGCCGCGGTCACCCCGCGTAGACACCGGCAGATTAGCGGCAACGCAAAGGGCCCGGCACCCCTTTCGGGGGACCGGGCCCTTCAACTGGCCTGAGGTCAGCTGTGCTTGGCGCGCGAGGCCGAGCGGCCGCGCTCCTTCTGGTCCAGGACGACCTTGCGGATGCGCACGGCCTCCGGGGTCACCTCGACGCACTCGTCGTCGCGGCAGAACTCCAGGGACTGCTCCAGGGAGAGCTTGCGCGGCGGGACGATCGCCTCGAAGGAGTCGGCGGAGGCGGAGCGCATGTTGGTGAGCTTCTTCTCCTTGGTGATGTTCACGTCCATGTCGTCGGCGCGCGAGTTCTCGCCGACGATCATGCCCTCGTACACCTCGGTGCCGGGCTCGGTGAACAGCACGCCACGCTCCTGGAGGTTCGTCATCGCGAACCCGGTGACGGCGCCGGCGCGGTCGGCGACCAGCGAGCCGTTGTTACGGGTCGTCAGCGTGCCGAACCACGGCTCGTGGCCCTCGTGGATGGAGTGCGCGATACCCGTACCGCGGGTGTTCGTCAGGAACTCCGTACGGAAGCCGATGAGGCCGCGGGACGGGACGACGAACTCCATGCGGACCCAGCCGGAGCCGTGGTTCGACATGTTGTCCATACGGCCCTTGCGGACGCCCATGAGCTGCGTGACGGCGCCCATGTGCTCCTCGGGGACGTCGACCGTGAGGCGCTCGACCGGCTCGTGGACCTTGCCGTCGATGATCTGGGTGACGACCTGCGGCTTGCCGATGGTCAGCTCGAAGCCCTCGCGGCGCATCTGCTCGACCAGGATGGCGAGCGCCAGCTCACCGCGGCCCTGCACCTCCCAGGCGTCGGGACGCTCGGTCTCCAGGACACGCAGCGAGACGTTACCGATCAGCTCGCGGTCGAGGCGGTCCTTGACCTGGCGGGCGGTGACCTTGCGGTCCTTGACGGCCGACTTGGCGGCCGCGCCCTTGCCCGTGCCACCACGGCCGACGAGCGGCGAGGTGTTGGTGCCGATGGTCATGGAGATGGCCGGCTCGTCCACCGTGATGAGCGGCAGCGCGATCGGGTTCTCCGGGTCGGCCAGGGTCTCGCCGATCATGATGTCCGGGATACCGGCCACGGCGCAGATGTCACCGGGGCCCGCCATCTCGGCCGGCTTGCGGGTGAGCGCCTCGGTCATCATCAGCTCGGTGATGCGGACGTTCTGGATCGTCCCGTCGCGCTTGATCCACGCGACGGTCTGGCCCTTGCGCAGCTCGCCCTGCTCGACGCGCAGGAGCGCGATACGGCCGAGGAAGTTGTCGGCGTCCAGGTTCGTCACGTGCGCCTGGAGGGGGGCCTCCGGGTCGTACGTCGGGGCCGGGACGTGCTCCAGGATCGTGGAGAAGAACGGCTCCAGGCTGGTGGAGTCCGCCGGGACCGTGCCGTTCTCCGGCTTGGTCAGCGACGCGATGCCGTCACGGCCGCACGCGTAGACGATCGGGAACTCGATCTGGTCCTCGTCGGCGTCCAGGTCGAGGAAGAGGTCGTACGTCTCGTTGACGACCTCGTCGATCCGGGAGTCCGGGCGGTCCGTCTTGTTGATGCACAGGATGACGGGCAGACGCTGCTGGAGCGCCTTGCGCAGCACGAAGCGGGTCTGCGGGAGCGGGCCCTCGGACGCGTCCACGAGCAGCACGACGGCGTCGACCATCGACAGGCCGCGCTCGACCTCACCACCGAAGTCGGCGTGGCCGGGGGTGTCGATGATGTTGATCGTGATGACGTCGCCGCCATCCTTCGGGTGGTACTTCACCGCCGTGTTCTTGGCGAGGATCGTGATGCCCTTCTCACGCTCCAGGTCATTCGAGTCCATCATGCGATCGTCGAGGGACTCGGCAGCGTGCGCGGCGAAGGAGCCGGCCTGCTTGAGCATGGCGTCGACGATGGTCGTCTTGCCGTGGTCGACGTGGGCGACGATGGCGACGTTTCGGATGTCGTGGCGCGTGGCCATATTGCGGCGTACTCCCGGAGTGAGTGGACGGCTGCGCGTACATCAGTGATACGCGCGCCCTGCCGGGCTGGACACGCCACGGCCTTACCCCATGGTACGTGGCTCGACGGGTGGGGGCTCTGCCGGGCCGTGCGGGGCGGCGGGCAGACAGAGAAAACCGCAGGTCAACGGGTGTAACGAACCTTGCCCGCCGGACGGTCCGGCGGGCAAGGGAATTGAGCTTGATCTGAGCTAAAGAATCTTGATGCCGGTGTGCGGGCCCCGCTCTACGAGTCCGTGGAGGGGGACGACGACGGCTTGGCGCCCGGCTTCAGGAAGCCGATGTCCTCGTACTCCGGCTCCTGGAAGCCGAAGGCACCCGCGTTGGCCAGGTTCGGCCTGGCCGCGACCAGCTCCGGGCGCTGGTAGAGCGGAATCGATCCTGCGGCGGCCCAGATACGGGCGTCCGCCTGCTTCACCAGCGCACGCTCCTCGTCCTCGTCGAGCTCGCCGATGGCCTGGTCGAAGAGCTGGTCGATGTGGTCGGTGCCGACCCGCGTGTAGTTCTGCTCGACGGTGAGCGAGCCGTCGGCGGCCGGGACCGGCTTGGCGTAGATGGGGCGGGCGTCGGTGGCCGGGTAGGCCGAGGCGGGCCACGAGTACAGCGCCAGGTCGTACTGGCCGGACGCGATGTGGTCCTTGAAGTAGCTGTCGTCGTCGACCTTCATGACGTCCGTCCGCACGCCGATCTTCTGGAGCATCTGCGTGATCCGGTCGGCGACCGCGCGCAGCTGCTCCGAGCCCTCGCCGGAGGGGAGCACGAAGCGCAGGGTCAGCGGCTTGCCGTCCTTGGCGAGCGGGCCCGCGGCGGCGCCGGCCGGGGCGGCCGTGCCCTTGGGTGCGTACGCGCCGGGGGCGCCGCCGTGCCGGGCCGCGCTGTCCTTCTTGCCGGCGTGCTCGGAATGCCGGGAGTGCTGGGAGTGCTGTGAGTTCTTGTGGGCGGGGTGCTTCTTCTTCTCCTTGTCGGCCTCGCGGACCTTCATCGCGTCGGCCTGGTGCAGCAGCGCGGCGTACTGGGCGGCGGCGACCGGGCCGGGGCCGAGCAGCGGCGGCGCGTTGTCGGCGGGCTTGTCGTCGGAGGGCTTGTCGTCCTCGCCGACGATGTACGTGCCGTCGCCGGAGTCCTCGGAGTCGCCGGCCGCGTCGGTGTCGGACTCGCCGCCCGCCGTCTTCGGCTTCTCCTTCTTCTCCTTCAGCGGGCCGCCCGGCGTCCAGCCCGCCTCCGCGAGCAGCGCCTGCGCCTCGGCGGTGTCCTGGTCGCCGAGCGCGTCGCTGTTGTCGGCGTACGCGTCCTGCCCGGACAGGGCGAGGTGGTTGTCGACGGTGGTGACCGGCAGGCCGAGCGGCTTGAGGACGGCCTCGGCGAGCTGGGTGCGGTCGAGGGCGCGGGCGACGGCGCGGCGCACGCGCTCGTCGGCGAGGGGGCCCTCGGAGCCGTTCAGGGCGAGCTGGGTGTAGGCCGGTTCGAGGGACTTGCGGACCTGGAAGCCGTGCAGGTTCGCCTGTTCCCTCGCGTACTTCTTGATGGCCTTGCGGGTCTTCTTGCGGGCCGCGATCTCCTCCTCGGCCGCCTCCTCGTCGTCCCCGTGCACGATCGCCCAGGAGCGCAGCGCCTTGCCGGGGGTGAGGGCGGCGCCCGGGCCGTGGGCGAGCGGGCCCGACGCGCCCTTGTCGCGGGCCGCGTACGAGATGCGGTCGGCGCCGCCGGTGTCGAGGTCGGCCAGGTCGAGCTTGCCCGCGGCGAGGGCGGCGGCGCGCTCGGAGCGGGGTACGGCGGTCAGGACGAGCTTGTCGAGCTTGGCGGGGCGGCCCCACCAGCGCGGGTTGCGCTTGAGGCTGACCTGCTTGTCGTCGCGGTCGATCCCGTCGATGGCGAAGGGTCCCGCGGTGACCTTGAGCTTGCGGCGCGCGCCCTCATTGAAGTTGTCCGGGGTCCCCATGACGTCCTTGGGGTACAGCGGCGAGAACAGGGAGCGCCAGTCCGCGTACGGCTTGGCGAACGTGACCCGGACCTCCAGGTCGTTCGCGCCGCGCTCGATCTTCTCGATGCGGTCGTAGCCGGCGTTGTGCGCGGTCCAGTACGCGGTGTCCTTGCCGGACAGGGCGCGCCACTGGGCGGCGAAGTCGGGGGCGCCGATCTCGCGGCCGTCGCTCCAGACGGCCTGCTGGTTCAGCTTGTACAGCACGACCTGCTTGGGCTCGGTCTCGATGACCTGGGCCTTCTCCAGGTAGTCGGCGTCGCGCCGGGGGCGGCCCTGCGCGTCGATGCGGAACATCGCCGGGAGCACGGCGCCGGTGATCCGGCTCGTGCCTCCGTCGGCGTCCGCCTGGAAGGAGTTGAGGGTGCCGGGCATGGCGTCGATCGCCCAGCGCAGGGTGCCGCCGTCCCTGATCTGGTCACGGGCTGCGGGGGCGATGTCCTGCCCGGCGGAGGGGGCGCTCGCCTCGTCGTCGGCGCCGCACCCCGCGAGGGCGGTCACGGCGAGCGCGCTGCTCACGAGAAACGCGGCCGAGCGGGCGGCTGCGCCTGGGCGCCTGGGGTTGGGGTGCATCTCGGCGAGTACCTCCGGGGCGGGCCGGTTGATCACGTTTGGCGGTATATGTCGCTGATCACATCTATTGGCCCACTGAAGTGGTTGGGGTGCGCTGGGCGCGGGCGACACGGCGGCGCGCCGCTGCAAGGCCACTCGTGCGGCTTAACCGGGGGCGCCTTCCGGGGGTGCCGGTGCCGTGCATCGCGGCTGCGGGTGGGTGGGTGGCTGGTCGCGCAGTTCCCCGCGCCCCTGAAATGCACACGCTTCGCGTCGCATTTCCCCGACACGAACGCGCCCCATGAGATGGCGCACGAAGTGCGCATCTCAGGGGCGCGGGGCTGTGTCATGAGCGGCTCCGCCGCGGGGCGCGGCCAGCCCCCACCGGAGCCGCACCCGAAATGCCCGGCGTGAAATGGGGGGCGCGCAACCAGCGCAGCCCCCGAATCCGCCCCGCTCTCTTCACAAACGGCAATGTGACGCGCGACACTCGCAGGCGCATGAGCATCTCCGCCGCACCAGCGGAAGCGAGGGCAAGTCATGTCCCTGAACGACGACTTGGCGGCAGTGCAGCGCTGCGTCGACGAGCTCACCCGCGCGGTGGGCCGCCTCACGACGGACCCCGCCGGACCGGACCTGCGCCGCGTCCGCGCCGACACCGACCACCTGCGCGAGAGCGTGGCCCTGCTGCGCGCGACGGCCACGACACAGGGCCGGAGCCGCCCGCACCGCCCGGAGGGCTTCGTCACGATCCCCGACACCCCGTACGACAGCTCCCTGTGGACCGATTCGGACGACGAGGGGCTCGGCGCGCGGGACCGGCACGCCCCCTGACGCACACCCACGACCCGAGTCCCTTCGAGCGGAGGCTTCGTTGGCCACCGGCACGGAACCCACCAGTACCGAAGAACCCCATCCCGTGAGCGGCACCGGCGTCCGCGGCCGGACGCGTGCCGCGATCTCCGCGCCGCATCTGCGCACGGACCGCTGGTGGCTGGCCCCGGCGGCGACCGCCGCGGGCCTGTTCGCCTTCGTCGTCTACTCGACGTGGCGGGCCTTCGCCAATGCGGACTACTACGCGGCGCCGTACGTCTCGCCGTTCTACTCGCCGTGCCTCGCCGACAACTGCGCGCCGATGCGGCACGGCCCCAACTGGGAGCTGTTCGGCGGCTGGTGGGGCCTGTCCCCCGCCCTGCTCATCCTGATCTTCCCGCTGGGCTTCCGGCTGACCTGCTACTACTACCGCAAGGCCTACTACCGCGGCTTCTGGGCGTCGCCGCCGGCCTGCGCGGTGGCCGAGCCGCACAAGAAGTACAGCGGGGAGACGAAGTTCCCGCTGATCCTTCAGAACATCCACCGGTACTTCTTCTACGCGGCCGTGCTCGTCGCCTGCATCCTCACGTACGACACCGTGCTCTCGTTCCGCAACGAGAAGTACGAGTGGGGGCACATGGGGCTCGGCTCCCTCGTGTTCCTGCTCAACATCGGGCTGATCTGGGCGTACACCATCTCCTGCCACTCGTGCCGGCACATCGTCGGCGGGCGGCTGAAGCACTTCTCGAAGCATCCGGTGCGGTATCGGCTCTGGGGCTGGGTGGGGAAACTGAATGCCCGTCACATGCTGCTCGCCTGGGCCTCGTTGGTGAGCGTGGCGCTCGCCGACTTCTACGTGTACCTGGTCGCGTCCGGCGCTTTCGATGATCCGAGGTTCTTCTGATGTCAGTTGTGGAGCGGCAGCAGTGGGATGTTGTCGTGGTGGGCGCCGGCGGCGCCGGACTGAGGGCGGCGATCGAGGCGCGTGAGCGCGGTGCTCGTACGGCCGTGATCTGCAAGTCCCTGTTCGGCAAGGCCCATACGGTGATGGCGGAGGGCGGCATCGCGGCCGCCATGGGCAATGTGAACTCCGGGGACAGCTGGCAGGTCCACTTCCGCGACACGATGCGCGGCGGCAAGTTCCTCAACCAGTGGCGGATGGCCGAGCTGCACGCGCGCGAAGCACCCGACCGGGTATGGGAGTTGGAGACCTGGGGCGCCCTGTTCGACCGTACGGCCGACGGGCGGATCTCGCAGCGCAACTTCGGCGGGCACGAGTACCCGCGGCTCGCGCACGTCGGTGACCGTACGGGTCTGGAGCTCATCCGCACGCTCCAGCAGAAGATCGTCCAGCTCCAGCAGCAGGACTTCAAGGAGACCGGCGACTACGAGTCACGCCTGAAGGTCTTTCAGGAGTGCACCGTCACCCGGGTGTTGAAGGACGAGGGCGGGGAGCGGGTCTCCGGGGCCTTCTGCTACGAGCGCGAGAGCGGGCGCTTCTTCGTCCTTGAGGCGCCGAGTGTCGTGCTGTCGACCGGCGGCATCGGCAAGTCCTTCAAGGTGACGTCGAACTCGTGGGAGTACACGGGTGACGGGCACGCCCTCGCCCTGCTCGCGGGCGCTCCCCTGCTCAACATGGAGTTCGTGCAGTTCCACCCGACGGGGATGGTCTGGCCGCCGTCCGTGAAGGGGATCCTCGTCACGGAGTCGGTGCGCGGCGACGGCGGTGTGCTGCGCAACTCCGAGGGCAAGCGGTTCATGTTCGACTACATCCCCGACGTGTTCAAGGAGAAGTACGCGCAGTCGGAGGAGGAGGGCGACCGCTGGTACGAGGACCCGGACCACAACCGGCGTCCCCCCGAACTGCTGCCGCGCGACGAGGTGGCGCGGGCGATCAACGCCGAGGTGAAGGCCGGGCGCGGCTCCCCGCACGGCGGCGTCTTCCTGGACGTGTCGACGCGCATGCCGGCCGAGGTCATCCGGCGCCGGCTCCCTTCCATGTACCACCAGTTCAAGGAGCTGGCGGACGTCGACATCACGGCCGAGGCGATGGAGGTCGGGCCGACCTGTCACTACGTGATGGGCGGCATCGCCGTCGACTCGGACACGGCGGCGGCGCGCGGCGTGCCCGGCCTGTACGCGGCCGGCGAGGTGGCCGGCGGTATGCACGGCTCCAACCGGCTCGGCGGCAACTCGCTGTCCGACCTGCTGGTCTTCGGGCGGCGCGCCGGACTGCACGCCGCGCAGTACGCCACCGGGTTCGACGGCGACCGTCCCGGCGTCTCCGATCTCCAGATCGACGCGGCCGCCGCCGAGGCGCTGCGCCCCTTCTCCGCCGAGGGCCAGGAGGAGGGCACCGTCCCCGAGAACCCGTACACGCTGCACCAGGAACTCCAGCAGACGATGAACGACCTGGTCGGCATCATCCGCCGCGAGGGCGAGATGGAGCAGGCGCTGCGCAAGCTCGCGGATCTGCGGGTGCGGGCGCGGCGGGCCGGGGTCGAGGGGCACCGGCAGTTCAACCCCGGCTGGCACCTCGCGCTCGACCTGCGCAACATGCTCCTGGTCAGCGAGTGCGTCGCGCGGGCCGCCCTGGAGCGCACCGAGTCCCGCGGCGGGCACACCCGCGAGGACCATCCGGCGATGGACCGGCAGTGGCGCCGGGTGAATCTGCTGTGCCAACTCCGCGACCCCACGGGCGGGTTGGCCGCCACCGATCCGGTCCGCGGCCAGATCAGTCTCGTACGCGAGACCACCGAACCCGTCCGCCCCGACCTGCTCGCCCTCTTCGAGAAGGAGGAGCTGGTGAAGTACCTGGCCGAAGAGGAGCTCTTCGAGTGAGCGACGCGTACGAGGCGCACTTCAAGGTGTGGCGCGGGGACACGGACGGGGGCGGTCTGGAGGACTTCGCGGTCGAGGTGAACGACGGCGAGGTGGTCCTCGACATCGTCCACCGCATCCAGGCAACTCAGGCCCCCGACCTGGCAGTTCGCTGGAACTGCAAGGCGGGCAAGTGCGGGTCGTGCTCCGCCGAGATCAACGGGCGGCCGCGGCTGATGTGCATGACGCGGATGTCGGTGTTCGGCCGGGACGACACGATCACGGTGACGCCGCTGCGCGCGTTCCCCGTCGTACGGGATCTGGTGACGGACGTCGGCTTCAACTACCAGAAGGCCCGCGAGGTGCCGGCGTTCGTGCCGCCGCAGGGCGTCGGTCCGGGTGAGTACCGGATGATGCAGCAGGACGTCGACCGCTCGCAGGAGTTCCGCAAGTGCATCGAGTGCTTCCTGTGCCAGGACACGTGCCATGTGGTGCGCGACCACGAGGAGAACAAGCCCGCGTTCGCAGGACCCCGCTTCCTGATGCGCGTCGCCGAACTGGACATGCACCCGCTGGACGCGGCGGCCGAGGAAGGCCTCGACCGCAAGCGGACGGCCCAGGACGAGCACGGCCTCGGCTACTGCAACATCACCAAGTGCTGCACGGAGGTCTGCCCCGAGGGCATCAAGATCACGGACAATGCGCTGATTCCCTTGAAGGAAAGGGCAGTTGACCGTAAGTACGATCCGGTGGTGTGGCTGGGGAACAAGATCCGGCGGCGTTCACAGCAGTGACCGGACCGTGATCGGCGGCTGCGAGACTGGCCGCCATGCGGATGACCAGGAAGTGCGTGGTGACGGTGCTCGTCGGAGCGCTGGGGGCGGCGGGGCTGGTGTCGTGCGGTGCGGACGACTCGGGCGACGGCGAGGGGACCGGGCTGACGGCGGCCCTGTCGGGCGTCCCCGCGTCGCAGGCCGAGCAGGCCATCACGTACCGCGACGTGAGCGCCGCCCGGCGTCTGGTCGCGGCCGACAAGTCGCTGTACCGGGGGCTCGACGGCTACGGGATCATCGAGTTCATGCAGGGCGCCCACACGGCCCGGCCGCGGTCCTACGGCTTCGAGGCGAAGGACGTCACCGCGTCGGTCCTGCTGAGCAACGGCTACAGCCAGCGGCTGACCGGCACCTTCGACGTGGACGCCGTCCGCAAGGCCATGAGGAAGCGCGGCTACACGGCCACCGAGGGCGACGACGGCGCGGTACGGCTGCGCAAGAAGGGCCAGGCCGACATCGAGGTCTCCGCGGACGCGCGGACCTCGCAGTACGTCGACGGCGTGAAGCTGCCGCTCGACCCGCCGGACCGCTCCGTGACGGACGACCCGGCGTACAAGGCGGTCGTCTCCTGCCTCGGCGACGACGTCTACGAAGCCTCGCTCTACGGGAAGAACCCCGGCTACCGCAAGCAGGGCATCACGCTCCTCGGCATCGGCGGCCACGCGGACGACGCCGCGCACCCGACGGAGAAGCTGTGCGCCCGCACCACGTCCGAGGACGCCGCCGAGAAGGTCGCGGCCGAACTGCGCGCGAAGACGGCCCCCGGCGAGCGGTTCACGGGGGCGAAGGTGAACGTCGGCGACGGTGACACCCCCGTCGTCTCGATCATCTGGAAGAACAGCACGAAGCCGGGGATGCGCCCGACCGACCAGGACCGCACGGGCGAACTGCCCATGGCGCTGCTCCGGCCGTGATCCCGTCCGGCTCCTGTCCGGCTCCGCGTCCTTGAGCAGGTCCGCTCTTGCTCGGACGGGCCACCCCGACCTAGGGTGAATGCGCTTTCATCCACTGTCACCCGCCGTCCCACGAAGCCCATGGGGGTCCCACCCGGTGAGCACAGCCCCCACGGTGTACGACGTCGCCGAGCGGTCCGGCGTCTCCATCGCCACCGTGTCCCGCGTCTACCGCAACCCGGACTCGGTCCGCGCCCAGACCCGGGAGCGGGTCCTCGCGGCGGCCCGCGAGCTCGGATACGTACCGAGCGGGAACGCCCGCGGTCTGGCCAGCCGGTCCACCGGGGTCCTCGGCCTGTGCTTCCCCGACTACTCCGACCCGGACGCCGAGTCCGAGGCGGAGACCGGCGCCGGGGACGAGGCCGACGACGACGCCGCGATGCTCTACTCCGACCAGATCATCCGCGGCATGGAGCGCGCCGCGCGCCGCCACGGGTACGCGCTGCTGATCGCCGCGTCGCTGAAGGGCGGCCCGGAGAGTCTCGTGGCGAAGGTCGCGGGCCGGGTCGACGGGTTCGCCGTGCTTGCGAGGACCGTGCCGACCGAGGAGCTGGAGGTCATCTCGCGGCGGCAGCCGGTCGTGATGCTGGCGGGGCCGCGCGAGTCCGACGACCTCGACCACCTGGACCACATCGAGGTCGCGAACGCGGACGGCCAGCGCGAGCTGACCCGGCACCTGATCGAGGAGCACGGGCTGCGCCGGCTCGCCTACGTCGGCTCCGCGGAGGAGTCGCCGGACGTGGAGGCGCGCTTCCGCGGCTACGTCGAGGCGTGCCGCGCGGCGGGCGTACCGGTGCGCGACGAGCCCGATCTGCGGGTCGGCATGATGACGCAGGCCGAGGGCGCCCGCGCCGCCGGCACCCTCCTCGACCGGCCGGGCGAGCGCCCCGAGGCCCTGCTGTTCGCCAACGACCAGATGGCCGTCGGCGCTCTGCACACCCTGGAGCGCCGGGGCGTACGCGTCCCCGACGACATCGCCGTCACCGGCTTCGACGGCATCGCCCTGAGCCGTCTGGTGCGGCCCGCGCTGACCACCGTCCGCCAGCCGATGCGGCGGATGGGCGAGGAGGCGGTGGAGCTCCTTGTGCGCCGCCTCACCGGGCAGCAGGACAAGGACCCCGTGTCGATGATGCTGCCGGTGTCGGTGGCCCGCCGGGAGAGCTGCGGCTGCGGGCGGGGCGCCACTCGGCCGTGAGCGGGTGTGCGCGGGCGTGAGGGCGTAATCCGGGTGCGCCCGGCTCCGGTGCGCACGCAGGATGGCCGTATGCCCGAGCGCCCTCTCCCCACCGACACCGCCGTCGATACCGACACCGCCGTCGATACCGACACCGCCATCGATACCGATACCGATACCGCCGTCGATACCGACACCGCCCTCCTGGCCGCCATGGAGCGCAACCTCGCCGAGCACGCCTGCCACCTGCACCGCGCCCTGGCCGGTGCACGGGTCGTGGACGGCGACGATCTGCTGGTGGCCGACAGCGGTCTGCCGGACGACACGTTCAACATCGTCGCCGCGGCCCGCTTCGAGGCCGCCGACGCCGACCGGCGCATCGCCGAGACGGTGCGTGAGGTGCGCGGCACGGGCCGCCCGTTCTCCTGGTGGGTGGGGCCCGCCGGCGAACCGGCGGACCTCGGCTCCCGGCTCACCGCCGCCGGGCTCACCGCCTCCGAACGGGAGAGCGCCCTGTGGGCCCGCCTCGACGGCGGCCTCCCCGCACCGGCCGCACCGGACCTCGACATCCGCCCGGTGACGACCCCGGCCGCACTCGCCGACTACGCCGACGTCCTCGCCGCCAACTGGAACCCGCCGGCCGCGACCGTCCGCCGCTTCTACGCCGATGCCGCCCCGCAGCTCCTGGCCGCGGGCAGCCCGTCCCACTGCCTGGTCGGGTACGTGGCGGGCCGCCCGGTCTGCTCGGCCGAGATCTTCGACCACGCGGGCGTGGCCGGCGTCTACAACATCTGCACCCTCGCCGCCCACCGCCGCCGCGGCTACGGCGGCGCGATGACGCTGGCGGCCCTGCGCACGGCCCGTTCCCTGGGGCGCGGCATCGCGGTGCTCCAGGCCTCGGAGGAGGGCGAACCGGTCTACCGGCGGCTCGGCTTCACGGGGTGCGGGCACTTCACGGAGTACGCGCTGTGAGCACCCGTACGGCTTCCAGGGCGCCCGGGACCGCGCCGGACAGGCCCTACGTCCAGGCGACGGCCACGACGACCGTCGCCGCCGTGAGCACCCCGACGCCGTAGAAGGCCCACGCCTGCTTGGTGCGCATGCCCGCCAGCGCCACCGCCGCGATCAGGACGTCCAGGCCCAGCTTCACGCCCATCTTGGCGTCGTCCACCGGCAGGTCGAGGGACGTGCGGGTCCAGATGAGCCCGGCCCCGGTGACCAGCTGCACGACCGTGCTGGTGACCATGTAGCCGCCGGTCACCGGGTCCTTCCCTCTCAGCTGGTAGAACAGGCCGCCCATGATCGCGGCGAACCCGAAGAGGTGGACGACGAGGAAGACGTAGCGGAGAGTCTCCATGACCGTGATGACCGTGCTTTCTGCGAGGCGGGCGGGCCGGAGCGCCCCCTCGGACCCCGCCGACCCACGGACCCGGACGACGGGTTCCGCCCCCGAGACGAGACAGCGGTCCCGCCTGTGACATCCCCGCCCGGCGGAATCAGCCGCCTGTCGCCTACTTGAGCACCCGGCCGAAGAACTCCCCCTTGGCCGCGGCCAGTTCGGCCAGCGCCGCGTCCTTGCCCGGGAAATCGAAGTGCCCGGCCTCAAGGACCGTCAACTCCCCGCCCCCGGCCAGCGAGTTGTGCACGGCGAACTGCCCCGGCGGCGGCACCGACGGGTCGAACAGCGCGGCCGCGACCAGGACCGGCTTCGTGATCCGTGTCGCCGCCGTCGCCGCGTCGAAGTACCGCAGTACGTCGACCACTTCGGGGTGCGTCTCGCGGTAGGCGCGGACGGCGGCGCCGCTGCCGATGCAGTCCAGGGTCAGCCGCAGCGGATGGTTGCCGAAGGTGGGCACCGTCAGCTCCCCGGCCGCGAACCGCTCGTCCCACGGCAGCGCCAGCGCCCCGAGCCCGCCCCCGAAGCTCTCACCCAGATAACCGAGCCCTTCGCCGGACGCCACCGACTCCCCCAGTTCCGGGACGAGTTCGAGCAGGGCGCTCGCCGCGCACCACAGGTCGGCGACGCACTCCCCGATGACATACGTCTCGCGCGACTCGATCCCGTGCAGCACGTGCTCGGCGGAGACGGACGGCACCCCGTCGACGAGGCCCCGCTCCACCATTCCCCGCACACAGGGCAGGATCGCCGCCGACCGGGGCAGCGGCAGCGGCACGTCGGGGCCCGCCTGATCGCGGCCGCCGTACCCGTGCCCGATGACGAAGCCGTGCTCCGCGCGCCCCTCGACCGGCAGCGCCAGCCACCCGCCGAGGCGGACGCCGCCCACGGACGCGTAGGACACCTCGAAGATCCGTACGCCGTCGCGCTCCTCGACGAGCGGCCCGAGCTCGGGCCGGGTCTCCACGGCGCGCGCGGCCTCGTACCGGCCCCGCCAGAACGCGTCGAAGTCGTCCGGGGCGCCGCCGGGGCCGGGGACGGCGAGCAGGGTGTCGAGTGTGTAGCCGTACGTCGGATCGAACGGGAAATCGTGTGTCAGAGCTGTCATGGCCGCGACCTTAGGTCAGAGATCACACCCGGTACAGGCCAATTCTTCCTAGGTGGCCCGGCTGAAAACGGAATGTCTCTTTTACTCTCGACTTACGCGCGTCATCCCTCCCGTTACGGGAGTGTGACCAAGACCCCTCTTGCCACATCGGAGGGACCTGCCACAGAGTGATGTATGCGCTTACAGACAGCGCATACATTCTCGGTCCGCTCAAGGAGGAGCCGTCCATGAACCGCCGCGCCACCACCGCCGCGATCGCCGTAAGCCTGGCGTCCGCACTGACCCTCACCGCCTGCGGCGGCTCCGGCGGCGACTCGGTCGCGGCCGACGCGAAGCAGACGCTGACCGTGTGGGCCATGGGCACCGAGGGCGAGAAGCTCGCCGACGTCGCCAAGGCCTACGAGAAGGCCAACGCGAACATCACGGTGAAGGTGACCCCGATCGGCTGGGACGTCGCGCACCAGAAGCTCGTCGCCGCGGCGGCCGCCAACAAGCTGCCCGACGTGATGCAGATGGGCGGCAGCTACCTCACCGAGTTCGCGGACATGGGCGCCCTGGAGCCGGTCGACACCAAGGCCTTCCAGGAGAAGGACTTCTTCCCGGCCGGCTGGCAGCAGGGCGAGTACGACGGCAAGGCCTACGGCGTGCCGTGGTACGTCGACACGCGCGTCCTGTACTACCGGACCGACCTCGCAAAAAAGGCCGGCATCGAGAAGGCCCCGGCCACGATGACCGAGCTGCGGCAGGACGCGGAGCAGTTCCAGAAGAAGGCCGGCACGAAGTACGGCCTGTCGATCCAGCCCAACGGCCTCGACTCGGTGCAGAGCTTCTACCAGTTCCTGTACTCGGCCGGCGGCGAGATCGTCACCCAGGACGGCAAGGCCGTCGCCAACAGCCCGGCCGCCGTCAAGGCCCTGGAGAACTACACCGGTTACTTCAAGAAGGGCATCGCCGCGAAGTCGGTGCGCCCCGGCTACGACGTGACCAAGGACTTCAACAACGGCTCCGTGCCGATGTTCTTCGGCGGCCCCTGGCACATGGGTCTGCTCGACGACAACTACCCCGACCTGAAGGGCAAGTGGGCCATCGCCAACGTGCCCGCCGACAAGACCTCCGCCTCCATGGCGGGCGGCTCGTCCCTGGCGGTCTCCGCGGACAGCGAGCACAAGGCCGCGGCGAAGAAGTTCGTCACCTACCTCACGGACGCCAAGGGCCAGGCCGACTGGTACCAGCGCACCAAGGACCTCCCGGCGAACATGGACGCCTGGACGTCCGGTGAGCTCGCCACGGACCCGAACATGAAGGTCTGGAAGAAGCAGATGGAGTCGGCGAAGGTCTCGCCGGCCCAGCCCAAGTGGTCCGAGATCACCTCGAAGATCGACGCCGCGATCGAGAAGGCCGCGCAGGGCAAGGCCTCGCCGAAGGCCGCGCTCGACGAGGCCCAGTCCGCGATCGAGAGCCTCGTCCAGAAGTAGTGACGCCCGCCGCCCTCGTGGCGTAACTCCCCCACAGCGAAGGTCCGTTCATGTCCACCACGACACCCACCCCCGCGCGGTCGGGGCCCGTGAAGGTCCCGGCCGGCGAGCCCGGCACCGGCAAGGGACGGCGCGGAAAGCGCTCGATGGGGAAGCAGAACCTGGCCGGCTGGCTGTTCTCCACCCCGTTCCTGGCCCTGTTCGGCGTCTTCATGCTCTTCCCGATCGTCGCGACGCTCGTCATGAGCTTCACCGACTTCGGGCAGCGCAACGTCCGGCGCCCGATGGAGGCGAACTTCGTCGGCCTGGACAACTACACCAAGCTGTTCGGCGACGACCAGTTCCTGACGGCGCTGTTCAACACCGGGTACTTCGTGGTCGTCGGGGTGCCGCTGACCATCGGGCTCGGCCTGCTCGTGGCGGTGCTGCTCAACAACGGCATCGACCGGGCGCGGACCTTCTTCCGCGTGGGCTTCTACGCGCCGGTGGTCACGACGATCGTCGCGGTGGCGATCGTGTGGCGGTTCGTGCTCGACCCCTCCGACGGACTGATCGCCGGGCTCGGTGACGAACTCGGCTTCACCGCACCGGACTTCCTCGGCTCCGAGACCTGGGCGATGCCGTCGCTGATCCTGATGGCGGTGTGGCGCAACCTCGGCACGGTGATGGTCCTGATGATCGCCGGTCTCCAGGCCATCCCGGCCGAGGTCCGCGAGGCGGCCCGGCTCGACGGGGCGAACGCCTGGCAGGAGCTGCGGCGGATCACCATCCCGCTGCTGCGGCCCACGCTGCTCTACGCCACCGTCATCACCACGATCGGCTATCTCAACGTCTTCGAGGAGCCGTTCGTGATGACGCAGGGCGGCCCGTCCGACGCCACGCTGACCGTGTCGCTCGACATGTACAAGCAGGGCTTCAGCTTCTTCAACATGGGCTACGCGAGCGCCATGGCGTACGTCCTGTTCGTCGTGATCATGGGCATCACGGTGCTGCAGCTGCGACTGATGAAGGACAACACCAAGTGAGCGCGCACGCCCCCGCCCGCCGCCGCCAGGGCGGCCGGTTCAGCAAGCCCGTCCTGTACCTCGTGGCCTGTCTCGGCCTCCTGGTCATGGCCACGCCCTTCCTGTGGATGGCGCTCAGCGCCTTCAAGACCAAGAAGGACCTCACGGCGAGCCCGCCGGTGTGGATCCCGAGCGAGTGGACGCTGAAGAACTTCAGCGATCTGCTCGACCAGCTCGACATGCCGCGCTACTTCATGAACTCGGTGATCGTCGCCGTGCTCGTGACCGTGTGCAACCTGCTGTTCTGCTCGATGCTCGGCTACGCCCTCGCGAAGCTGAACTTCACCGGCCGCTCGAAGGTCTTCGGCATCGTGCTCGCCGCGCTGATGGTCCCGGCGAACCTGATGGTCCTGCCGCTGTTCGTCCTCATCAACCAGCTGAACCTGCTCGACACCTACGCGGGTCTCGTGCTGCCCTTCGCGGCCGGCGCGTTCGGTGTCTTCCTGATGCGGCAGTTCATGCAGTCCATCCCCGACGAGCTGCTCGAAGCGGCCCGGATGGACGGCGCCGGCGAGTGGTACATCTTCTGGCGGATCGTGCTTCCGCTGGTCAAGCCCGCCCTCGCGACGCTGACGATCTTCACGTTCCTCGGGTCGTGGAACAACTTCATCTGGCCGCTCATCGCGACCAACGACCCCGACAAGTACACACTCCCGGTGGCCCTCGCGACCTTCGCCAACGACCCCAACCGCACGGTGGGCGGCGGCAACGGAATGCTGATGGCGGGCTCACTGCTCGTCGTCCTGCCCGTACTGGTCGTCTTCGCCGTCCTCCAGCGGCACTTCACCCAGGGCATCGCCACCGCCGGCATGAAGTAGCCCCGCTCCCCCACACACGTACGCAGAAAGACAGGCCTCACCACCATGACGCTCAGCCCTGCCCGCACGGCCGCAACCCCCTTCCCCGACGGCTTCCTCTGGGGTGCCTCGACCGCCGCCCACCAGATCGAGGGCAACAACGTCAACAGCGACTGGTGGCGCAAGGAACACGACCCGGCGGCGAAGATCCAGGAGCCGAGCCTGGACGCCTGCGACAGCTACCACCGCTGGGAGCAGGACATGGACCTGCTCGCCGAACTCGGCTTCACCGACTACCGGTTCAGCGTCGAGTGGGCCCGCATCGAGCCCGCCCGCGGCCACTTCTCGCGCGCCGAAATAGCCCACTACCGGCGGATGGTCGAGGGCGCGCTCGCCCGCGGTCTGCGGCCGATGGTGACGCTGCACCACTTCACGATCCCGCAGTGGTTCGAGGACCTGGGCGGCTTCACGGCCGACGGCGCGGTCGAGCTCTTCGCGCGGTACGTGGAGGAGTGCGCGCCGATCATCGCCGACGGCGTCAGCCATGTGTGCACCCTCAACGAGCCGAACATGATCGCCGTGATGGCCGGTCTCGCCAAGCGCGGCGACCAGGGCTTCCCGCCCGCGGGGCTGCCGTTCCCCGACGAGGAGACGACGCACGCGGTGATCGCGTGCCACCACGCCGCCGTCAAGGTCGTCCGCTCGATCAACTCCGACATCCAGGTGGGCTGGACGATCGCCAACCAGGTCTACCAGGCCGAACCGGGCGCCGAGGACGTCACCGCCGCCTACCGCCACCCCCGCGAGGACATCTTCATCGAGGCGTCGCGCGGCGACGACTGGATCGGCGTGCAGTCCTACACCCGCACGAAGATCGGCTCCGACGGTCCGGTCCCGGCGCCCGCGGACGCCGAGCGCACGCTGACGCAGTGGGAGTACTACCCGCAGGCCGTCGGGCACGCGGTGCGCCACACCGCCGAACTCGTGGGCCCCGGCGTCCCGTTGATCGTCACCGAGAACGGGATCGCCACCGATGACGAGGACCGTCGTATCGACTACTACGCGGGCGCGCTCGACGCCGTCGCCGCCTGCATCGAGGACGGCATCGACGTCCGCGGCTACCTCGCCTGGAGCGCCCTCGACAACTACGAGTGGGGCACCTACAAGGCGACCTTCGGGCTGATCGGCTGGGACCGCGAGACCTTCGTGCGCATGCCCAAGCCGGCCGCCCACTGGCTCGGCGGCCTGGGCCGCGAGCGCGTGCTGCCGCGCGTCTGACGCCGGCACACGCACCGAGACACGTCCGGGACCGCGGCACCCTGACCCCCGCGGTCCCGGACGGCTCATCCAGACCGGTGCCGCGGCCCGGCGCGCTGTGGGGGCGCCCCGGTCGCGGCACCTTCGTACACCGTTCTAGAAGAGGCTGAGCAGCGCCTCCGTGGGATCCACGAGGCCCGACTCGCCGTCTGGCAGCGGGAGTTCGAACCAGACCGTCTTGCCGCGCGGGGTGCGGCGCGATCCCCATGAAGCGCTGAGCAGGCCGACGAGCTGGAGGCCGCGGCCGCCCTCGTCGGTGTCGCGGGCGCGGCGGCGGCGCGGCTGGACCAGGCCCGCGTCCCACACCTCGCACACCAGCGTGCGGTCGAGCAACAGGCGCAGCCGGATGTCGCCCTCTCCGTAGCGCAGGGCGTTCGTGACGAGCTCGCTGACGAGCAACTCCGTGGTGTCGACGAGGGCTTCGAGGTCCCAGCCGGTCAGCTGGGCCCGCGTGTACTCACGGGCCCGGCCCACGGACTTCGGCTCGCGCGGCAGCGTCCAGTCGCCGACGTTCTCGGTCGGCAGGCCCTGGACGCGGGCCATCAGGAGGGCGATGTCGTCCTCGCCGTGCCGGGTGTCGAGGGCGTTCAGGACGTGGTCGCAGACGTCCTCGAGGGCGGGCGCCGGGTCGTCGAGCGCGGCGCGGAACGCGGAGAGGCCCTCGTCCAGCGGGTGGTCGCGGGACTCGACCAGGCCGTCGGTGTAGAGGGCGAGCAGCGCGTTCTCCGGGAGTTCGACCTCGACCTCCTCGAAGGGTTCGCCGCCGACGCCGAGCGGCATGCCGGGCGGCACGTCGAGCATGAGCGCGCCCTCGCCGGGCTCGACGAGGACCGGCGGCAGGTGGCCCGCGTTGGCGAAGGTGCAGCGCCGGGTGACGGCGTCGTAGACCGCGTAGACACACGTGGCGAGGTAGACCTCGGAGAGGTCCTCGCCGCCGAACGAGTTCGCGGTACGGGCCGTGCGCGTGGCCTGCTGGACACCGCCGGGCGCACCGAGCCCGCGCGCGATCTCGTCCAACGCGCTGAGCACCTCGGCCGGTTCGAGGTCGAGGAGCGCCAAGGTACGGACGGCGGTGCGCAGTTCGCCCATGGCGACGGCGGCGCGCAGGCCGCGCCCCATGACGTCGCCGACGACCAGCGCGGTTCTGTGGCCCGGGAGTTCGATGACGTCGAACCAGTCGCCGCCGACCTCGGTCGCCGCGTTGCCCGGCAGGTAGCGGCAGGCGATGTCGAGGCCGGACGCCTCGGGGTTGTCGGGCGGGAGCAGCGACCGTTGCAGTATCAGCGCGCGCTCGTGCTCGCGGCGGTACAGGCGGGCGTTGTCGATACAGACCGCGGCGCGCGCGGCGAGCTCCACCGCGAGGGACCTGTCCCGGTCGTTGAAGGGCTCGCTGCCCTTCGTACGGGAGAACTGCACGAGGCCGACGACGGTGTCGTGCGCGACCATCGGCACCGCGAGGGTGGACTGGACGAGGCCGCCCGGTTCGGCGGGGAGCAGCTGCGGCCGCGCGGTGCGCAGGGCGTCCGCGCAGGCCGAGTTGAAGGTGAAGCGGTGCACGGCGCCGACGCTGACCGGGACCTCGCCGCCGAGCCCCAGGAAGGGGACGTCCGCGACGGCGCTCGCGGCGGCGACCCGGCGCAGTTCGGCGCTGCCGTCGGCGAGGCTGTGCCGGGTGAGCGCGGTCTCGTCGCCCGTGAGCAGCCCTTGGTACAGGTCGACGGAGGCGAGGTCGCAGAAGCCGGGGACGACGACGTCGAGGAGTTCGCGGGCGGTGGTCTCCAGGTCGAGCGAGTTGCCGATCCGGGCGCCCGCGTCGTTCAGGAGTGCCAGGTTGCGGCGGGCGTGCGCGGCCTCGCGGGCGGCGGCGTGCCGGCGGGTGACGTCGGTGGCGAGCCCCGCGATGCCGATCGGCCGGCCCGAACCGCTGTGCACGCGATAGAGGTTGATGGACCAGTGGCGCCGCTCGGCCGAGTCGGGCGCCGGGCCGACGAGCTGCATGTCGGTGACGGCCTCGCCGCTCTCCATGACCCGGCGCAGCGCGCCCTGCACCCGGTCTGCCTCGTGGCGCGGCAGGTAGTCGTGGACGGTGCGGCCGCGGTGGTCGTCGACCTGCCCGCCGAAGACCGCGGTGAACGTGCGGTTGGTCCGCTGGACCTTGAGATCCAGGTCGAACAGCAGGAAACCGAAAGGGGATTGACCGAAAATCGCCTGCGAGGCGGCGAGGTCGGTCTCGATGTGCCGGAGCGTCTGTACGTCCACGACGATGCAGAGCGCGGCACGCTCGCCGGACTCGGTGGTCGTCGGCATGACATAGACCTCGGCGAAGCCGGCCTGCGGCTCATCGCCTTCGCCGGCGGGCGGCATCCGGAACGGGACGACGCCCGTCCACTCGCGCCCGTCCAGGATCTCGGCCATCTTGCGGTGGCCCTCGTCGCGCAGGTCCGCGGGGACGAACGCCTCGATCGGGTCCTTGCCGACGGCCGCCGCGGGCTCGACACCGAAGAGCTGCGCGGCCCGCCGGCTCCACTGGTCGATCAGCCCGTCGGGCCCGAGGGAGAAGGAGGCGACCTTGATGTAGTCGTAGATCGAGCCGGGCGGGCTCGACTGCCACACATCGGCCTGTTCCGGCCGCTCGTCAGGGGCGGAAGGCGACCTGTTCCCGTCGTCGGGTGCCCGGCCCGCCTGTGGCGCCGGCTCCGCGCCCGAGGAACCCTCGGACGAACTGGCCTTCGCTGGTATCTCGCTCACGCGAACCGTCCCCTCCAGCTCACCGCGTCCGGCACCGGTCACCGGGGCGGCTGCCCGCAGTATCCAGCACTACGGAGCCGCGCAACACGGTGTTCACGATCACACCACGCTCCCGACGCTTTTTGGCCCGTCGGGACCGACTGTTTCCGTACCCAGAGTGCGGGTGCGTCCACACACCGCCTCCACTTTCTCCGTTCCGCTCCCCCGTCTCCTAACCAGGCAGCGCCAGCTCGAACCACACCGTTTTCCCGCCCGCCCCGCCCGTCCCGTCGCGCGGGGCGGGCCGGGTGCCCCAGCGGCGGGAGGTGAGCGCGACCAGTTGCAGGCCACGGCCGCCTTCGTCGTCGGCGCCGGCGGCGCGGGCGCGGGGCGGGTCGGGCAGCGGGTCGGAGACCTCGACGAGGAGGGCGGCGCGCGGGCCCGTGCGGCGTACGAGGCGGACGCCGATGGGGCCCGACGCGTGCCGCAGGGAATTGGTGACCAGCTCGCTGACCAGCAGCGCCGTCACATCGGCGAGTTCGTCCAGGCACCAGCTCGCCAGTTGCGCGCGGACGGCGGCGCGGGCTCTGCGGACGGCCGTCGGGTCGGCGGGGAAGGCCCACTCGGCGCTGTCGCCTTCGGTGTGGAGCACTCCGATCACTTCCCTGGCCGCCGCGATTGGCTCTGCCGGCACTCGGTTCAGCTGTCCCGGTTTCAGAGGGTTAATCGGGATATACCCGGGCACAGTGGAGTGCTATCGCATCAGTGGGTGCGTGGTGGCACGGACGGCGTAGGGGTGGTTCGCGGGGGTCACGGGGCGCGCACCGTCTCCTTGACGGCGGGGACGTCCTGATCGAGCCAGTCCACCGACCAGATCTCGTCGGGGGCGAGCCAGCGCAGCTCGTCGTGGTCCTCAAGGGGAAGGGGGTCGCCGGAGCGCAGGTCACAGCGCCAGACCCGCAGCACGTACCCCGGTTTCAGGGGCCATTCGCCCGGCACCCGCCCGACCGGCTCGGCCTCCACGCCGAGCTCTTCGCGCAGCTCGCGCACGAGGGCCCGCTCGGGGCTCTCGCCGGGTTCGACCTTGCCGCCGGGCAGCTCCCAGCGCCCCGCGAGCTCGGGGGGCGCACTCCGTCGCGCGGCGAGCAGGCGCCCGCCGGTGTCGTACAGGGCCGCGGCGACCACGACCACGATCGGTTCCGTCATGTGCGGGAGCCTACGGCTCCGCGTCAGTTGACCGTTCCGTTGCTCCCCGGCGCCGGAGTCTGTCCGAGCCGCTCCACCCAGTAGAGCTGTTTGTGGCCCCGGTCATCGAGGCTGTCGGCGATCCGCTGGGCTTCCGCCCTGGTCGCGTACCTGCCGACGCGATAGCGGTTGCCGTTGTCGTCCTGGCGGATGACAAGCCACGGAAGTGTGGTCGTGCTGTCCGTCATCGCCCCCCGGCCCTCCCTCGTCGCCCCGGCTCCAACTCGCATCGCGCCCCACCCCCTGATCCTGAGGAAACCGCAATCCGCATATGCCCGAGCCTACGCCTGACCTTTACGGAGCGGATACGCATTGGCACAAAGAGGTACGCAACAAGCCACGGAAGGGACACCGGGTGGACACGGCGAGGGGGCGCATCCGCATGGATGCGCCCCCTGTCCCCCAGTGGTGCGGTCTCAGCTCGCCCGTACCGTCGGGATCGGCATCAGGACCGGCTCGCCGGTGGGCTTCTTCGTGCACACGTCGCCGCACTCCGCGTCCAGCGAGCAGCACAGCGAGCAGATCGGCCCCGACTGCACGGGGCAGTCGGCGATGTCCGGGAGTTCGTACGCGGTCTCGCAGACGCTGCACTCGTGGGTCGCGGTGACGTCCTCGATCTCGACGCCGGGACCGTTCACCGGGTTCGGCCGGGCCAGGTAGTACTTGCCCTTCGTGGCCCAGGCGATGAGCGGGCACAGGATCAGCGCGAGACCTGCGGCGATGAACGTCGAGAAGGCTTCCGCGTACGCGCCGAAGAGCCCGAAGAAGGCGAGGATCGAGACGGTCGACGCGATCACCATCGAGCCGAATCCCGCCGGGTTCACGGCGTACAGGTACGCCCGCTTGAACTCGATGTACTTGGGGCTCCAGCCCACCCGCTTGTTGATGACGAGGTCGGCGGCGACGGCCGCGATCCAGGCGATGCCCACGTTCGAGTAGAAGCCGAGCAGCTTGTTCAGCGCGGCGAACATGTTCATCTCCATCAGCGTCAGCGCGATGGCGAGGTTGAGGAAGATGTACCAGACCCGGCCCGGGTGCTTGTGCGTCACGCGGGAGAAGAAGTTCGACCACGACAGCGAGCCGCTGTAGGCGTTGGTGACATTGATCTTGATCTGCGACACGACGACGAAGAGCGCGGCGGCGGGCAGGGCGACCGAGCCGAGCCACGGCTTGAGCGCCTCGACCTGCGGTGCGATCGGTTCGAGGGCGTGGGTCTTGCCGACCGCCTCGAGGGCGACGAAGGCGAGGAGCGCGCCGCCGATCTGCTTGGCGGCGCCGATGATCACCCAGCCGGGACCGGCGGCGAGAACGGCCAGATTCCATCGCTTGCGGTTGGCCTCGGTCCTGGCCGGCATGAAGCGCAGGTAGTCGGCCTGCTCGCCGATCTGCGCGATGAGCGAGAGCGCGACGCCCGTACCGAGCCCGAAACCGATCCAGTCGAAGCCGCTGCCCGCGCCTTCCGTGCCGCCGAAGTGCGTGAAGTCCCCGAAGGAACCGGGCGAGTTGAAGGCCAGGACGACGAAGGGCAGGACCAGACCGATCAGCCAGACGGGCTGCGTCCACGCCTGCACCTTGGCGAGCGCACCCATCCCGCGGAACACGATCGGGATGACGATGAGCGTCGTCAGCAGATACCCGACGGGCAGCGGAAGACCGACGACCTCGTGCATGGCCTGCGCCATGATCGAGCCTTCGAGGGCGAAGAAGATGAAGGTGAACGACGCGTAGATCAGCGAGGTCAGCGTCGAGCCGAAGTAGCCGAAGCCCGCGCCGCGCGTGATCAGGTCCATGTCCAGGCCGTACTTGGCGCAGGCCCGGGCGATCGGTATGCCGGTCACGAAGATGATCGTCGCCGCGCAGAGGATCGACGCGAAGCCGCTGGTGAACCCGTACGTGAAGACGATCGAGGCGCCGATCGCGAAGTCCGCGAGGTAGGCGATGCCGCCGAGCGCCGTGGAGGCGACCATGGTCGGCGACCAGCGGCGGTAGGAGTGCGGGGCGTACCGCAGCGAGAAGTCCTCGCGGGACTCGTCCGCGGCGAGCTTGGCGTAACTGCGCTTGGGTTCCCGGCCGTGGGGCGGCTCGGGCGCCGCCGGGTCGGCGGTGGGCAGAGCGGTCTCTGTCATCGTCGGCTTCCCGTTCGTCCATCGTTCAGCGGTATACCGGTACGGTCGGTACGCCTCAGGAAGGTAGGAGCCGTGCATGACAATCTGTTGCAGCGGAGGATTGCCTGGGGGTTACGGGAGTTGATCCCGCGTTAACTCCGGATCACGACGGCCGGACGGCGGGGTCCGGGTATCGGTCTCGCGGCCTCACTTCCGGCCTCATTTGACCGGCAGGTGGTATGCGATGCGGTAGCGGTCGGCGGGGACCACGACGTCGGCCGTCTCGACCGGTCTGCCCGACGCGAAGAACGTCCGGTGGATGACGAGGACGACATGGCCGGGCACACCGCCGAGCGCGCTCAACTCCTCGGCGAGGCCGGGGCGGGCGGCCACTTCCTCCGTCACGTTGTCCACGATCACGTCGATCGCGGCCATGCGCTCGACCACGCCGCAGCCGCCGAGCGGGCCCTCCTCGGGGAGCATCACGGGGGTGCGCCCGGTGACCGCGAGGGGCTCCCAGGAGGTGGCGAGCATCATCGCCTCGCCCGCGTCCCGGTACACGTACTTGGTGCGCATCACGCGGTCGCCCGCGCGGATGTCGAGCCGCTCGGCGATCCCCGCGTCGGCCTCGGCCTGCTCGCTGCGCGACTCCCAGGTGCCGCGCGCCGCCGGGTCGGACTGCTCCTGGCGGAACGGGGTGGAGCCGCTGCTCGTCCGGTATCCGGAGCGGGCGACGCGGCGCGGCACGGGGCGCTCACGGACGTACGTGCCCGATCCCGAGCGGCCCTCGACGAGCCCCTCGGCCATCAGGACCTTGCGGGCCTCCAGGGCGACCGTGTCCGAAACCCCGTACTCCTCACGGATCTTGGCCTGGGAGGGGAGGCGGGTGTGCGGCGGCAGCGAGCCACTGACGATCTTCTTGCGGAGATCACCCGCGACGCGCAGGTACGCCGGCTGCTCACCGAATGTCACTGATTGTTCCCCTCGCTCCCCGCGGATTCCTCACCACACGCCCCATCTGATTGACAGACAGCAACAGCGTGGCAACCGTGGGTTGAGGTGTGCAAGCAAAGGCCAGAGAATCACTCGAAGTGATGACATGCGCCCGCTCAGGTCTTTACGCAGGGACTTTCTCCAGGTAGTGCGCCATTCACACATCGAATCCCGCATCGGCCGCGCGTACGATTCCGGCGCCGCCGACGGACGGCTCGTCGGCTGTCCGCGCCCGGCTTTCGGCGCCCGGCTGTCTACGCTCTCCCCATGACCGCCCTCCCGGACTGCTACTGCCCCACCGACGGCACCCGCGTCCCCGCCGGCTCCCTCGACTGGTGCTGCCCGGTCTGCCGTGGCCCGCTCGACCTCGACTACTCGCCCACCCCCGCGACCCTCAAGTCCCTGTCCGGGCGCGTGAGTTCCCTGTGGCGCTACGCGGAGTGCCTGCCGCTGCCCGTGCCCGACTGCACGCTCGGCGAGGGCCGTACGCCGCTCGTGCCGCTCACCGGCACCGTCTCGGCGAAGCTCGACTTCCTCATGCCGACGCTGTCGTTCAAGGACCGCGGCGCCGTGCTGCTGGCCGCGCTCGCCGCCCGCCTGAAACCCGGCCATGTCCTCGCGGACAGCAGCGGCAACGCGGGCACGGCCGTCGCCGCGTACTGCGCACGCGCCGGACTCCCGTGCACCGTCTACGTCCCCGAGGCAACCTCCGCCAAGAAGCTGGAGCAGATCCGCGCCCACGGCGCCCGCCTCGTCGTGGTCCCCGGCGACCGCGAGACGACCGCGCGGGAGGCCCGCGCGGCGGCCGACGCACCGGACGTCTTCTATGCCAGCCACGTCCACAACCCGTACTTCCTGCACGGCACGAAGACCTACGTCCATGAACTCTGGGAGGACCTCGGCGGCCGGCTGCCCGACGCCCTGGTCGTCCCCGTGGGCAACGGCACGCTGCTCCTCGGCGCGGCCCTCGCCGTCACCGAACTGCACACGGCGGGCCTCATCGACCGCCGCCCCGCGCTGCACGCCGTCCAGGCCGCGGCGGTCGCCCCACTGGCCGAGGCCTGGCGGGCCGGCGCGGACGACCTCGTCGGCACCACGCCCATGGCCCCCACCTTCGCCGAGGGCATCGCGATCCCCCGCCCGGCGCGGGCCCGCCAGATCCTGCGCGCGGTACGGGAATCGGGCGGCGCCTTCCACACGGTGACGGAGGACCAGATCCGCCACGCCCAGCGCGATCTGGCCTCCCGCGGCCTGTACGTGGAGTCGACGGGCGTCGCCTGCTGGGCCGCGACCCGCGAGGGCACCCCGCTCGCCGCGACCCTGAACGGCCGCAGCGCGGTGGTGCCGTTGTGCGGGGCGGGCGTGAAGACGGGGCTCGCCGGGGGCGCCTAGGGGCTGCTCCTGGTCGCCCGGGCGGCCCCGTCCCCGGCGCGCATGCCGAGCCGGGGACGGAGCAGCCCGCACGCTCGGTCCGTGAGCACCTCGAGACACCCGAACGCCCTGCGATCCCCGAGATCCCCCAGCCGCCCCCGTACCGTTCTCGCCGTATCCGCCCTCGTCCTCACCGCGACGCTCGTGCCGCACCCCGGCACCCCGCGCGCGTCCGCCGCCCCGCCCGGCTGCGCGGCCTCGTCCCCCGGCTGGACCCTGTCGACCCGCGCCCCGGCCGCCCTGGAGCAGCACCCGTACGCCGGGAACGGATATCTCGGCGTGCGCGTCCCGCCCGTCGGCGCCGGGTACGTGCCGCCCTCCGGCGACGACGCGAAGGCGAAGACCGGCTGGCCGCTCTACACCCCGCCCTACGACGGC
Source organism: Streptomyces sp. NPDC052225 (assembly GCF_040679615.1). NCBI lineage: Bacteria > Bacillati > Actinomycetota > Actinomycetes > Kitasatosporales > Streptomycetaceae > Streptomyces > Streptomyces sp. NPDC052225. Next base: position 32,088 of record NZ_JBFAVD010000021.1, on the reverse strand, counting down.
GCCTTCGTCTCCGGCCTCTACGGGCGCGGCCCCGCCGGCACCGCCCACCGCGAGGCGATCGCCGCGCTGCCGAACTGGACGGGCCTGGAGGTGAGCGCGGGCGGCGAGACGTACGGGCCCCGCAGCCGCACCACCGGCTACCGCCAGAGCCTCGACCTGCGCTGCGGCATCGTCCGCACCACGCTGACCTGGGTGCACCGGGACGGCCGCCGCACCGACCTGGCGTACGAGGTGCTCGCCGACCGCGCCGACCCGCACGTCGGAGCGGTACGCCTGCGCGTCACACCGCACTGGTCCGGCACCGTCACCGTCACCGACCGCATCGACGGCCGCGGCGCCCGCCGTATCGCCCCGGCCGGCAGCGGCCCCGCGGGCAAGCGCACCACCGCGGTCGGCTTCACGACGGACGGCTCGCGCACCGCGGGCACGGTCGCCTCCACCCTCCGCTCCCCCGGCCGCACCCACCCGGCCCACCGCGCCGCCGGCACCCTGAGCAGCGCCCAGTCCGCCGACTTCCGGGCCACGGCCGGCTCCCGGTACGACGTCGTCAAGTACGTCGGCGTCGACACCGCGCTGACCTCCCGCACCCCGCACGACGACGCCGTGGGCGCCTCGCAGCGGGCGGCGGCGGCCGGCTGGGACACGCTCATCGCCCAACACGGCACGGCCTGGCGGGAGTTGTGGACCTCGGACATCGTGCTCCCCGGCCGTCCCGAGCTCCAGGCGCAGGTCCGCGCCGCCCAGTACGGGCTGCTCGCGTCGCTGCGCGCCGGCGCCCGCGACAGCATCGCGCCGACCGGCCTGAGCAGCGACAACTATGCGGGCATGGTGTTCTGGGACGCCGAGACGTGGATGTTCCCCTCGCTCCTCGCCACCCGCCCGAAGCTGGCCGAGCCGGTCCTCGCGTACCGCTACCGCACCCGCGCCGCGGCCGCCCGCAACGCCCGCAAGACGTCCGTCCAGGGCCTCATGTACCCCTGGACGAGCGCGAGTTCGGGCCACCTCTGGACGGAATGCCAGAGCTGGTACCCGCCCCACTGCCTCATCCAGAACCACCTCCAGGGTGACATCGCCCTCGCCGCGTGGCAGTACTACCAGGCCACCGGCGACCGCACCTGGCTGCGCGAACAGGGCTGGCCGCTCCTCAAGGGCCTTGCCACGTACTGGAGTTCACGCGTGACGCAGAACGCGTCCGACGGCACGTACTCCATCAAGGACGTCGCAGGGCCCGACGAGTACAGCAACGGCGTCGACGACGGCGTCTACACGAACGCGGTCGCGGCGACGTCGCTGCGCGCCGCCACGAAGGCGGCGCGCCTCGTCGGTGAACGGCCTTCGCCCACGTGGGACCGGATCGCCGCGCGCCTGCGCATCCCGTACGACCCACGCCGCAAGGTCTTTCTCCAGTACGCCGGTTACGACATCGAGCACGCCGCCGACATCAAGCAGGCGGACGCGGTACTGCTCCTGTACCCCTTGGACTGGCGCCCGATGCCGAAGGGCGCGGCCGCGGCCACGCTCGACTACTACGCGGCGCACACCGACCGCGACGGCCCCGCGATGACCGACTCCGTGCACGCGGTCGCCGCGGCGGCGACCGACGAGCCGGGCTGCTCCGCGTACACCTTCCTGGAACGGGCTTCGCGCCCCTTCTTCCGGGGCCCGTTCGGTACGTTCTCGGAGTCGCGCGGCGCGAAGGCGGGCGCGGGCGACGCGCTCGCGGGCTCCCCCGCGCAGGACTTCCTCACCGGCAAGGGCGGCTTCCTCCAGGTGTTCACACACGGCCTGACGGGCCTGCGGCTGCGCGACGACGCGGCGATCACCCTGAACCCGACGCTGCCGCCCCAGCTCTCAACAGGCGTCATCCTCAAGGGACTTCACTGGCGCGACCGCGTCTACGACATCGAGATCGGCCCGCACCGCACACGGGTCCGCCTGACCGCGGGCACGCCCTTCACGGCCGTCACGCCCGACGGCACCCGGCACACGGTCACCTCCACCGGCCTGACCCTCCCCACCCGCCGCCCCGACCTCACCCCGACCACGGACGCGGCCCGCTGCCGCCCGGCGACGGCGACGTCCGAGGACCCCGGCCAGTACGCGGGCGCGGCCGTCGACGGCAACCCCGCCACGACCTGGCTCCCGTCCCGCGCGGGCGCCGCACTGACGGTGGACCTGGGCACGGCGCGCCCCTTGTCCCGGGTGACGGTGACGGGCGCACACGCGTACCGGATCGAGACGTCACCGGACGGCCGCCGCTGGACGCGGTTCACGGCGGGCGCGGAGGGACGGTACGTGCGGCTCACGCAGACGGGCCCGTCGGCGGAGCCGGTGGGCGAATTGGGGGTGGAGACCCGGTAGGGGCCCGGGCTAGGGTCGACCCCGTGACTGCCGGGTCGGCCTTGAGCCATGTACGAGTGGGGGTCCCGGCCCCGGCGTGATCCCGGGGCGGGCGAGAGGCCCGCCGTTCCTCCGTGTCCTCGCAGCCCGCACCAGCTCACACCGGACCGGAGACCTTCCCTTGATGCCCTCTGCCCAGCCGTCGCCGTCATCGGCCACGACCGTCCAGCTCAACCACACCGCCGTCTACGCGAGCGACCGCCACCTGTCCGCGGAGTTCCTCGCGGTGGTCCTCGGCCTGGAGGTCGGCGCGCCGTTCGGCCCGTTCCTGCCCGTCGACCTCGGCAACGGCGTCACCCTCGACTACTACGAGAAGCGCGACGAGCCGATCCAGTCCCAGCACTACGCGTTCCTCGTACCGGAGGACCGCTTCGACGCGATGATCGCCCGCCTGGAGGCGCTCGGCGTCACCTACTACGCCGACCCCGGCCACACCGACCCCGGCCGGGTCAACGACCTGTTCGGCGGCCGCGGCGCCTACTTCGCCGACCCGGACGGCCACAACATGGAGATCATGACGCGTCCGTACGCACGCTGACGGGCGGTCAGTCCCCGACGACGGGGCGCACCGGTGACAGGAACGGGTCGAGCCGCTCAGGCAGTTCGGCGAGGCCCTGGTACGTCGACGGAGCGGCCGTCGGGCATGGCCGGGTCGATGTGCCAGCTGATGATGCGCCTGGGGTGGATGCGGATGATCTCGGGGGCGGACGCCCCCGAAGGACCGGGCGGGTCGTCCACGGTGAGCGTCTCGGCGTGGCCACGGATCTCCACTCCGCGACCCATGCCCGGCTTGATCGCGTCAGGACCGGCGGGTGTCATGTCGTCGACGACGAAGCTCACCCGCGGGTTGGCCCGGACGTTGCGCCAGCGCTGGGTGCGGGCCACCCACGGCCCGCCGAGGTCGACGGTCCCGTCCGGGTTGAGGCGGAATCCCAGCGGGCGCGCCTGTGGCGTCCCGTCGGGTCCGACGGTGGCCAGTCGGCCCATGGGCTGGGAGTCGAGGTAGGCGCGCTCGGCGTCGTTGAACGGCATGGGGGTTCCACTCCTTCTTCGTCGTACGAGATGTCCGGCCGCGCCTGCCCGCACTACATCGCGTCGAACAGGCCGGCCGCCTTGCCGATGACCCGGATCGCGGCTTCCAGCTCCTCGGGCGGGACGTCCGCCATCGCCTCCTGCCACCGGCGGCGCCACCGCTCCCGGGCCTCCGCAGCCATGGCGGCGCCCTGGTCCGTGAGGACGATCTGCATGGCGCGCCGGTCGGTGAGGCTGCGCTCCCGCCGGATCACGCCCTTGGCTTCGAGGCTGTCCAGCATTCCGGTCATGGTCGCCGGGGTGACGTCCGCGTAGTCGGCCAGCTGCCGTGCGGTGGCCTGTCCCACTTCGGCCAGCCCGTCCAGCGCGCGCAGTTGAGTACCGGAGAGGTCCCCGCCGACGGCCTGCTCGCGCCCTCGCTTGCGCCGGAACGCCGCGAACAACTCGGCGACGGCTCGCTCCACCCGTTCGACTTCGCTCATGCACGGGATCTTAACAGTTCGGAGCCTAATAATATCCCTATCGACCATCCGGAACAATAATGTATGGTTCCAAACTATTGGGTCGAGCGGCGAACAGCCGACGCGGAGGCTCGTACGACCCCGCCACGTTCGCCGGCCTGTCGAGCTGCCACCCCGCCGCCGGAACCGCCTTGATGAGCGAGTGGCTCACCGGCACGGCCGAACGTTCCCGCGCTGCCGCAGCCGTCGTTGCCGACGAGTGGGCGGCGGCCCCGGCTCCCCCCGGACGTCTGGCGCAGCACGTCTTCCTGGCCCTGGACGGCGCGGGCCTCCTCTTCTACGCGCAGTGGACCAGCGACGACGCACATCTGGCGTGGGCCCGCGCCCACCGGGGCGACATCGTCAGCCGCGTCGACACGATCGTCCCCGGCATCGAGCGCCCCGGACTGCACCGAACCCGGTTCCACCGCAGCGTGATCCACGACGGCGAACGCCCCGCCGGCGTCATCGCGGTGCGCACGACGGGCGCGGATGCCATCGAAGACACGCTCATGGCGCGGCCGGGCATGCTCGCCGCGCACGTCCATCTGACGCCTGACGGTCAGCGCGCGCACATCATCACGGAATGGGCCGATGCCCCCTCGTACGAAGAAGCCCGGACGGCCCGGCCCGGCTTCACGGGCTACGCACTCCACCGCGCGCTCGTCGACCGCCCGTACCAGGTCACTCCTCCCGGCACCGGACAACACAAAGGGCCCGACCCCGAAGAGCCGGACCCCATCTGACCTGCATGTGTGCGAGATCAGCGATGTGGTGAAAGGTCAGCCGCTACACGTTGAAGCGGAACTCCACCACATCCCCGTCCTGCATCACATACTCCTTGCCCTCCATACGCGCCTTGCCCGCAGAGCGCGCCTCCGCGACCGAGCCCGTCTCCACCAGGTCGGCGAAGGAGATGACCTCCGCCTTGATGAAGCCCTTCTGGAAGTCGGTGTGGATGACGCCGGCCGCCTCGGGGGCCGTCGCGCCCTTCTTGATGGTCCAGGCGCGGGACTCCTTGGGGCCTGCCGTGAGGTAGGTCTGGAGGCCCAGGGTGTCGAAGCCGACGCGGGCGAGGGTCGCGAGGCCCGGCTCCTCGGCGCCGACGGACTGGAGGAGCTCCATGGCGTCCTCCTCGTCGAGCTCGGCGAGGTCCTGCTCCAGCTTGGCGTTGAGGAAGATCGCCTCGGCGGGAGCGACCAGGGCGCGCTGCTCGGCCTTGAAGTCGTCGTCCGTCAGCTCGTCCTCGTCCACGTTGAAGACGTAGAGGAAGGGCTTGGTGGTGAGGAGGTGCAGGTCGTGGAGGAGTTCCTCGTTGCCGGAGCCCTGGACGATGCCCTGCGAGAAGAGCGTGTCGCCCTTTTCGAGGATCTCCTTGGCCGCCTCGACCGCCGCCACCTTCGGGGCGATGTCCTTCTTGATGCGCGACTCCTTCTGGAGGCGCGGCAGGACCTTCTCGATGGTCTGGAGGTCGGCGAGGATCAGCTCGGTGTTGATCGTCTCGATGTCGTCCTTGGGCGAGACCTTGCCGTCGACGTGCACGACGTTCTCGTCCTTGAAGGCGCGGATGACCTGGCAGATCGCGTCCGACTCACGGATGTTCGCCAGGAACTTGTTGCCCAGGCCCTCGCCCTCGCTCGCGCCGCGCACGATGCCCGCGATGTCGACGAAGTCGACCGTGGCCGGGAGGATCTTCTGGGAGCTGAAGATCTCCGCCAGCTTGGTGAGGCGGGTGTCGGGGACGCCCACGACTCCGACGTTGGGCTCGATCGTGGCGAACGGGTAGTTGGCCGCGAGCACGTCGTTCTTGGTCAGGGCGTTGAACAGGGTCGACTTGCCGACATTCGGCAGACCGACGATTCCGATCGTGAGCGACACGTTGCGACTTCCCGTACAAGAGGTGAGGTGTGGGCGATCCCCCAGTCTACGGCCTCGGCGCCCCGGCGCCGGCGCCGCCGGTGACGTATCGAACACCCGACCCAACCTCAGTCAAGCTCGTCCAAAGCGCGTGTCCCGCGGCCTATTCCGCACATAAGCCCACCTATGTTGGGCCTGTGGAGCAACCCAGGACGCGTCCCGCGCAATCCCGACCCCGCCGCCCGGCCCCTCTTCCGCCGCAGGCGCAGGGCGGGGCATCCGGCGAGCGTGCCGCCGCCCCCGCGGAGTCCGCCACCGTCTACCGGGCCGCGGGCAAGGCCCGCAGGCCGGTGCCGCCCGTCGTGCAGGCGCTGCGCCGCTTCCCCAACCCGCGGCTCACGGGTCTGGGCAGCGGGCTGTTCTGCGCCGGCACGATGCTGGTGCTCGGGCTGCTCGACGGGCTGCTTCTCGGAGGCTCGGCCGCCGTGTACGGGGTGCTGTTCCTGCTGGTCAGCGGGCTTACCGCGGGATGGGTACGAAAGGCCGACCTGGTGACGGCGCCCATCGTCGTACCGATCGCGTTCGCCGTCGGGGCGGCGCCGATCTCCGACGGCGCCGGCGGGTTCGGCGCCCGCGTGATGGGTGTCGTGACGGCCCTCGCCATGAACGCGGGCTGGCTGTACGGAGGCACGCTCGTCGCCGGTGTCGTGGTGATCGTGCGCAAGGTGCGGCTGATGGCCCGGCGGGCGGCGCAGCGGCGGGCCGGTCAGGTGCCGCCCGCGAAGAAGGCTCCTCAGCCGCGCCGCCGTACCGCGTAATCAGCCGCGCGACGCCGTCATCGCCGCTCCCACGATCCCCGCGTTGTTCTGCAACTGCGCCGGGACGATCTCCGCCTTGACCTGACCGCTCTCCTCGATCAGCGGCAGGAACTTCTGCGCCTTGCGGCTGACGCCGCCGCCGATGATGAACAGCTCCGGCGAGAACAGCATCTCCACGTGCGCCAGGTACTTGGTGACGCGCTTGGCCCAGTGCTCCCAGCTCAGGTCGTGGTCCTCCTTGGCCTTCGTGGAGGCGCGCCGCTCGGCGTCGTGACCGTCGAGCTCCAGGTGACCGAGTTCGGTGTTGCGGACGAGGACGCCGTCGCTGAAGAGGGCCGAGCCGATGCCCGTACCGAAGGTGAGCAGCAGGACGGTGCCCTTGCGGTCGCGCCCCGCGCCGAACTGCATCTCGGCGACGCCCGCCGCGTCCGCGTCGTTGAGGATCGTGACCGGCAGGCCGCCGAGCTTCTCGCTGAGCAGGGCGCGGGCGTCCACGTCGATCCAGCTCTTGTCGACATTGGCCGCGGTACGGATCGTCGAGCCGCCGGTGACCACGCCCGGGAAGGTGATACCGACCCGGTCGCAGCCGCCCGCGAAGTGCTCGACGACCTCTTTGACGCCGTCGGCCACCGCGTCGGGGGTGGCCGGGTGCGGTGTAAGGACCTTGAACCGCTCCTGCGCGAGATCCCCGCGCTCCAGGTCTACCGGAGCGCCCTTGATCCCGGATCCGCCGATGTCCACGCCGAAGATCTGCATGACTCCACGCTACGACGTGACACGGGCGGTCACTTCCCGGAGGTGCGCTCCTCGATGAGGGCGGCGGCCTCGGCGCGCAGGTCGCGGCGGAGTTCCTTGGGCAGCGAGAAGGTGAGCGTCTCGTCGGCGGTCTTCACGATCTCGACGTCGCCGTAGCCCTTCTCCGAGAGCCAGGCCAGGACCTCCTCGACCAGCACGTCCGGCACGGAGGCACCGGAGGAGACGCCGACCGTGGAGACGCCGTCCAGCCACGCCTCGTCGATCTCGCTCGCGAAGTCCACCAGGTGGGCCGCGGGGCAGCCGGCCTGCTGGGCGACGTCCACCATCCGCTGGGAGTTGGAGGAGTTCTTCGAGCCGACGACGATCACCAGGTCGGACTGGGCGGCCAGTTCCTTGATGGCCGTCTGCCGGTTCTGGGTGGCGTAGCAGATGTCGTCCGAGGGGGGCGAGATGAGACCGGGGAACTTGGCCTTCAGGGCGTCCACGGTCTCCATCGTCTCGTCGACGGAGAGGGTGGTCTGGGAGAGCCAGACGACCCGCTCAGGGTCCCTGACCTCGACGTTCGCGACGTCCTCGGGGCCGTCGACGAGCTGGATGTGGTCCGGCGCCTCGCCCGAGGTGCCGATGACCTCCTCGTGGCCCTCGTGGCCGATGAGGAGGATGTCGAAGTCGTCATTGGCGAACCGGACGGCTTCCTTGTGGACCTTGGTGACCAGCGGGCAGGTCGCGTCGATGGTGGCGAGCTGCCCCTGGCGGGCCTCGTCGTGCACGGAGGGCGCGACGCCGTGCGCGGAGAACATCACGATGTTGCCGGCCGGGACCTCGGTGGCCTGGTCGACGAAGATCGCGCCCTTCTTCTCCAGGGTCTGCACGACGTACTTGTTGTGCACGATCTCGTGGCGGACATAGATCGGGGCCCCGTACTGCTCCAGGGCTTTCTCGACGGCGATCACGGCACGGTCCACACCGGCGCAGTAGCCCCGGGGGGCGGCGAGCAGGACACGGCGGGAGCCAGTCGTAGCAGTCATGGGTCCCATCGTAAGGCCGACCCCAGGAGGCCAAAGATCCCCCGCCCGTGAAGACTGGGGGCCTGCGTGATCACGCCGTCAACGGAGGACCGATGTCCGCACCATCCACCCCCGACGCCACCGGCGAGGTCCCCGACGGTTCGCTCCGCCGCGACCTCGGCTTCCGTGACCTCGTCGTCTACGGGCTTCTGTTCATCGCCCCGATGGCGCCCGTCGGCGTCTTCGGCACCCTGGACGCCAAGTCGCACGGCGCCGTCGCGCTCGTCTACATCGTGGCGACGGTCGCGATGGCGTTCACCGCATTCAGCTACGCGCAGATGGTGCGGGTCGCTCCGCGCGCGGGCTCTGTGTACGCCTACGCGCGCGTGGGGCTCGGCAAGGGGCCGGGCTTCATCGCGGGCTGGATGGCGATGCTGGACTATCTGCTCATCCCCGCGGTGGCGTACCTCTTCTCCGGGATCGCGATGAACTCGCTGGTCCCGTCGGTCTCGCGGTGGGTGTGGACGGCGCTCGCGGTGGTCATCACGACACTGCTCAACCTGTGGGGCGTGCGCGCGGCGGCCCGGGTCGGCTTCGCGGTCCTGGCCCTGGAGATCGTGGTGCTGCTCGTCTTCATCGTGTCGGCGATCGTGATCCTCGCCCGGGACGGGGCGCAGCGCGGCTGGCTGTCGCCGCTGTCGGGCGACGGGACGCAGGGCGCGTTCGCGCTGTCGGCGGTGATCGGCGCGGTGTCCATCGCCGTCCTGTCGTATCTGGGCTTCGACGCGATCGCGACGTTCGCGGAGGAGGTCACGGGCGGCTCGGCGAAGGTGGCGCGGGCCGTGCTGTTCTGCCTGGCGCTGACCGGTGTCCTGTTCGTGGCGCAGACGTACCTGGTGGCGCTCCTGGAGCCGACGACGTCGGCGCAGCTCGCGAAGGATCCCGGGTTGCAGGGCTCGGCGTTCTACGACGCGGTCGACGCGTCCGTCGGCGGCTGGCTGCACGACCTGGTGGCGGTGAGCAAGGCGATCGGGGCGGCGTTCGCGGCCCTCGCCGGGCAGGCCGCGGCGGGCCGGCTGCTGTTCGCGATGGCCCGCGACCGCCGCCTGCCGAAGGCCCTGTCCCGTACGAACTCGGGCGTGCCGCGGCCCGCGCTGCTCATCGCCGCGCTGATCACGCTGGTCGCGGCGGTGTGGGCGGCCAGCCGCGACGACGGGATGGACCACCTGGTCTCGGTCGTCGACATCGGCGCCCTGACCGCCTTCACGCTGCTGCACGCGAGCGTGGTCGGGTACTTCGCCGTACGGCGCCGGGGCGGGCCCGTGATCTGGTGGCGGCACATCCTGGTCCCCGTCGTCGGCGCGGCGATCACTGTCGCGGTGATCGTGGAGGCGTCCGGGGCCGCGCAGGTCGTGGGCGCGATCTGGCTGGTGGTGGGGCTCGTGGTGCTGCTGGTGCAGAACCGCCGGGGCATCGCGGACTCCGCTCCGGCGGCGGAGCACTCCTCGTAGACGCCTCAGCCCTCGTGCTGCCCGCGGCGTCTGCGTGACCACAGCGTCAGGGTGGTGCCGGTGCCGGCGAGGACGGCGGCGACTCCCGAGAGCAGCCACAGGGCGCGGCCTGTGCCGGTGTTCGCCAGTTCGCCGCCGGTGGGCGTGGGCCGGGGGGCCGGTGGTGTGGTGGCCGGCCCCGGGGACGACGGGGTCGGGCTCGGCTGCGGGGTGCTCGTGGACGGCGAGGGCGTCGGCTCCGTGGTGGTCTGCGACGGGCTCGGGGTGGGGGTCGCCGTCGACGGCATGGTGTCGCCGCACTCCAGGCTCGCGTCGAACGGGAAGTAGTGGATCTCCCCGGCGTTCACGTACTGCTGGGTGACGGGGCTGACCGGCCCGGCGATCAGCTCCTTCACGATGACGTCGCCCTCGATGTTGGAGGGGTCGAGGTCGGTGAGCCGGGCGCGCGGCGCGAAGATCGTGCCCTCGACGGTGTCGCCGTCCGCGATCGTGATGTCGGTGGCGTCGGGGAAGTCCCACAGCATGTACGGGGCCTGCGCGCCGGAGACGCCCGCGAGGGTCGGCGTGTGCCAGGTGAACTGCGAACCGGTGCCGGTGGTGTCGACCACGACGAGCAGCGGGGTGTCGGCTGACGGCTGGTCGTCGAAGGTGAGCGTGCCGATGTTGTCGAGCTGCTCGCCCGTCAGGCGCAGCACATTGGTCTGCCCGCTCCGAAGGGAGATCCGCACCTGCCCGCCGGGCGTGATGTCCTCGGGACCGGACAGCACGGTGCCGCCGCCGTCGCGCAGTTCTACGGTGCCGGCGCACTCGGCCATGGTGTCGGCGCGGGTGCGGTAGGTGCTGAACAGCGAGGCGAAGTCCATGGGGCGCTGCCCGACGGAGGCCGCGGACTGGGTGGTGGTGAGTTCGATGCGGGGCGTGGCGTCGTAGGCCGCGCCGGTGGCGTCGATGTGGGTGTGGACGGTCGCGCCGTTGGTGTCCGTGTTCAGGACCTGGCTGCCGCTGAGGTCGCCGATCTTGACGTAGCCGTCGCGCAGGACCTTGAGGACGCCGTCCTGGGCACTGTCGGTGTAGTTGATCCTGCCGCCGACGATGAGGGCGGTGGGGCTGCTGTCGCCGGGGGCGGTGTACGTGCCGGTGTCGTTGAGGGCGACGTTGTAGCCCGGGCCGATGGTGAGGTCGCCGCCGATCGCGACGGGCCCCTCGGACTCGGTGGAGCCGAGGGTGGCGTCGCCCTCGGTGACGACGCCGAATCCGTTGCTCCCCTCGACGGGGTTGCCGATGGTGACGGTGTCGCGGGCCACGGCGGCGCCGGCCGGGGCCCCGGACAGGGCGGTGACCGCGGCGGTGCAGACGACGCAGCCGGCGGCCAACGTGATCCCTTTTGTCAGTTTTGTCGCTCTTGTCATGAAAGGAAGTTAAAACCGCGCACCGTTCCCACGGTGGCGCGCCACGCCCCGCCCCGGGCCGGACCACCCCCAGGACCTCCGGCGATGTCGGTCCCGGCGACTACCCTCACGGCATGGCTGCCAACACGTCCCCGGACGCCCCCCTCCCCGTAGGCGAGGTCTCCCGTCTCATCGGCGGGTGGATCGACCGGCTCGGCGCGGTGTGGGTCGAGGGGCAGATCACGCAGTTGTCGCGCAGGCCCGGCGCCGGTGTCGTGTTCCTGACGCTGCGCGATCCGTCGTACGACATCTCGGTCTCGGTCACCTGCTACCGGCAGGTGTTCGACGCGGTGGCGGACGTGGTGCGCGAGGGCTCACGGGTCGTCGTGCACGCGAAGCCGGAGTGGTACGCGCCGCGCGGTCAGTTGTCGCTGCGCGCCGCCGAGATCAAGCCGGTCGGCGTCGGTGAACTCCTCGCGCGGCTCGAGCAGTTGAAGAAGTCGCTGGCCGCGGAGGGGCTCTTCGCGGCCGACCGCAAGAAGCCGCTGCCGTTCCTGCCGCAGCTCATCGGGCTCGTCTGCGGCCGCGCCTCGGCGGCCGAGCGCGACGTCCTGGAGAACGCGCGGCACCGCTGGCCCGCCGTCCGCTTCGAGGTGCGCAACGTACCGGTACAGGGTGTCCATGCGGTGACCCAGGTCGTCCAGGCGGTCAAGGATCTGGACGCGATGGAGGACGTGGACGTCATCGTCGTCGCGCGCGGCGGCGGCAGCGTGGAGGACCTGCTCCCGTTCTCCGACGAGCAGCTCGTACGGGCCGTGGCCTCCTGCCGTACGCCCGTCGTCTCGGCGATCGGCCACGAGCCGGACAACCCGCTCCTCGACCACGTCGCCGACCTGCGCGCCTCCACCCCGACGGACGCCGCGAAGAAGGTCGTGCCGGACGTCGGCGAGGAGTACGAGCGGGTGCGCTTCCTGCGGGACCGGGCGCGGCGCAGCGTGGAGGCGTTCATCGACCGGGAGGAGCGGGGGCTCGCCTCGGCGCTCGCCCGGCCGTCGATAGAGGACCCGCACCGCATGATCGACGAGCGCGAGCAGCAGATCGCGGCGCTGGCCGAGCGCAGTCGCCGCACCCTCGGCCATCTCCTGGACCGGGCCGACTCCGAGCTGACCCACACGCACGCGCGCGTGGTCGCCCTCTCCCCCGCGGCCACGCTCAAGCGTGGCTACGCGGTGCTGCAGAAGGCGGACGGCCACGTGGTGCGGGCACCGGACGAGGCGGAGCCCGGGGAGCGGCTGCGCGCCCGGGTCGCCGAGGGCGAGTTCAGCGTAGAAGTGACCGAGAACGAAGCGTGAGGACGGACAGCAGCATGGCCACGAAGACGGCGGACGAAGCACTCGGCTACGAGCAGGCGCGGGACGAACTGATCGATGTCGTACGGCGGTTGGAGGCCGGCGGCACGACACTGGAGGAGTCACTCGCCCTGTGGGAGCGCGGCGAGGAGCTGGCGAAGGTGTGCCGGCGCTGGCTGGACGGGGCGCGGGCCCGGCTCGACGCGGCGCTCGCGCAGGACGCCGAGGGGGAGGACGCGGAGGACGCCCCCGACGAAGAGGAGTGAGCGGGGGTGAACAGGGTCACTCAGGGGTTTGTTGAAAGTTGAACCTCATCGGCGTACTGTCGTGACGGTCGGCCGGTCACCTGACCGTGCCGGCGGTTCGTATCGAAGTCGTACCGAGAAGGTTGATCGATGTCTCTCGTTCTTGACCCCGCCGCTCAGGACCTGCTCTTCCGCGAGGCCCGCACCGCGAACACGTTCACCGACGAGCCGGTGACCGACGAGCAGGTTCAGGCGATCTACGACCTGGTCAAGTACGGCCCGACCGCCTTCAACCAGTCGCCGCTGCGCATCACCCTGGTCCGCTCCGCCGAGGCCCGCGAGCGCCTCGTGAAGCACATGGCCGAGGGCAACCAGCCGAAGACCGCGTCGGCCCCGCTGGTCGCGATCCTCTCCGCGGACAACGAGTTCCACGAGGAGCTCCCGCAGCTCTTCCCGCACTTCCCGGCCGCCAAGGACGCCTTCTTCTCCGAGCGCCCGGTCCGCGAGGGCGCCGCCGCGCTGAACGCGACGCTCCAGGCCGCCTACTTCATCATCGGCGTCCGCGCCGCAGGCCTGGCCGCGGGCCCGATGACCGGCCTCGACTTCGCCGGCGTCCAGAAGGAGTTCCTGGACGACGACCACACCCCGCTGATGGTCATCAACATCGGCAAGCCGGGCGAGGACGCCTGGTTCCCGCGCTCCCCGCGCCTTGAGCTCGACCAGGTCATCACCACCGTCTGAGCCGCACCGCGTACGTGAAGAGGGGCTCCCGGCAACTGTGCCGGGAGCCCCTCTTCCGTATGCGTGGGGGCGGTCAGGCCGCCGTCGACTTCTTCATCTTCAGGGCGTCGGCCATCTCCGCCAGGCCGTCGAAGCCGGCGGTGCCGGTGACCACCGTCGTCGAGCCGTTCTTCTCCAGCACCAGGGCGTCGTACTTCTCGCCCTTGTAGCGCCGCCACGTCTCGCCCGCGATCCGCTGCGTGCGGCCCGTCTTCTCCGCGCCCTGGCTCGCCTCGTCGATGAAGCGGGACGGGCGGTCCGTCGACTGCTCGACGGCGACGTACTGGCCGTCGGGGTCGAGGAAGCCCAGGTGCCAGGACTCGTTCGACTCGCCCTGGTAGCGCACGGACGTCGGCTTCCACGCCTTCGGCAGGCCCTCGGGAGCGGCCACCGGGTACGACGCCGCACGGCGGGCCGTCAGCAGCTCGATCCTGTAGTCCACGCGCTTGATCGGCGTCTTCTGCGACTCGTCGTGCGGGACGAAGACGTAGATCACGCCGGCCGCGACGACGCAGGCACCGAGGGAGAGGACGAGACTCCCGACCGTTTTCTTGCCGTTTCTAGCTGCCACGCGCTCCATCGTCGCAGGTCGCCCGATGATCTCCGCCGGGAGGTCCGGAAACGTACGGTCTGACATGCACTCGCCCGCTCATCCGTGGGGCGGTCTGCTCAGATTGTCGGACTGGCGATAGAGTCAGCCCCATCAACCCTCATCCGGCCGTCGTCGTATCCCGGTGAAATCCGGAACAGAAAGGTGCGTCTCGATGACCGAGCATCACCAGCTTCCGTCCGAACTCGAGGTCCCCTCCGAGGCCCCCGACCGCAACCTCGCCCTGGAGCTCGTCCGGGTCACCGAAGCGGCGGCGATGGCCGCGGGCCGCTGGGTCGGCCGCGGCGACAAGAACGGGGCGGACGGTGCGGCCGTCCGCGCCATGCGCACGCTCGTCTCCACCGTGTCGATGGACGGTGTCGTCGTCATCGGCGAGGGCGAGAAGGACGAGGCCCCGATGCTCTTCAACGGGGAGCGGGTGGGGGACGGCACCGGCGCCGAGTGCGACATCGCCGTCGACCCGATCGACGGCACGACGCTGACCGCGAAGGGCATGCCGAACGCGGTGGCCGTGCTCGCCGCCGCCGACCGCGGCACGATGTTCGACCCGTCCGCCGTCTTCTACATGGACAAGCTGGCCGCCGGCCCCGAGGCCGCGGACTACGTCGACATCAACGCCCCGGTGGCCGTGAACATCCGCCGCGTCGCCAAGGCGAAGAAGGCCTCCCCCGAGGACGTCACCGTCGTCATCCTCGACCGGCCGCGCCACGAGGGCATCATCAAGGAGGTCCGCGAGGCCGGCGCCCGGATCAAGCTGATCTCCGACGGCGACGTCGCGGGCTCGATCCTCGCCGTCCAGGAGGAGAGCGGCGTCGACCTGCTGCTCGGCATCGGCGGCACCCCCGAGGGCATCATCTCGGCCTGCGCGATCAAGTGCCTCGGCGGCGTGATCCAGGGCAAGCTGTGGCCGAAGGACGACGAGGAGCGCCGGCGCGCGATCGACGCCGGGCACGACCTGGACCGGGTCCTGTCCACGGACGACCTGGTCTCCGGCGAGAACGTCTTCTTCGTCGCCACCGGCATCACCGACGGCGAACTGCTTCCCGGCGTGCGCTACGGCTCCGAGCGCGCCCACACCTCGTCCCTCGTGATGCGCTCCAAGTCCGGCACGATCCGCCGCATCGACTCCACGCACCGGCTGAGCAAGCTGCGCGCGTACAGCTCGATCGACTTCGAGCGCGCCAAGTAGCCTTTGACCGTACGCAGTTGAGGGCGCCCCGCGCATCGCGGGGCGCCCTCGGCACACGTCCTAACCGGCCGCCGCTATGGTGTGCGCCGCCGTCTTCAGTTCCACGTCACGGCGCCGCCGCCGGGCGAGGACGACGCGGCGCTCGGCCGCGGTGAGGCCGCCCCACACCCCGTACGGCTCCGGCTGGACCAGGGCGTGCTCACGGCATTCGACCATCACGGGGCAGCGGGCGCAGACCCGCTTGGCCGCCTCTTCGCGCGCGAGGCGCGCGGCGGTGGGTTCCTTGGAAGGGGCGAAGAAGAGGCCCGCCTCGTCGCGCCTGCACACGGCCTCCGTGTGCCACGGTGCGTCCTGATCCCTGTCCTTCAGCGGCACCCGCTGCTGCGGAACAGTGGCGACCTGCAGGGACTGATGCGGCGGATGCAGCACGGTCTACTCCTGACGACGGCTTACGACGGCTTTCGCGAGCGAGAGACGATGCAGCAAGCTCTACCCGCTGTGTCGACGCCTATGCACTGAGTTCCGAAGCACGGGAGTTCGCCGCGGCATACGGGAGTTCGTCGCCGGAGTGTGCCCTTCGGGCCGGCCTCAGCCCAGGTGCTTGCGCAGGTGCTTGTGCAGATCGCGGATGATGCGGCCGCGCTTGGGCTTCGCCTCGATGTTGCCCAGGACCGCGACGCCGTCCACGTAGACGACGGGGGCCTCGGGCTCGGCCGCGTCGAGCGTGTCCACCTCGAAGTTGCCGAGGACGCCGCCGCCGCTGCCGCGCAGCGAGATGTTCTCGGGGACGGTGATCTCCACGTTCCCGAAGACGGAGACGGCCTTGATGTAGACCTGCGGGTACTCGAAGATCGCCTCGCTGAGGTCGATCTCCACGTTGCCGAACACGGCGTACGCGTGCGTGCGGCGGCCCACCCGCCAGCGCCCCCTGCGGGTGGTGCTGCTGAACACCGCCACCAGGTTCTCGCCGGGCAGCGGCGGGATGGTGCCGGGCGCCGGCTGGTTCGGCGGCGGCCCGTGCGGGACCGCGGCGCGCGGGGTGTGGGCGCCGGGCAAGTCCCGCACCAGCGGCTCCAGTTCACCCACGGTCTTGGCGCGGTAGACCCCCTCGATCCGCTCGGCGTGCTCCTCCGCGTCGAGCCGGCCCTCGGCGAGCGCCTCGCGCAGGATGTCCGCGACACGGTCCCGGTCGGCGTCGGACGCGCGCAGGTCGGCGGGGTCCGCGGCGGGAGCGGTCGGCTGGGGGTGCTTGTGAAGGTCCACGGACAGCAGCGTACCGAAACGCGATAGATCGCGACAGGGCCCCGGACCGCGAACTGAGCCTTACCTCACAGATCCGGCCCGCCCGCCAGGTTCTACGCTGGTTGACGCTGCCAACGGATGCCAGCTGCTACCCGGCCGAAAGAGGAATGGGCGAGATGCCTGAGTTCGCGTACACCGATCTGCTCCCCCAGGGCGAGGACACCACCCCGTACCGCCTGGTGACCTCGGAGGGCGTCTCCACCGCCGAGGGGCCGGACGGCCGTACGTTCCTGAAGGTCGAGCCGGAGGCGCTGCGCAAGCTCGCCGAAGAGGCGATCCACGACATCCAGCACTACCTGCGCCCGGCCCACCTCGCGCAGCTGCGCCGTATCGTCGACGACCCCGAGGCGTCGAACAACGACAAGTTCGTGGCGCTCGACCTGCTGAAGAACGCGAACATCGCGGCGGCCGGCGTGCTCCCGATGTGCCAGGACACCGGCACCGCGATCGTCATGGGCAAGCGCGGCCAGAACGTGCTCACCGAGGGCCAGGACGAGAAGGCGCTCTCCAAGGGCATCTACGACGCCTACAAGAACCTGAACCTGCGGTACTCGCAGATGGCGCCGCTGACCATGTGGGACGAGAAGAACACCGGCTCGAACCTGCCCGCGCAGATCGAGCTGTACGCGACCGACGGCGGCGCCTACAAGTTCCTCTTCATGGCGAAGGGCGGCGGCTCGGCCAACAAGTCGTTCCTCTACCAGGAGACGAAGGCCGTCCTGAACGAGTCCTCCATGATGAAGTTCCTGGAGGAGAAGATCCGTTCACTCGGTACGGCCGCGTGCCCGCCGTACCACCTCGCGATCGTCGTCGGCGGCACGTCCGCCGAGTACGCGCTGAAGACCGCCAAGTACGCCTCCGCGCACTACCTGGACGAGATTCCGTCCGAGGGCTCGGAGCTCGGCCACGGCTTCCGTGACAAGGAGCTGGAGGAGAAGGTCTTCGAGCTGACGCAGAAGATCGGCATCGGCGCGCAGTTCGGCGGCAAGTACTTCTGCCACGACGTGCGGGTCGTCCGGCTTCCGCGGCACGGCGCCTCCTGCCCCGTCGCCATCGCCGTCTCCTGCTCGGCCGACCGCCAGGCCGTCGCGAAGATCACCGCCGAGGGCGTCTTCCTGGAGCAGCTGGAGACGGACCCGGCGCGCTTCCTGCCGGAGACGACGGACGAGCACCTGGAAGAGGGCGATGTCGTGAACATCGACCTGAACCAGCCGATGGACGCGATCCGCGCCGAGCTGACCAAGTACCCGGTCAAGACCCGGCTCTCGCTGACCGGTTCGCTGGTCGTGGCCCGCGACATCGCGCACGCCAGGATCAAGGCGCGGCTCGACGCCGGCGAGGACATGCCGCAGTACATGAAGGACCACCCGGTCTACTACGCGGGCCCGGCCAAGACCCCCGAGGGGTACGCGTCCGGCTCCTTCGGCCCGACGACGGCCGGCCGCATGGACAGCTACGTCGAGCAGTTCCAGGCCGCGGGCGGCTCGATGGTGATGCTCGCCAAGGGCAACCGCTCGCAGCAGGTCACCGACGCGTGCGACACGCACGGCGGCTTCTACCTCGGCTCCATCGGCGGTCCCGCCGCCCGCCTCGCCCAGGACTGCATCAGGAAGATCGAGGTCCTGGACAACGAGGAGGACGGCATGGAGGCCGTCTGGAAGATCGAGGTCGAGAACTTCCCGGCGTTCATCGTCGTCGACGACAAGGGCAACGACTTCTTCCAGAACCCGGCGCCCGAGCCGACGTTCACGCACATCCCGGTGCGCCAGGGCTCGCAGCTGTCGTAGCGGCCGTTCAGGCGCCCGGCAGGAACAGGCAGAAGGGGTGGCCGTGCGGGTCGCGCAGCACCCGTACGTCCTTCTGCGGCTGGTGCGCCTCCAGCGTCGCCCCGAGCGCGCAGGCCCGCTCCGTCTCGGCCTCCAGGTCGTCCACCTGGAGGTCGAGATGCGCCTGCATCTGCTGGGTGCCGGGGCGCTGCGGCCAGACCGGCGGGGTGTGGTCGGTCTCCAGCTGGAAACTCAGACCGGGTCGCTCGCGGCCCGGTTCGCCCAGCCGCACCCACCCGGGGTCGCGCTCGATCTCCTCCCAGCCGAGCAGGGCGCGGTAGAAGTCGGCCAGGGCCGAAGGGTCGGGGGTTCCGAGGACGTAGCAGCCCAGAGTCGTCGTCATGTGCCCCGAGTGCCCACGACACCGGCACGCCATACAGGCGGAATACCGGCCGGGTGGGCGACGCTGGCAGGGACGGGGTCACGACGACACGAGGAGGACCACGGCCATGCCGAATGACGCCGGTTTCCGGATCGAGCACGACTCCATGGGCGAGGTGCGGGTGCCCGCCGACGCCAAGTGGCGGGCACAGACGCAGCGCGCCGTGGAGAACTTCCCCGTCTCCGGGCAGCGCCTCGAGCGCGCCCACATCGAGGCCCTGGCCCGCATCAAGGGCGCCGCCGCGAAGGTCAACGCGGACCTCGGCGTCCTCGACAAGGACATCGCCGACGCCGTCGCGGACGCGGCGGCCGAGGTCGCCGAGGGCCGCTGGGACGACGAGTTCCCCGTCGACGTGTTCCAGACGGGCTCCGGCACGTCCTCCAACATGAACACCAACGAGGTCATCGCCACCCTGGCCACCGAGCGACTCGGCCGCGACGTGCACCCCAACGACCATGTGAACGCCTCGCAGTCGTCGAACGACGTCTTCCCCTCCTCGATCCACATCGCGGCCACGGCCGCCGTGAGCCACGACCTGATCCCGGCCCTTGAGCACCTCGCGGAGTCCCTGGAGCGCAAGTCGGCCGAGTTCGCCGACGTCGTGAAGTCGGGCCGTACGCATCTGATGGACGCGACGCCCGTGACCCTCGGCCAGGAGTTCGGCGGGTACGCGGCGCAGGTCCGCTACGGCGTCGAGCGGCTCACCGCGTCCCTGCCCCGCCTCGCCGAACTCCCCCTGGGCGGCACGGCGGTCGGTACCGGGATCAACACGCCGCCCGGGTTCTCGGCCGCCGTCATCGCCGAGGTCGCACGGGCCACGGGCCTTCCGCTGACCGAGGCCCGCGACCACTTCGAGGCGCAGGGCGCGCGCGACGGGATCGTGGAGACCAGCGGGCAGCTGCGCACCATTGCCGTCGGCCTGACGAAGATCGCGAACGACCTGCGGTGGGCCGCGTCCGGGCCGCGCACCGGGCTCGCCGAGATCAACCTGCCCGACCTCCAGCCCGGTTCGTCGATCATGCCGGGGAAGGTGAATCCGGTCATTCCCGAGGCGACCCTGATGGTCGCCGCGCAGGTGATCGGCAACGACGCGACGGTGGCCACGGCCGGCGCCGCGGGCAACTTCGAGCTGAACGTGATGCTGCCCGTCATCGCCAAGAACGTCCTGGAGTCGATCCGGCTGCTCGCCAACGTCTCCCGGCTGCTCGCCGACCGCACCGTCGACGGCATCACCGCCAACCGCGAACGGGCCCGCGAGTACGCCGAGTCCTCCCCCTCCGTGGTCACCCCGCTCAACAAGTACATCGGCTACGAGGAGGCCGCCAAGGTCGCCAAGAAGTCCCTCGCCGAGCGCAGGACCATCCGCGAGGTGGTCCTCGACGGCGGGTACGTGGAGCGCGGCGACCTGACCGTCGAGCAGCTCGACGAGGCGCTGGATGTCCTGCGGATGACCCACCCGTAACAGCGGGTGGCGTTCTGACGCATTCGTGACGCGGACCGCTGCGTCGTATGCCCTTGGCACCTAATATCTGCGCATGACAGACGACTACTGGGCGCCAGGGGAGCGGATCCTGTGGCGCTACCGCGCCAACGGGGGCGACGGCTTTCACATCTGCCGTCCGGTCACCGTCGTCGAGGACTCCCCCGACCTGCTCGCCGTGTGGATGGCGCCCGGCACCGAGTGCGTGAAGCCGGTGCTCGCCGACGGCACGCCGCTGCACCGGGAGCCGCTCGCCACCCGCTACACGAAACCGCGCACGCTCCAGCGCGACCGCTGGTTCGGCGCGGGCGTCCTGAAGCTCGCGCGCCCCGGTGAGCCGTGGTCGGTCTGGCTGTTCTGGGACCAGGACTGGACGTTCCGCAACTGGTACGTGAACCTGGAGCAGCCGCGGGCGCGCTGGTCCGGCGGCGTGGACTCCGAGGACCACTTCCTCGATCTGTCGGTGTACGCGGACCGCAGCTGGCGCTGGCACGACGAGGACGAGTTCGCGCAGGCCCAGACCGTGGGGCTGATGAGCGCGGAACAGGCCGCGTCCGTACGGGAGGCGGGGCGTGCCGCGGTCGAGGTGATCGAGGGCTGGGGCAGACCGTTCTCGGACGGCTGGCAGCACTGGCGGCCCGATCCCGGGTGGCCGGTTCCGGCGCTTCCGGCCGACTGGGACCGTACGCCCGCGCACGTGTCCTCATGAGACCCTTGATGCGCCCCCATGGGGGAAACGTAGGATCGTCCTCCGCAAGTGCACGCAGGGGCGCATCACGGTCGCGCGGGATTCATCACAGGCGACAACTCTCTGCGTGGGCTGCATGTCTGACACGATGTCAATGAGGTCATCGAGGGGCGGCGGGACCGTGAACGTGGGTGGAACGGGCAGGGCGGACCGGTCGGGACAGGCCGCGGCGTTCGACGCGATCGGCGGGCGCTACGACGAGGCCTTCCCGCACAAGGAGGGCCAACTGGCCGCCGTGGAGCGGATGCTGGACGGCCTCGGGCCCGGCCCCCGGGTGCTCGACGTGGGCTGCGGCACGGGCCTTCCGACGGCGCGTCAGCTCGTGGACGCCGGAGCGCGGGTGGTCGGCGTCGACCTGTCGGCGGGCATGCTGGAACTGGCCCGGAAGAACGTGCCGGAGGCCGAGTTCCACCACGCCGACCTGACGGACCTCACCCGTCCGATCACCCAAGGTGCGGACGGTGGCGGCGAGTTCGACGCGATCACGTGTTTCTTCACGCTGCTGATGCTGCCGCGCGCGGAGATCCCGGGCGCGCTGCGTCTGCTGCACGGACTGCTGCGGCCCGGTGGCCGGTTGGCGTTGTCGATGGTCGAGGCCGACCTGGATGACGCGGAGATTCCGTTCCTGGGGCACACAATCCGGGTATCGGGATTCCTGCGGGCCGAACTTCACCAGGTCGTACGCGACACGGGCTTCGAGATCACCGGGGCGGAGACGTACGCGTACGCTCCGGCGAGCCCGGACGCCCCACCCGAGCACCAGCTGTTCCTCAACTGCCGGCGCACCGGCACGTGACACGGCGCGCAGCCCCGGACGGACGGATTCGACACGCGTGACGGAGCACTCAGCCTCTTACCAAGGCTCCCACGAAGGCCGCCACCACGGCACGGCGGCCCGCCCCGCAGATCCCCGCGGGGCCCTGCGGCGTACCCCGGAAGCGTCCGGAAACCCGGCGACCGGCGGCTTACCGGAACAGCCGCGCCGCGCCCCGGCAGCGCCACCGCCGCCCCCGGCGGACGCCGAGCACTCGCAGCCCGAGTCGCCCTCGCCCGAGCCGGTGCGCCCCGCGGGCCCGCCGGACGGGACCGAGCGCCGCTCCGGGCAGCCGCGCCCCGCGGGGCAGCCGCCGGCGATGCGGCGCGACGGGGACCGGCTGCGGTTCGTCGGCGCCGCGACCCGGCGGATCGCCCG
Organism: Streptomyces sp. NPDC052225; assembly: GCF_040679615.1. Lineage (NCBI taxonomy): Bacteria > Bacillati > Actinomycetota > Actinomycetes > Kitasatosporales > Streptomycetaceae > Streptomyces > Streptomyces sp. NPDC052225. The sequence continues at coordinate 9,716 of NZ_JBFAVD010000021.1, read as the reverse complement.
CGGCATCGACCTCGACGAGATCGTGATGGGGCTGTGCCGGGCGACGGTGCCGACGTTCTCGGACGCGATCCTGGTCTATCTGCGCGAGCCGCTGCCCGTCGGCGACGAGCGGCCGACCGGCCCCATGGTGCTCCGGCTGCGCCGCACCGACCGGATCCCGGACGCCGACGACACGGAGACGGAGAGCGGCGCGCCGGCCGCGCTCGTCGTGCCGCAGGGTGAACTGGCCGCCGGGTGCGCCGAGTTGTGCGAGGTGCGGTCCGGCGGAGCGCTCGCCGAGGTGCTGCGGGGGGTGCGCCCGGTGTTCGCGGACTCGCCCGCGGCGCTCGCCGCACTGCCCGAACTCCTGGGCGTGGAGCAGCCGTTGCCCACCGGACACCGCGCGATCCTGGCGCCGCTGCGGGGGCGGCGCCGGGTGATCGGCGCGGCCGTCTTCCTGCGCCGCCCGGACCGGCCCGCCTTCGACGCGGACGACCTCCTGGTGGCGGGGCAGCTCGCCACGCACAGCGCGCTGGGCATCGACAAGGCGGTCCTGTACGGGCGCGAGGCCTATATCGCGGACGAGTTGCAGCGCACGATGCTGCCCGAGACGCTGCCGAACCCCACGGGCGTACGGCTCGCCTCGCGCTACCTCCCCGCGGCGGAGACCGCGCGGGTCGGCGGCGACTGGTACGACGCGATCCCGCTGCCGGGCAGCCGGGTCGCGCTGGTGGTGGGCGATGTCATGGGGCACTCCATGACATCGGCGGCCATCATGGGGCAGCTGCGGACGACCGCGCAGACCCTCGCCGGGCTCGACCTGCCGCCGCAGGAGGTCCTGCACCACCTCGACGAGCAGGCGCAGCGGCTCGGCACCGACCGCATGGCCACGTGCCTGTACGCGGTCTACGACCCCGTCGCGCACCGCATCACGATCGCCAACGCCGGGCATCCGCCGCCGGTCCTGCTGCACCTGGGCGGGCGCGCCGAGGTGCTGCGGGTGCCGCCGGGGGCGCCGATCGGTGTCGGCGGCGTCGACTTCGAGGCCGTGGAGCTGGACGCGCCGGCCGGAGCGACCCTGCTCCTGTACACGGACGGGCTCGTCGAGTCGCGGCTGCGCGACGTGTGGACGGGGATAGAGCAGCTGCGTGAACGGCTCGCCGCCACCGCGCAGTTGACCGGCCCCGACCATCCGCCGCCGCTCGAAGCGCTCTGCGACGAGGTGCTCGACATGCTCGGCCCGGGCGACCGGGACGACGACATCGCGCTGCTCGCCGCCCGGTTCGACGGGATCGCGCCGAGCGATGTCGCGTACTGGTTCCTCGACCCGGAGGACGCGGCCCCCGGCCGGGCCCGACGCCTGGCCCGAAGTGCCTTGGCCCGCTGGGGACTCGAGGACCTCTCCGACTCGCTCGAACTCCTCGTCAGCGAGGTCGTGACGAACGCCGTGCGGTACGCCTCGCGCCCGGTGACGCTGCGCCTGCTGCGCACCGACGTGCTGCGCTGCGAAGTCGGCGACGACGTACCGCAGTTGCCGCGCCTGCGCCAGGCGCGGGCCACCGACGAGGGCGGTCGCGGCCTCTACCTCGTGAACCGCCTCGCCCGGCGGTGGGGCGCGACGCGCCTGTCGACGGGGAAGGTCGTGTGGTTCGAGCTGCCGGTGCCGTAGAGCCTGTCGGCCGGGCGGGTGAGCGGTGCCCCCCGTCCGGCTGTCGGGCTGGTGCGGCCGGTGGCGGGCGTCTGCAATGAGGGCATGTGCCACTACTGCGGATGCCGTGAGATCCCGCTGATCAAGGAGTTCATCGCCGAGCACGAGCGCGTCACCGATGCCGCGGGTGACGCGGTGCGGGCCCTGGAGCGCGGGGACGCGGTGGCCGCGCGGGTGCTCGTCGACACCATGGCGGCAGAGCTGGCCGCGCACTGGAAGGGCGAGGAGGACGGCCTGTTCGCGGCGATGCACGCCGACCCGGAGTACGCGGGCTACATCGACGCCCTGGTCGCCGAGCACCGTGAACTCGCCGCGCTGCTCCCGGAGTTGGACCTCACAGACCCTGGTGACGTACGCCGGTTCAAGGAGGCGGCCGACGAGCTGCACCGACACATCGCCAAGGAGGAGGACGGCCTCTTCCCCGCCTCGCTGACGGCGCTGAACGGTGACGACTGGGACGCGTCGATGGCGGCGTGGCGCGCGGCGCACCCGCGGTAACCGCCTCAGGAGCCCTCAAAGACCCACGGGTACGTACCCCGTCGCCCGGCCCGTGTCGTCGAGGACGCGGCCCATGCGCTTCGCGGTGCGCAGGGTCACCGACCGGTCCTCGACGCGCAGCCCGGGGAAGCGGTCGTCGAGGAGGGACTCCAGGGTCGTCATGCCGTCGAGGTCGCGCAGCCAGACGGAGAAGAGCAGATTGCAGGACCCGGTGACCGAGGTGCACATGCGCATCTGCGGCAGCCGGGCCAACGCGGCTCCCGTGGCGTCGAGTTCGCCGTGCGGGACGGTCGCCCGGTAGGTGGCGAGCGCGGGCCAGCCGGCGAGCTGCTGGGCCAGGTCGCAGCGGAGCAGGATCTCGCGGTCGCGCAGTTCGCGGGCGAGCCTGCGCCGTACGGTCGACTCGCTGATGCCGACGCGCTCGGCCAGCTCCGCGTATCCGGCGCGGCCGTTCTCGCCGAGGGCGAGCAGCAGCTGCGTGTCGACCTCGTCGCGGGGCCGGAACGCGCGCCGCGTCGGGAGGTGCCCGGCGGCCGGCGCGAGCCGGGCGCGCCCCGCGGGTTCCAGGGCCCGCACCTTCCAGCCGCTGCCCTCCTGGTAGAGCCGCATGCTCAGCCGGGTCCGGGTGGCGCGCACCCCGGGCAGGCGGCCGAGGGAATCGCTGACGCGGCGCCCCAGCGCGGGCAGGTCGCGGGCGGCGACCGACAGGAACAGGTCGAAGTCGCCGGCCACGTGCTCCGCGCTGAACACCCAGGGCAGGGCGACGAGGCGGGCCGTCAGCTCCTCCACCGCGCCCGGTGTGCAGGTGAGTTCGACGTACGCGACGGTCGCCGTGGCCGGACCCGCGTACGCCGTGACCCAGGCCAGGCCCTCCCGCTCCAGACGCGCCCAGCGGCGGGCGGCGGTCGTCGCGTCGATGCCGACGGCCGGTCCGATCCGGCTCCAGGGGGCGCGCGGATCGGTCTGGAGAGCGTCGACGAGGGCGAGATCCGCCTCCCCGAAGGCTGCGGCGGATTCCGGCACGAGTGGTCCCGTGCCGCCGATTTCCTGCATCTGAGTCGCCTTCCCGCACGGCGGCCGGATTCTGTCCCCACTTCCGAGCCGCATCCCCGCACCAGCACGCCCACTCTAGAAGGAGTGCCCGTGGCCACATCTGCGAGCGCCAGCACCAGGGAACGCCTCGACCGGAGCGCGAAGATCACGGTCGGGCTGCTCTTCGCGGCCTGGCTGATCGACTACGTCGACCGGCTCGTCATCAACCTCGCCCTGCCCTCGATCGGCGACGAGTTCGACCTCAGCCGCACCCAGCAGGGCATCGCGGTCTCCGTCTTCTTCGTCGCGTACGCCGTCTGCCAGATCCCCGGCGGCATGCTCGCCGACCGCTTCGGCGCGAAGCGGGTCACCTGCTGGGCGCTGCTGATCTGGTCGGTGTTCACGGCGCTGACCGGGCTCGCCGGGTCGTTCGCGATCCTGCTCGTGGTCCGCTTCCTGTTCGGGGTGGCCGAGGGGATCTTCCCGGGCGCCTCGATGAAGGCGGTCAGCGAGCGGACCACGCCGGGGCAGCGGATGGGCGCCAACGGTCTGGTGCAGTCCTCGAACGCGGTGGCGGCGGTCGTCGCGCCGCTGGTCGCGGCCCCGCTCATCGCGCACTTCGGCTGGCGTTCGGCGTTCTTCAGCGTCGCCGCCGTCGGTGTCTTCGTGTACGCGGCGGTACGGCTGTGGCTGCCCGAGCCGCGGGCCGCGGTCACCGCTCCCCCGGCGGGCGGCACCGGGGCCGTGGTGCGCTCGGGCACGATGTGGGCGTTCGCCGGGATGTTCTTCGGCTACGACATCATCGTGTGGGGCCTGAACACCTGGGTGCCGTCGTACCTCAACGACGAGCGCGGCCTCTCGCTGACCTCGGCGGGCGCGCTCGCCGTGCTGCCCGCGGGCGCCGCGACCGTCGCCGTGATCGCGGGCGGCCGGCTCGCCGACCGCTTCGAGGGGCACCAGCGCAAGATCGTCGTCCCCGCCATGACCGTCTCCTCGCTGGCGCTGCTCCTGATGGCCACGGCGTCGGGCACGGTCGCGTTCGTCGCCTGGATGACCGTGGCCATCTCCGCCGCGTCCCTCTCCTACATGCCGATCTTCGCGGTGCCGCTGCGCAGCCTGCCGCCCGAACTGACCGGCGCCGCCGCCGGGTTGATCACCTTCGGCGGCCAGCTGGGCGGGGTCGTCGCGCCGACCGCGATGGGGCTGCTCGCGGACGCGGCGGGGTTCGGTGCCGCGTTCGGGTTCCTCGTCGTGGGCGCCGTGATCGCCGCCGTCCTCGCGTGCCTCACACCGCAGGACTCGGTCTCCTTCCGGCGGGCGCTGCGGCTGCCCGAGCCCCTCCCCGTAAAGACCACAGACACCGCAGACACCGCAGAAAGCGAGCTGACTCCGTGACCGTCTCCCTCTTCGAGGGCCTCGACGCCCTCCTGCCCGACCTGCGCGCGCTCTACCAGGACCTGCACGCGCACCCCGAGCTGTCCCTCCAGGAGACCCGCACCGCGGGCATCGTCGCGGCGCGGCTGCGCGCGCAGGGCGGCTGGGAGGTGACGGAGGGCGTCGGCGGCACCGGCGTCGTCGGCGTGCTGCGCAACGGCGAGGGCCCGGTCGTCCTGCTGCGCGCCGACATGGACGGGCTGCCCGTCCTGGAGGCGACCGGCCTGCCGTACGCGTCCGTGGCGCGCGGCATCGACCGCGACGGCAACGACGTACCGGTGATGCACGCCTGCGGACACGACATGCACGTGACGTGTCTGCTGGGCGCGGCGGCGCAGCTCGTCGCGCACCGCGACGCGTGGCGGGGCACGGTCGTCGCCGTGTTCCAGCCCGCCGAGGAGATCGGCGAGGGCGCGCGGGACATGCTGGCGGACAACTTCGCCGAGCGGTTCCCGAAGCCCGATGTGTGCCTGGGCCAGCATGTCGGCCCGTTCCCCGCGGGGGTCGCGGTGACCCGGCCGGGCCCTGTCATGGCGGCCTCGGACAGCTACCGCGTACGGCTCTTCGGGCGCGGCGGGCACGGCTCGACGCCCGAGTCGACGGTCGACCCGGTGGTGATGGCGGCGGCCGTCGTGCTGCGGCTCCAGACCGTGGTCGCCCGGGAGGTCGGCGCCTCGCAGGCGGCGGTCGTGACGGTGGGCTCGATCCACGCCGGCACGAAGGAGAACATCATCCCGGACGAGGCCGAGCTGAAGCTCAACATCCGCTCGGTGGACCCCGTCGTGCGCGAGCGGGTGCTCGCCGCGGTGCGCAGGATCGTACGGGCGGAGTGCGAGGCGTCGGGTGCGCCGAAGGAGCCGGAGTTCACCTCGCTGGGCTCCTTCCCCGTGACCGTGAACACCGCGGACGCCACCGCGACGACCGTCGAGGGCCTGCGCGGCGTCCTCGGCGAGCAGGCCGTGCTCGTGCTGCCGCAGCCGATCAACGGCAGCGAGGACTTCGGGCTGTTCGGCGAGGCGCTCGGGGTCCCGTCGGTGTTCTGGCACTTCGGCGGGGCGGACCGGGCGGCGTTCGAGGGCCTGGAACCGGGGACGCTCGCGTCGCGTGGCCTGCCGCCGGAGGTCGCCGTGAACCACTCGCCGCAGTACGCGCCGCTCCAGGACCCGACGATCGAGCTGGGTGTACGGGCCATGCTGGGGGCGGCGCGCACCTGGCTCGGCTGAGAGCCTGTCTTTGAACGACGCGAAGGGGCGCCGGGAACCTCGTGGTTCCCGGCGCCCCTTCGGCTGTGCGCGGTCAGTTTCTGCCGTTGCCGTTGCCCGTGTCGTTCTGCGGGTCCACCGGATCGAGCGTGATCCCGCCGGTCGGGTCCCCCGTGTCGGTCGGGTCCGTGGTCGGCTCGGTCGGCTCGTCCGTCGGCGGCTCGGTGGTCGGCTCCTCGGTCGGCGAGGTCGACGTGGACGGCGGCTCCGTGGTCGGCTCCTCCGTGGGCGACTCGGTCGTCGGCTCCTCGGTCGGCGTGGCCGGCGCCGTGGTGGTCGGGGCGACGCCCGCGCCCATGTCGGTGTCGAGGTCGAACTTGCCGTTGGCGCTGGACGAGTTGAAGGTGTACTGCGCCCAGATGCGAGCCGGGAAGCTGCCGCCGTCGACGCGCGGGAGGCCGCCGGCGCCCTTCATGGAGACGTGCTTGCCCGCCTCCGCCGTCTTCAGCGGGCCCTCGCCGAACAGGCCCACCGACGTGACCAGGTCCGGCGTGTACCCGGTGAACCAGGCCGACTTGTTGTCGTCGGAGGTACCGGTCTTGCCCGCGACCTGCTGGCCGTCGCGCGCCGGGTTGTCCCGCACCGAGGCCTTCGCCGTACCGTCGTCGACCACGCCGGTCAGGACCGAGGTGACCGAGTCGGCGGCGCCGCGGCTGATGACCTGCTCACCGTCCGACTCCGGCAGCTCGACCTCCTCGCCCTTCACGGACACCGACTTCACGATGTGCGGGGTGACCTTCTTGCCGTGGTTGTCGAGGGTGGCGTAGACGCCGGCCATCTCCATCGGGCTCGCGCCCATGGTGCCGAGCGTCTGGGCCGCGTACGGCTTGAGGTCGTCGCCGGACATGCCGAGCTTCTCGGCGGTGTCCATCACCTGCTGCATGCCGACGTCGGCGCCCATCTGCGCGAAGACGGAGTTGATGGACTTGTTCATGGCGGTCTGCACGGTGACCGGCCCGTAGCTGTGGTCGTCCTCGTTCGGCGGGGCGAAGCCGACCTTCTTGCCGTCGTTGACGACGGGCCGCCTGTTGGTGCCGTCGTAGATCGTGCTCGCCTCGATCGACGAGCCGTTCTGCGTCTTGGCGTTGTTCTCCAGGGCGGCCGCGAGGATCAGCGGCTTGAAGGTGGAGGCGGGCTGGTAGTCGGTACGCGTGGCGTTGTTCGTCCAGTGCTCGGAGATGCCCGTACCGCCGTACATGGCGACGACCCTGCCGGTCTTCGGGGCGACCGAGACGGCACCGGCCTGCACGCGCGCGTCGGCCTTCTTGCTCTTCGGGTCGAGGTTGTCGGTCAGCTGCTCCTTGACCGACTTCTCCAGCTGCTTCTGCTTCTTGCGGTCGATGCTGAGCGTGACCGTGTAGCCGCCGGCGTCGAACTGCGCGTCGGTCAGGTTCAGGTCCTTCATCACCTCGGCCTTGGCGGCCTGGTAGAGGTACCCCTCCTGCCCCTGGAGCCCGCTCGCGGCCTTCGGCTCGTGCGGCGTGGGGAACTTCCGCATGCCCTGGCGGTCGCTCGCGCTGAGCCAGTGCATGTCGACCATGTTGTCGAGTACGTAGTTCCAGCGCGCCTTGACCAGTTCCTTGCCGGTCTCCGAGGCGTTGGCCCAGTCGTACTGGCTGGGGGCCTGGAGCAGCGCGGCGAGGTACGCGCCCTGCTGGACGTTCAGCTCCTTGGCGTCGATGCCGTAGTACGCCTGCGCCGCGGCCTGGATGCCCCAGGCGCCGCGGCCGTAGTAGCTGGTGTTGATGTACCCGGCGAGGATGTCGTCCTTGGACTTCTTCTGGTCCACCTTCAGCGAGATGACCAGTTCCTTCAGCTTGCGCGTGACGGTCTGGTCCTGCGTGAGGTAGTAGTTCTTCACGTACTGCTGGGTGATCGTCGAACCGCCCTGCTTGCCCTTGCCGGTGATCGTGTTGATCATGCCGCGGGCGGTGCCCTTGAGGTCGACGCCCTTGTCGCTGTAGAACGACTTGTTCTCGGCGGCGACGAACGTCCGCTGTACGGGCTTGGGCACCTCGGCGAGGTCGACGAGCTCGCGGTTGACCTTGCCCGTGCGGGCCATGGTCGAGCCGTCGCTGTACTTGAAGATGTTGCTCTGCATCTCGGCGTCCGGGTTGCCCTCGGGCACGTCGATCACCAGGTACAGCACCACGAACGCGCCCATGCACAACAGCACGAACCCGAAGAACGCGCCCAGGAGCTTCTTCCACGTGAAGAAGCGGCGTATGCCCGAAGGCCGCGACGCGCGCTTGCGCGCTTTCCTCGCATCGGCTCGGCCCATGACCTCAGTTGCTCCGCTTCTCGTTCGGGTACCCATTCGTGCACTCGCGTGTACTCGGTCGTCCGCTGTGTCTTCCGTGCTGAATCAGCTCATGAAGCTAACACCGCCACTTATGGCAAAACCCTGCCGATCCGGTCATTTCCGGACGTGACAATCAGCACCTACCCCATGGGAACCGACGATCGGGGCGTGCGGATGGTTGCCGAGGGGCGTAAAGTGATATCACTTTGCTAGACCGGTTCACGGCACACCTGTCGTGAACCCCCAGCTCAGAGAAACGGGGACCGCCATGTCCGAGACGGACGCCACATCCGCCACACCCGACGTACCGCAGATGCCCAAAGCACGCGTCCGCGAAGTCGCCGCCCACAGCATCGGCGGCGGGCTCGCGCTGCTGCTCGGCCTCGTCGGTCTGCTCGTCGGCGCCGGGCTCATCGCCATCGGCTCGGCGAGCGGTTCGGACGGCGCCAAGGCGGCGCTGATCATCCTGGGGGTCGTGATCGCGATCGCCGCGTTCTTCGCCATGTGCGGCCTGAACATGGTGGCGCCGGGCGAGGCCCGCGTCGTCCAGCTCTTCGGCCGCTACCGGGGCACGATCCGCACGGACGGGCTGCGCTGGGTCAACCCGCTCACCTCGCGTACGAAGATCTCGACGCGGGTCAGGAACCACGAGACCGCCGTCCTGAAGGTCAACGACGCGTACGGCAACCCGATCGAGCTCGCCGCGGTCGTCGTGTGGAAGGTGGAGGACACCGCGCAGGCGTCGTTCGAGGTCGACGACTTCCTGGAGTTCGTCTCCACGCAGACCGAGGCCGCCGTACGTCACATCGCCATCGAGTACCCCTACGACGCGCACGACGAGGAGGGCCTCTCGCTGCGCGGCAACGCCGAGGAGATCACCGAGAAGCTCGCCGTCGAACTGCACGCGCGGGTCGAGGCGGCCGGCGTCCAGATCATCGAGTCCCGCTTCACGCACCTCGCGTACGCCCCCGAGATCGCCTCGGCGATGCTCCAGCGCCAGCAGGCCGGGGCCGTGGTCGCGGCCCGTCGCCTCATCGTGGACGGCGCGGTCGGCATGGTCGAGGACGCACTCGCCCGCATCACGGAGCAGGACTTCGTGGCGCTGGACGAGGAGCGCAAGGCGGCGATGGTCTCGAACCTGCTCGTCGTGCTCTGCGGTGACCGCGCGGCGCAGCCGGTGCTCAACACGGGGACGCTCTACCAGTGACCCCGCCACCGCCTCCGGCGCGTAAGCAGGTTCTGGTGCGGCTCGATCCGGCGGTGTACGAGGCGCTGGCGCGGTGGGCCGGGGACGAGTTGCGGTCCGCCAACGCGCAGATCGAGTTCTTGCTGAGGCGGGCGCTCGCCGAGGCGGGGCGGTTGCCCGGTTCCGCGGCGCCTATTGCCCGGCGGGGGCGTCCGCCGAAGAGCCCGGGGGGCTCGGAAGGGTCGGCGGCTGACGGTTGAGTCGGGCTGGTCGCGCAGTTCCCCGCGCCCCTGATGGGGCGCGGGGAACTGCGCG